>CAZTQK010000023.1:0-30388 GCA_964615635.1 uncultured Planctomycetales bacterium
CCCGTTCCGCATGAGCGGTAGCGGTGACGCGGTGCTGGCTCACTTGTCGGGCATGACGAACCTTGAACGTCTCGGCCTTTTCCACAATACGAAGATCACCGACCGGGGCATGGCGCACGTCGCCAAGATGAAAGCGCTTCGTCAGCTGGACATCACCCACACCGGTATCGGCGATGCGGGGGCGGAGTATCCGCAGCCCCTGACAGATCTCCATCGGCTGGAACTGCCGGACGGCATCAGCCGGCCAGCCACGGTTGATCTTCTGGCGACCAAGCCCCACCTGCGAAGGCTGTGGCTCGGCGGATCCTCCAACGGCACCTACGGCGACGAGGTGCTCGAACAGGTGGGCAAGATGGCTGACCTGGAGAGCCTCCACGTAGGCGGGCAGAACATCAGCGACGCCGGCATGGTGTTTATCGCCAAGTGCAACAAGCTCACCAACCTATCGCTGTTCTATTCTCCGATTACGAACAAGGGTCTGGGTGAATTGAGCAAACTGACCCTGCTGGAGGGTCTTTCGATCCACGAGGCCAAGCTGACGACCTCCGGCCTTGCACAGCTCAACGGCCTGCGAGACCTGAAGACTCTGACTCTGCACGGCGTCACGCCGGATGAGAGTTTTATGGACATTTCGGGCCTGGTCAGTCTTCGCCAACTGACGGTAGGACCTATCCACAAGGGTGAGGCGTTGCGGGACGAGGATCTGGCCTGCCTTGCGAGGCTCCCAAATCTGGAATGGTTCCAGATGCCGTGGCTCCGCGGGATCAGTGACGCGGGTCTGGCCCACTTGGCGGGGCTGACCAAGATGGAGAGACTGGGAGTCGGAGGCGAGGGCATCACGGATGCCGGGCTGGACCATCTGGCGGGGATGAAGCGGCTCGATCATCTGACCATCTCGGGCAACCTGACCGAGAAGGGGCTTCTCAAACTGCAGCAGAACCCGAATCTGGCGAATTTGACCTTCGTAACGCCGAATCCACTCGGCAAAGACGTGACGGAGAAGCTCATGGTCCGGCTGCCGAAGCTGCTCATGTTCAGATCGGGTCGGGACCTGCAGCACGCGAGTCCCCAGATGGTCAAGGCCGCCGTCCGCAAGACGCGCTGAGGGACCGAAGGTGAAGGCTCAGCGGCGATGCGCGCTGCCTTGACCACCAGTCGTCATGCCAACAAAACGACCGGCCTCGTGCGCAGAGGACCGTGGCGGTGGGTTGCAGCGGGAACGGACACCCGCCCATTGGGCACAGCCGGTCGCGAAAACAGGACCGCTTCCCCAGATTTCGTGCTTTTTGGCTGGTCTTCCCGGGAACTTTTAGGGTATTTGCGCGTATATATGTGTAGTAGCAGTAAGACAACCTGACGTCCCTGAGAGCATCTGGAAGCCTCTGCCTCGAAAGAACCACGCTGGATCGGGCCGGCGCACTGTAACGATTGCTTGGTGAGGGGGTCTTTGTTCATAGGGCCTTGGCGCGGCGGGAAGCGACTTGGCCGGGAGTGGCTCCGCGACTGGAAGCAGTTGCCTCCGGCGCTGTATGCTGTTTGTCCGGCATGAGGCGGAGAACTGCCCCGGGTGGCTAGCGGTCTCCTCGACCCACTTTAACGGGGGGCGGGCAGAGGCGGCGCTCGGGGTTTGACCTCACAAAACGGGGCGGGGACCGGGTTCGGCCCCGCGTTCGAACAGAATCCATTCAGCAGGGAACAGACAATGATCTCACAAAGCACTGATGTGCATTTGGCGCGGGAGAAGGTCGAATCATTCACCGAACGGGTCCAGGCGATCCGAGAGAGCCTGCACCAAGTGGTCGTGGGGCAGGACGTGACCATTGACCTGTTGTTGACTTGCGCCCTGACCGGCTCACACGCCCTGCTGGTCGGCGTGCCCGGCCTGGCTAAGACCTTGATGGTCAAGGCCTTAGCATCGGCATTTCGCTGGAAATTCAAGCGGGTGCAGTTCACGCCCGACCTGATGCCGTCGGACATCACTGGTTACGAGCTTCTGAGCCGCGACGAGCAGACCGGCCAGCCGAGGATGACCTTCCGGCCGGGGCCGGTGTTCGCCAACCTGCTGCTGGCTGACGAAATCAACCGGGCCGCCCCGAAGACCCAATCCGCTCTGCTGGAATCCATGGCGGAGAAGCATGTTACAGTCGGGGGTGAGACCCATGAGCTGGCCGAGCCGTTCCTCGTGGTGGCCACACAGAACCCGATCGAGCAGGAAGGGACCTATCCGCTACCGGAAGCCCAACTCGACCGGTTCATGATGGAAATCCACATCGACTACCCGACTCCCGAGCAGGAAGAGGAAATCGTCGAGAAGACCACCGGCGGAACACCGCCTTTGCCTGAGGCAGCGTTTGACCGGGCTGAGTTTCTGGAGCTTCGCGATCTGGTGCTGTCGGTACCTGCACCCAAGAGCGTGGTCGGCTATTCCGTCCGACTGTGCGGGGCGAGCCGACCCGGGGACCCCCGGGCAGACCAATATGCCAAGGACTACATCGCCTGGGGTGCCGGGCCGCGGGGTCCTCAGAATCTGATGTGGGCGGCCAAGGCTCGTGCGCTGCTGGAAGGACGTACCGCACCGATCATCGAGGACATCCGGGCTCTGGCCCTGCCGATCCTGCGACACCGGATTATCCCGAACCATCGGGCGGTCGGTGACGGAGTGAGCTCGGAGAAGATCATCCACCACCTGCTGGAAACCGTTGCCCACTAACGGTTTGGCCGGGAGCCAGCCATGAGTGCACCGCCAACCGAGTCAAGAAGCCGATATCTCGACCTGCGAGCCCTGGCCTCGCTTGAGCACATGCGGTTCACCACGCGGCACCGGATCGAGGGCGTCTACAGCGGACGGCACCAGTCGCGGCTGCAGGGTGGAGCGGGCGAGTTCGTCGATTTCCGCGAATACGTCGAAGGCGAGGATCTGCGCCGCCTGGACTGGAAGGTTCTGGCTCGGACCGGGCGTGCCTACCTGCGGCTGTATCAAGACGAGACGAACCTGTTGTGTACGCTGGCCATCGACGCCAGCGGGTCAATGCTGTTCGGATCTCGCGGCCGCAGCGACATGCGAGGATCGAAACTGGAGTACGTGCAGTACCTGGCCACCGCGCTCAGTCACGTCGTCAGCCGGCAGCAGGACCAGGTTGGGCTGGCCCTGTTGACGGACAAATTGGCGGAGATGATCCCGCCCGGCAGCACACGCGGGCACATTCTGCAGATCCAGGAGCGAATCGAGACCATTGGCACCGAGCCGGTCACCCGGATGGCCGACGGACTGCGAGAACTGTTCGAACGCTCGCCTCGACGCGGGGTGCTGATGCTGATGAGCGATTTCCTGGATCAGGACGTGGAGGCCGTTTTCTCGTCGTTGCGGTTGTTCCGGCATCAGTTCTGGGAGGTGATCATTCTCCATGTGATTCATCCGGACGAGGAGCGTCTGCCGCAAGGGCTGGCATACCGCTTTGACGGACTGGAGAACGAGGGGCATGTTGACTGCTCGCCGGCCGATATTCGGGCCACGTATCAGCAGAGATTCGCGGCCCACGTGGCCAGTATTCGAACATCTGCACTGGCCGCCGGGTGCGACTATCGGCGGGTGTCGACGGCGATTCCGTATTTGCAGACGCTGGCAGGGTTCCTGGTGGAGAGAGCCGGGTAGAAGGATGAAGGCGGAAGGCTGAAGGATGAAGACAAGAAAGCCAACCCCGGACATACCCATGCCCCGAACGGGTTCGCAGTGGCGGTCGTGTGAATCCGGGATTCATAGGAGCCGATCAGCGCAGAGCCCGGCTCTCCTTGTTCCATCCTCCATTCATCCCTCATCCTTCATCCTTCATCCTTTCTTCTCTGAACCCCGAACCCTGAACCCTGAACCCTGCGGCTTGGACTCCAGGGAGGTCGCCGAACCATGAGCTTTCTGCACCCCTGGATGTTTGTGCTCGGCGCAATGACCCTGGGTCTTCCGGTGCTCATCCACTACCTCACTCGTCCGCGGCCGGTGCGGCTGCCGCTCTCGACCATGCGATTCGTGCAGGAGGTCATTCACCAGCGGAGGACTTTCCACCGGTTGCGCAACTTTCTGATCCTGGCGCTTCGGACGCTGGCGGTGGGATTGCTCGCATGGGCGTTCACCCGGCCTCTGATCGGCGAGAAGCCTCTGATCGGGGCGGATGATTCGGCCAACACGGTGCGGGTGGTCATCCTGGACGTGAGTCAGAGCATGGCCGCCTCGGCGCGGGGCATCAGTGTGTTCGAGCGAGCCCGGTCGGTGGCTGCTGAGTACCTGGCTCACCGAGCAGGACTGCGTGCCAACCTGATCCTGGCCGGGACGAAAGCGCGCCCGGTCTTCGAGCAATGCTCCGCCAATGTCGCCGCGTTGAAAGATGAATTGTCGCGAACCCAGGTGGCGCCGGAACGACTGAACGTCCAGGCCGCGGTTGCGGTCGCGGCCGAGATGCTGAGCACGGCCGGCGGCGACAGCGGCACGCGGCGGGAACTGATCATCGTCAGCGACTTCCAACGATCGAACTGGGCAACCGTCGACTTCGCGCCCCTGCCGACGGACACGGTGATCGAACTGGAGGCCGCCGGCCCGGCCGAGGCACCGCCTAATCTGGCCATCCTCCGCGCGGGTGTGCAGGGACGACCGGAGCGAGACCGCGAAATCCGGATGGACGTCGAAGTGGGCAACTACTCCGTTTTGCCCCAGCGGGTAACCGTGGATCTGCAGATCGGCGAGGCCACCTACCAACTGGAAGGCCTCTGCCCGCCGGGCATCTCGACGACGCTGTCCAGCCCGGTAACGCTTCGTGGTTCAGGCTGGCAAATCGGGCACGCCGTCTTGCGGGGCATTGATGACGCGCTGCCCGCCGACAACAGCCGCGCGTTTGTCCTCGACGTGCGTCCCCGACCCACCTACGCCATCGTCAGTCGTCAGCGACCGGATGATCGCCCATCATCAAGCTACTACCTCGAACGAGGGTTGGTACCGCTGGAACCCAGGCCCGGGCAGACCGTGGAAGCGGTTGTGCGGATCCCACCCGATCAACTGAACCGTGAGGCGCTGGCGTCGGCCGAGTTGATCGCCTTGGATCATCCCGGGCCGCTGTCGACCGAGGCGGCGGGTCTGCTGGCCGCGCTGATGCGGCGAGGACGGGCGATTCTGTACGTGGCAACCGAGCCTGTGGACGCGAGCAACCTCAAACGTATCGCCGATGCCGCCGGTTCAGACCTGCAGATGCCCGTCGAGTTTGCCCCGCCTGCGGCGGGCCAAGTCCGGCAGAACCTGTTCCTGGCCGAGGTCCGGGAGAAAGAGCCGCCCTTCAGCGTGTTCGGCGACCAAGTGGGCGCCGCGATCAGTCCGCTTCGCTTTGGCGGTGGCCTGGCATCGCGACGCACGGAGGCAGCCCTGGCTGAAGACCTGCTGGCGACTTACAGCGACCGGACAGCGTGCCTGGTCACCACCGCGTGTGGGGCCGGCCATCTGACCGTGCTGAATGCGGATTTGAGAGAATCGAATCTTCCGCGATCACCGGCCTTTGTGCCGCTGATCGGCGAGTTGGTCAGCCGCATGCTGGGCCAGCAGCGGGCTACGGACGCCGTTCCTTGCGGCGAGCCGTTGGCCATGTACCTGCCGGCCGACAGCGGTACGGCCGTGGGGCTCAAGATCATCGGTCCGGAGGGCACGGGCGATTTCGGCGAACTGGCCACCGAAGGCAACTGGGTCGTGTGGCGATGGCCGGCGGTCGGGTCCCCGGGCGTCTATCAGGTCCAACGCGACGATAAGACCGTTTTCGCCGCCGCCACCGGCATCGCCGCGCAGGAATCCGACCTGACAAGCTTGAGCGAGTCTGTTTTCAAAGACCGGCTTGCAGGAGGCCGAACGGTCCACTACCGCAGCGCCGCGGCCGAGCAGGACAAGCAGGATGATATCTGGCTGTGGTTTGCGGTGGCGTGCGTAACGTGTTTGTGTGTTGAGTTGGGTGTGTTGCGAGTGTTCCGAACGTGACGTGTCGGGCACATTGCCGGGCTTCACATGGCTGAGCTGACATTTGAGCCGCTGATTACCCCGACCTTGTGGTTGACGCTCGCCGTCATGGCGACCGCGCTGATGGTCGTCTACGCGTCGCGTCGGCCCGCATCGATGAAACGAGGCCGGTGGGTAACGGCCATCGCTCTGATGTCGACCGGCCTGCTGCTGACGCTGCTGATCCTCCTGAACCCGACCTGGACGAATGAAATCGAGCCCCCGGCGGGCAAGCCGCTGTTGACGGTGCTCGTCGACACGTCCGCCAGCATGGCGACCACTGACTCGGATGAAAACCAGCCTCGTTATGAGGCTGCCCGGCTTCTTGCCCAGAGCACCGCCGGCGATCTCCGCCGCTTCTTTGATGTGCGTGTGCGGACCTTCGACTCTCTGACCGCCCCGGCCGAGCCGGAAGAACTGTCCGGCCGAAGCCCCGGGGGCGAGATGACCGACCTGGCCTCCGCGGTCACCGGCAGCCTGGAGCAGGATCGGCCCCAAGGGCAGGCGATGCTGTTGCTCAGCGACGGCATACACAACGCGCCGGGAGGAATCGACAGCGTCCGAACGGCGTCCCATCTGGCCAAGGCGATGTCCGCCCCCATCTACACAAAGACCATCGGCGGCCAGGCCAGCGTGTACGATCTCCGTGTGGAACTGCACTCACCGCAGCAGCTTGCCTATATCGGTCAGAAGGTGCCGATCCGGGCGGCGGTCAAGCATGTCGGTCTGCCCGGAGCAATGACGAAAGTCGCCTTGCTGCACAACGAGAAGGTGATGGACCAGCACGAAACGCGGCTGATGCCGGACGGTGCTACGGAAGTCCGTTTCTTCATCAGCCAGGAGAAGCGTGTGCTCTACCGTTAACAAGTGAAGGTCGACACCCTGCCGGGCGAGGTTGTGCACGTCAACAGTACCGCCTCGTGTGTCCTGCAAGTCGTTGATGAGCCGATTCGCGTACTGCTTCTCGAAGGGAAACCTTACTGGGACGGCAAGTTCCTGATGCGAACGCTGTCCGCGGACCCGGCGATCGCGATCGAGAGCATCGTGCGGCTGACTGATGGTCGTCTGCTGCGACGCATGCTGAGTCGGGCGGCGTCGCAACCCGCGGCGGGCAATGCCGGTGAGGCACCTTCTGCGACCGCCGGCGGTGCCACAACGCAGCCTGCCGGCGGACGGCCGGAAAGCTGGACGATCCTGACCAGTGCGGCCGACACGCTTGCTGATTCGGAGAAGATCAAGGTTTATCAGATTATCGTCCTTGGCCGCGATACCGAGCGTTTTCTCGATGAAGCAGCGATCACCAACCTGCGCAACTGGATTTCCCGCGAAGGGGGCTCGCTCGTCTGCTACCGGGGGGCGCCGGTCGCCCAGGTCGACGAGCGGCTCGGACGGTTGCTCCCGGTTCGCTGGTCGCCGACGCGGGAAACGCGTTTCCGGGTACAACTCACCGAACAGGGTCGCGACCTGCGCTGGCTGCCGACGGTGGGTGACCTGACCGAAGGCGAGACTCTGCCGCAGTTACCGACGCTGGCCACGGTCGCTCGGCCGGAGAAGCCCAAGCCGATGGCCGTCGTCCTGGCCGCCAGCACGGCGGAAGGCGGAAGCGACTCGGATCCCGTGTTGACCTATCAGGTCTACGGGATCGGGCGAGTGGTTGTTGTCGAAGGCGCGGGCATGTGGCGTTGGGCGTTTTTGCCGCCCGAGCATCAAATACACGACGAGATCTACGGGGCGCTATGGCAGAGCCTGCTGAGATGGCTGGTCTCCAATGAACATCTGCGACCCGGTCAGGATTGTACGCTGCAAGCCGACAAGATCACCTTCAGCACGACCGAGCGGGTGAGCGCCACTTTGCTGATGCGCGAAGAAGCGGCTCGCGGTCGAATTCCTTCGGTCGAGTTGACCGGCACGGCAATCGACCGGCCGGAGAGCTTTGCACCGGTCGCCACGGGTGATAATCCGGGCGTCTTCCGAGTGGATTTTGGTCGGCTGCCCGAAGGGCGGTACGAAGCGAAGATCCTGGGGCAGAAAGAAGATGAGGACGACCAGAGCGGCCGGATCACCTTTGACGTTCGAAGCTTCGCCGAGGAGCGGCTGGATTTGCAGGCTCGGCCGGACCTCATGGCCCGGATCGCAAGCGACAGCGGCGGAGCGGTGATTGAATCCGACCCTGCCTCCGAGATTCACCACAGCTTCCAGAGCTACATGGCCCGCAGCCGGCCGTCCCGCGTCACCCGCATCACCGCATGGGATCGCTGGTGGGTGTTTGCGGGTATCATGATGGTCTGGGGCGCGGCCTGGGGCCTTCGTCGATCGGGAGGTCTGGTATGACAGGCACATATCTGCGCAACTGTCTCCAGAGCATCCGGAAACGGATGCTCCTCGTCGGTATCTCTGCCCGTGCCGGTTGGGCGCTGCTGGTGTGGCTGGTCATTCTGGCGATCTGCATGTGGGTCGACCTGGTACTCGAACTACCGCCTTTGCTGCGGCAGACGTCCTCCCGCGTTGCGCTGGCATTCGGGCTGGGCTGGGCTGCGTGGGCGATCTGGTCCGCGCTTCGTCGCAGCAAGCCGGGCGATCTGGCGAGGAAGATGGATGCTGTCGCAGGAACCGGCGGGCAGATTCTGTCCGGCGTTGATCTTTTGCTGGACTCACGGCCGCGCAAGGGCCTGACCCGAGGACTGGCCGAGATGGCGGTCGATCGGGCAGCCCAGCTTGCGGGGCGCGTCGTACCGACCCGCGCCGTGCCCGCCCGTCCGGTGGGCTGGGCGTTTGGGTCACTGGGCGGGTTCCTGCTGGCAAGCGGCATTCTGGGGCTTGCCCTTCCGGGGCTGGTGGGTACTCAGTGGGCGCGGTTCTTCGATCCGTTCAACGATCATCCACCCTACTCACGCGTCAAATTCGACATCGAACCGGGCTCGGCGACCGTGGTCTACGGTGACCCGCTGGAGATCCACGTGAGGACCCACGGACCGGTCGTCGATCGCCTCGAACTGGTGCTGCGAACAAAGGACGCCGCTGCCGAGGAAGTCCTCCCCATGTTCCCCGAGAATGACGGGCGTTGGCGAACGAGCATCGTGCACGTGACGGACGCGGGCGACTATTTCATCCGAGCTCATCGAGCCCGAAGCAAGCGATACCGCATCGGCGTTATCACCGTCCCGCGGCTGGACGGAGCGAGGTTCCGCGTCACGCCCCCGGCTTACACGCACCTCAAGCCATACGAGGGGCCGCTTCCGCAAGGCGGCCTGGCGGGTTTGCCGGGAACACGAGTGGATGTGTGGCTCAAGAGCAATCGACCGCTGAGCGGCGGGGACGTGCAGCTTGACACGCAACAGGAACCCGGCGCACTGTCGCTCCAGCCGACGGCACCCGGCAGTCACGAGGCGACGGGCTCGTTTGAGATCCACCGGTCGGGCAAAGTGAGCATGGGCGTGACCGACGTCGAGGGGCAGGCTTCTCGCGACAGGCTGACCGCAGCGATCACAGTGCTGAGCGATCAGCGGCCTTTCGTCAGGCTGCTGGAGCCGCAGGCGACGTCGCTGGCGACTCCCGATGCCATATTGCCGGTCGTTATGTCCGCGGAAGACGATTACGGCATCTATCGGCTGCAGTTGTTCCGCAGCCTCAACGAGTCGCGCGCGCTTCCGCAGGACATCGAAGTGCAGCCGCCCGCTCCCACGCGTCGGGGCGAGACGGCGGAACTTCCGCTGTCGCAGTACAAGCTCGATCCTGGCGACGAGATCAAGCTCTATGCTCGTGTCGAAGACACTGACCCGGCCGGCGCCAAGGGTTCCGAGAGCCCTGTTTCGATCGTGCGGATCATCTCGCAGGCGGAATACGAGAAGATGATGCTCGTGCGCGAAGGCCTGGAGATGATGCAGTCCAAGTATCAGGAAGCCCAGCGGAGGATGGAGGCTGTCTTGGACGAGATCGACAAGCTCCGGAAGGAACTAGAGAAGGAATCACCCGACAGCGAACTGAGTCGGGAGATGCAGCGCAGACTGGAGCAACTCGCCAAGCAGATGCAGAATGACGCCGATGAGATCCGGGAGGCGGCCGAACACAAACTGCCTTATGACCTCGACACGTATCTGACACCGGAGCTGATGAAACTCGCCAAGTCGCTGGATGAGGCTGCCCGCGAGCTCGAGCAGCTCAACAAGAAAGAGAAGAAAGACGGCAAACAGGGCTTCCCGAGCGTCAGTGGCCCGTTGGACAAGCTCAAGGAGCTGAGTGAGTGTCTCGGCGGCGAGAAGCAGGAGTATAAGGAAGAGGCAACAGAGCCAATCGAGCATCTGGCGAAGATCTTTCCGCTGCTGGAGGACGAGGCCCGGTTCCTCAACCTCTACGCTCAGCAACGCGACTTGGCCGAGCGTCTGGCCTCGCTCAAGGGCCGCGACAACGAGGACAACCCCGAGTTGAAAGCCCGGATGCGGGACCTGGAAGCCGAGCAGCGGCGATTGCGGGAAGACCTGCGGCAATTGCTCGATGACATCGAGGACCACGTCGCTCAATTGCCGGACGATGAGCGCCTGGACGAGTTTCGCGAGATGGCATCGAAGTTTGCCAAGGACGTGCGGGCCAGCGGGGCGGCGGAGGCGATGGCTGAGGGCGAAGAGGGACTGGCCGCATTCTCGGGTACTCGCGGCCATGCGGGCGGACAAGAGGCGGCGGACATCCTCGATCAGTTCATCGGTCGGTGCAACAGCATGGGCAAGGGCGGCCAGGGATGTCTGAAGTTCTCGCCGACGCTGGCCTCGGGCCTGGGCAACAGCATCGACCAGTTGCTGGACAGCATGGGAATGAGCATGGGCTCGTTCGGGATGGGTCAGGCGGGAACGAGCGGCTACAGCGCGAGCCGCAATTCGTTGCAGAATGTCGGACTCTACGGCCAGTTGCCAATGATGAGCCAGACGACTGCCAGCGGACAGGGCAAGGATCAGATGGCCGCCATTCTCGCCCGACAGACCGGTTCCAGCACTGACGAACACAATCCGTGGGCCGTTGATCCTGGCGGCAAGCTGCAGGCGGCCGGGGCGGCCAGTGCCGTAGTGCCGGTGACTTATCGCAGTCGTGTGGGTTCGTATTTCCAGCGCGTGGCCGATGAGACAGCGAAGTAGAAAGGATGAAGGCTGAAGGATGAAACGTGAAACAAGACAAAAGCGTCTGAGCCGGAGCCTTCTCTCTTTCCTCGGTCTTCTGGCCGTATCCACTGCCGTGACTGTCGTCGCGGCAGCCGACACTGATCGGAGTGCTCGGGTTGCTGAGCCGGTTCGTGCGCCGGCCAGGCCCGCAGCCACTCGGCCGGCATCGCAGCCGGCGGGCGGGCAGCGGCCGGGGCTGGTTCCAGACCCCAAGCAAACCGGCGGAGAGGCTGAGAGCATTGTGCAGGTCGCCAACCTGGTGTACGCCGGAACCAAGAGCAGCAAGTGCTTCTCCGACCACTTCCTGGCGCAGGCGGAGAAATCGTCGGCGATTTCGACCAGTCGGCGATTCCACGCGGTCAAGCTCGCCTCGGCCGAGTTGTTCAATTTCCCTCTGGTCATCATGACCGGTGAAGGCGACTTCGTCCTTCCGGAAAGCGAACACGAGAATCTTCGCAAGTTCGTCAATCGCGGCGGGTTTCTGCTCGCGTCCGCGGGCTGCTCGTCGAGAGAGTGGGACCGATCATTCCGAAACGAGATGGCGAAGGTGTTCCCGGACACGCCGTTGCAGACCATCGGTATGGAGCATCCCGTCTTTCACATGGTCACCGATATCAAGAACCTGCACGCCAAGCACGGCAAACCGCGACCACTCGAAGGTGTTCATGTGGGTGGAAGACTGGCGGTTCTCTACTCGCAGGACGGATTGAACGACACCGAGCATACACAGGGCTGCTGCTGCTGTGGTGGAAACGAGATCACCAACGCCGTCGACGTCAACGTAAACGTCCTTGCCTATGCTTTGACCTACTGAGCGGATCGGCAGGCATGATCCTTCTTGCGAACAAGCCGCTTCGACGCAGATATCCGATTGTCGGCGTCTGCGCCTTGGCGATGGCACCCTCGCTGTGGTCCTGCGGCAAGGACAAGAAGCCTGAGAACGACAAGACGCGGACTGTGGTCGTGGTCAGCGGCGACACTGCCGGGTGGATCATCCCCTGCGGCTGCACCACGCATCAATCGGGCGGTTTGCTGCGGCGTGGCACCTATGTCGAAAAACAGAAACAGGGGGCCGACGTCATTCTCCTCGATGTCGGAGGCGCTCCCGGCGGCACGTCTCCGTATCAGCGACTCAAGTTCGAGGCGATCCTCAAAGGCGAACGGCTGATGGGGCTTGCGGCACACAACATCGGGGCGTCCGAGGTCGCCCTGGGCGTGGCCGGTCTTCAAGAAGCGGCCCGCAAGACAGGCGTGCGTTTCGTTTCCGCGAATCTGCGGGACCCTGCGGGGCAGCCGATATTCGATTCGTCGACGATTGTGGAATCGGCCGGCCGGAGAGTGGCCGTCATCGGCGTGATCTCGCCGAAATACGCCGCCGGTGACGTTCGTATCGAAGACCCCAAAACGGCCGTGCTGGCATCGCTGCAACAACTGGAGGGGCGGCACGACGGCGTGGTCGTACTGGCCTACCTGCCGGAGGATGAGTTGCAGCGACTGGCCGCGGAGTTGCCTGAGGTCGACGCGGTGATCGGCGGCCCGACAGGGCAGACGATTACGCCGCGTGCGGTCGGGCCGGCTGTTCTGGCCGCGGCAACCAACAAGGGCAAATTCCTCGTTCACCTGGAATTCGCGGCCGCAACCGATGCCGGGTCGCCAACGGGCCAGGTCGAGGAGCTGACCGGCGACTGGGCTGACGATCACGACCAATTAGAGAACCTGAGACAATACCTGGAAGAGCTGGATCGCAGGGCCTTCGAGCCCGATCAGACCGGCCTTGTGCCGTCGGCCCCGCCGGATGTACCCCCTGGTTACCAGATCGCGGGCAGCGACTCCTGCCGTGAATGCCACGAGAGGGATAATGAACTGTGGGATGCATCTCGACACGCCAAGGCATGGGAAGATCTCAAGGCGATGGGACGGCACGTGGATCCCTATTGCCAGCTCTGCCACACCACCGGATACGGATTGCCCGGCGGATTCGTCACCATCGGCAAGAGCCCCGATCGAATCGGCGTCGGTTGCGAGAGCTGTCACGGCCCTTCGCAAGTTCATGTCGAGGAGCCGGAACGCAAGACTCCTTTTGATCCGAAGGATCAATGCACGCGTTGCCACGATCAGGAGAACAGCCCGAAATTCGGCTACGAACGATATTGGGAAAAGATCAAGCACGGCGAGACCGAAGCAAGCCGGCCCGCTCGGGCCGGCACGCAGCCCGCGAGCATGGAGACTCAGCCATGAGACATGTGAACCGCTTCGTGGTGATTGGGCTGGTCGCGGGACTTGGTCTCGTGTTCTCCTCTTCGGTCGCGCCGGCCATTTCGGTAAGAATCGAGAAGGCGACGAGCGAGAGGCCCGTATCCGCGAAAACCGCCGTCACAACCGGCGGCACGACCGACTCGGGCAAGACGGGCTGGCTGACCAGCCTGGATGAAGCCTACGCCGAGGCCCGCAAGTTGAATCGTCCGATCCTCGTCCGCGCGGGGGCGACGTGGTGCGGATGGTGCCGCAAACTCAACGACGAGATCAAGAAGCCATCTGCCCGGGGAGCCTTGTCATCGTACGTGCTGGTCGACCTCGACATCGACGGCTCGCCTCGCGATGCGCAGTCCCTGGGTATCGATACGGTCCCGGCCTTACGCGTACTGAACTCGAGCGGCCGGGTGGTTGCCTCGCACAACGGGTACATGGCTGCTGACGACCTGGCAGAATGGCTGGGCAAGCAGTTGCCGAAAGCCACCGCGGTCATGCCCGCCGGGCTGACGGACGACGGGGAACTGGACGCGAATACCCTGCAAGAGCTGATCGATCACTTGCGCAGCCGTGAGGCCCTCTTCAGGGAAGCCGCCATCCGGAGGCTTGCGCCTGAACCGAGACTCGCCGCCCCGGCCGTTGTCGGAGTCTTCGTCAAAGGGACGCTATCCGAGCGTCTGACGGCACTGGAACTGCTCGACGGATGGAGGGCTCCGATTCAGGACCTTGATCCGTGGAGGCCGGAGACAATCACGCCGCAGCGTCTCGAAGCGTTGCAGACATGGGCCCGACAGACAGGCGATCGGCCGGCATCCGCACCGGCGCAACTCGCGGATGACGTCTTGGAAAGCGCTCGCCGCGAGTTGGTTCGTCTCGTGCAGGCCGATCGCGATGCGGAGGCTGAGATCGTGCGTGAACGACTGGCGCGGCTGGGGCCCGCGCTGCTGCCGCTCGTCACCGCGGGACTCAAGCAGGCCGCGAAAGACCGTGATCGCGAACGGCTCACCGCTCTGCGATATCGGCTGGCCGCCCCGACGAGACTGGCGATGGAGTGGCCGGGTGGATTCGAGCGGCTGGCCTCGACCGACGCACCAACCCGCCAGCGGGCCGCCGAGGATCTCGCCGCCCGAGCCCAGGCAGACGCTTCACCACTGCTTCGCGAGCTGTTCAGCAACCCGGACCCGTTGGTCCGCGAAATCAGTCTGCGAACCTTGCGCAAGGTGGGAGGCGAGGAAGCCAACGAGGCACTCATGAGTCTGCTTGGCGATCCGGAACCCAATGTCCGCGCCGCCGTACTCAAGCAGCTTACCGAGCAGCCTTCTCGAAAACTGATCCCCAAGCTCGCCGAGTATGTGGCCGTCGAGAAGGACGCCGATTTGCTGGTTCATGCGGCCCGCGCCTTTCGTGCGGCCGGCGGCAACGAGGCACTTGAGGCACTCAGTCGGATGACCGGTCACGATGCGTGGCAGGTACGGGCCGAGGTCGCGGAGGCGATCGGCGAGGTTCTCAGCGAGTCGGGGAATCTGCCCCAACAATCACGGGCCGATGCGTATGTTACGCTGATCTCGCTGCTGAAAGACACCGACGGCTTTGTCGCCAGCAAGGCAATGACCGGACTCAATTACGCGGATGTGAACTTGGTGGTCAAACCGCTCGTCCAGGCGGCGATAGATCATCCCGAGATCGCCGCCTCATTGCTCGAAATGCTCACCCGGCGAGGCGGTGACCCGAACGAGATCGGCAAGCACCTCCGCGAACTGCTGACCGCCGAGCATGCCGGTGTTCGGGCCGCGGCCATCGAGCATTTGTGCCGGATTCAGCCCAGGAGTACCGAGAAGGAACTGCTGGCGGCGTTCGGCGACTCTGAAGAGGAGGTGCGATTCGCGGCCGCCAAAGGCTTCATGCGGGTGCTCGCGTCTTATCGCCCAGGCGATACGCCGTTCTCGTCATATGAGTCGTATGAGTCCGACACGGAGGTTGTGGAGGAGCGGTCGTCGCTCCTCGGCCGGCTACTGGGTGTGTCTTCTTCTCGCGTCGTGGTGCGCACGACAACCTCCTCCCCGGAGAGCCTGCAACCGCAGAGTCAGCCGGCCGCCGATCTCGACTGGCTGGCGAACTTCAGGTCCGGCACCGGTCGGCCCAAATGGATGGATCAGGTCATCCCGCCGCTGCAGGGGCTGCTGTCAAGTTCACAACACGAGCGCCGATTGACCGCCTGTATTTGCCTGATCGCTCTGGGGCGTGAAGAAGCGGCCCTTCCGGTTCTTCGCGAGGTTGTCCGGTCACAGCGGTCCGCAGTCAGTCAAGCGGCGCAGGCGCTCGGCTGGCTGCCGCTCACCGAACGTGTATCACTGTTCCGCGAGCTGCTGGCGCTGGCCAGCGAGACGCAACTCATGATCGACGTCATCAACGGTCTCGCGGTGCTGCCCGATCCGCAGGCGGCCACGCCGCTTTGGGAATTGCTCGGGCAGGAGGATTTCTCCGGCGGATGGGCCAACAACGTCCAGGCCGGCCTTCGTCGGCTGTACCTGGGCCCGGAACACGAATGGTCGAACGTGAAAGCCCCAAGACGCAAGCAGCTCGTCGAGATGGCGGTTTCGATGACCGAGAAGGGACCGGAGCTTCGGCAACTTGTCGCCCTGTCGCTGCTGCTGACCGGATCGAAATCCGACGCGGTCACCGCTGCCCGGAAGCTGTATGAGAACCCTGGATCGAGCAGTGCGTTGCGGGCAGATGCTCTGCAGATCATGCTGCTGGGGCAGTCTCAGAGAGATGCCGTGCAGACCGCTTCGGCCGCACTGACCAGTGAGGATGACAGCGCCCGCGGCACGGCCTTAATCTATCTCGCCCGCAGCGGAAGCGAACTCCAGTGGCTTCGCGGAACCGTTTCCCTTCACACCACGCGAGGGGAAGCCGCCTTTCAGGACGTCATCAACGCGGGCGGGAGTCCAATCTCGCCCCAAGCACCGCAGGGTTTGAAAGCCGAGGATGTGCGTCCGCTGCTTCAATCGAGCGACGGAGCAACCAGAGCCCACGCGGGGTATCTGCTGGCGATGCTGAAACAACCGGAAGGTCTGGAACCTCTGGTTGAGTACTGGCGACAGACGGCCCGCGAGGACTGGATGTGGCGCCGCCAGGTTTACCGCGCGATCGTCGCTCTCAACGACGACACGCACACGCCGATTCTGGGACAGATCTACAAGGACCTTGCCAATGAGACTGCGATGATGCGCGAGTTCTACTGGACCATCCGCAGCATGGACGGCGAGACAGTCCTGGCCCTGCGCAAGCAAATCCGCACCGACGTCGGCATGGACGCCTTGAGATAAGCCTCACGCCGGCGCGGCTGACCACGCTGTATTCAAACGCCGGATGCTTGCGCTTCAGCTCGCGGGCTCGTGAATCGTAGCGACTTCCTACTTCTTCTCGGCCTTTTCCGGTTTAGGGTAGTAGTCCTTGGCCCACTTGATGAGGCCTTTAGCCAAGCCTTCGGCTTTCTTCTCGGGTCCAAGACTCACGCTCTGCTCCGTGCGGCCGATGGCCACCCCTTGGGCTTTGATGCCGCCAGTTTGCTTGTCCAGCACTTGTACGCGTGCAACGACTTCCTCGAACGGGCCAAAAACATTGTCGGTGAGATCGGCCGCTTCGTAGTGAATCACCTCTACGTTAAACACGATTGTCTTTCCGGACACTCCCTTGGGCAGATGGGAATCGGCCAACTGCTTTTCGAACTGCTTGGGCAGATGGGTCATGAACTCCGGGGGCATGAACTTGCCGGTGGAGTTCTTAACCTGGCCCAGCTCGAAACGCTGATACCCGGCCAGGACCTTCTGCTCCTTGTCGGCCGCCAAGGGTTTTTCCTCGAAGTAGCTGCCCTTGGCGCCCATGGTGGCCTCCATCCCTTCGCCGATCAGCCGAGAGCACCCCTGGGTGGCCAGCGCCAGACCCATCAGCATGATCGTCAACACGTTCGTCTTGTTCATCGTTGCATACCTCCGTCAAGTGGAACGGTGAAATGAACGGACCGTCGCGACACTCCAGCCGGGCCACCGGCGCAACAAATGGCCCCGGTGGTCTGCAATCCGGCACACCAGACACTATATGCCCGGAGCATTCTGGCGGCAACTAACGCATCCACGTAGAAACGGCAATAGGGTCTGCGATGATCTGAGCAGGAACGTAGAGTCCTTTACAGTGCGGGACGGGCTTCCAGCCCGTCATGGACCGGCAAGATACCGGTCCCAAACTATGATTCTTTCTGTGTTGCCGCTCGGGCCGCTCTTTCAGAACCCCGAGCGCGCCTGTCCGCCGTAGTCTTGGCGAAGGTGGAAGCGATGGGCCGGACTGCAAAACGGTCAACACCACACGGCGACCCAGACGGAAACGGCTGCATGGCAATGACTACGGGGAGAAGACGTGCATCCGACAGAACAGGTCAATCGCGTTTCAGGGCTTCCACGCCCGGCGGCAGGCCAATGTGCTTCACCATTACCTTGTAGACCTCGTCCGACCGGCTGAAGAGTAAACGACCGCCCTGGTGTGCGCTGTTGACGAAAAGTGCGTAGTGGATGCGGAAGTTGCCCTTGTCCTTAAGCTTGAGATCAAACGCCATCATCTTCTGCGCCTTCTCGGCAAGCTTGCGAACGTTCCAGCGGGCGGCGGCGTAAGCCGCGCAGATGGCGTCGGCCACGATCCAATCCATGCCTGCCTCTTCCTTCGAGCAGTCCCACCGGAAGTCCGCCATCAAATGAACCAGCAGATTCTCCAGGTCGCCGGCTTTGGCTGCAAGCAACGGCAGGACGATGCGCCCGTTGTCATCCCATTTCCGCTGCGAGACCGCCAGGCCCATCTGCCCACGTCCCGGTGGAAGCAGAAACGTCGGGCTCATGCGCACGGCGATCTGTCGATCCAGTCGCTTGTTCGGCATCAGCACGTGGTGGAACAGGCGACGATCCTGGCTTTCCAGCTTCTTGATCGCCTCCAGAACCACGCGACGACCGTTATGGTCGTTCCCGCCAGGTTTGAAATGGTCGCGCAATACAAACTGGGCGAAAGGCTCCTTCAGACGCCCGACGAGGCGAGCCATGTAGCGGATGAATTTCGCCTCGCGCCGAACGACCATCTCTTGTGTCAACACCCTGGCTGCCTCGTCCAGCTTGTTGGCCGCCTCGTCGGCCTGGTCTTTCACTTTGGGTATGATCTTGGCTTCCATGTGATCGGTGGCATGCCGCAAACGAGCAATGGCAGGCTTGATCATCATAACCTGCTTTTCGATCTCCTTGGCCTGCTGGACCTTTTTGGGCGTCTCGCGAAGCTCCTTGGCCTGTTCGAGTTTATTCTCGATCTCGATCTGTTTCCTTGCGATCAGCCCCTTCAGTTCCGCCAGGCGGGCAGTGAACAGATCGCACCGCACTTCGCAGATCACCGCCTGTCGCCAAACGCGATCCGCCTTCCACACGTCGCCGCCTCGATTGTTGAGCTCCAGGTTCTCATCAGGGCTGACTGTCAAATCTCTCGACGCCACCGCGGCAATGTACTCATCTGCATAGACCAGATGCGTGGACTGCGGATGGTTTCGCCATTGATACACATCCTCGCGGCAGTCCTGGAAAATAAATTCGGCTTTCTCCGGCTGGATCAGGCCGGGGTGAATCGCCACAAGACCGTATCGCAGGAACGATCGGGCAACGACCAGCTCGTCTTCGTCAAGCCCGCCCTGAACCAGCAACCAGGCGACGTCCTCATACAAACGCCAGAACATCTCGGTCAATTGCGGCTCAATGGCCTGCATCTCGCGGCTCGCCGCCTGCAGCCCGGCGCGAACGGTGGGGTCCAGTTCACCGATCTGTCCCTCCTTGTTGCCTCCTCGGAAGAGACCCCCGAGTCCCTTGCTGTTTTCTTTGTCTTCGGCTCTCGCCTCAGCCAACTTCGCCCGATGCTCTTTCTCCACCGTGGCGAACTCATCGATCCGTTTCTGGACCCCCAGGGCGTAGTACGTCCAACCCATCAGCTGCTCGGCGCTCAACCCGTGGTTGCCGCACAGCAGCGCCAGCGGCTCGTCTTCGGTGACCGCGACCGCGGCCATCGGAACCGCGGCATCCAGCTTATTTCGCTGCAGGAGCAGTGCGATCTGACCGAGCCCCATCTGGATGGCATTGCGATAGAGCTGGTTCTGATCGACGTCGGGTGTCTTGGATTTCGGGTCCGGCGGAGGTACTTGGCTCTTGATCACAGGGTTCTGCAGCAACTGCTGCTGGCGCTGGAGTGCCCGCTGCAGGATCTCGCTGTTGGGGTTGTTCTTGATCTCCCTGTTCTGCCGGCCGAATTCGTCACGAATCTCACGAACCCTGGCCTGCTTCTCCATCTCGGCGCGGCGGGCATCCATCTCCAGCAGTTTCTGCCACACGCTGATCCGGGCATCCACGATCCGCATCAGGACGTCCGGCAGCTCGCCCTGCCAACCGGTGCCTGTCGGCTCGGGAGTCTCCTCCCACACCTCCTCCACGACCTCGGCGGTCAGCTCAGCCTCGATGGCCGCCAGTCCGCCCGGTTCATCGTCGACGTGCGGAGGCCTCTCCAACTGAGCAGCGGTTTCAGGCTGGGCAACGGAATCGGCTTGCGTGGGCGCCTCAGTTGCGGCTTCGGCGGCGACCACCTCCTCGGCCAAGGAGGCGGGCGGGCTTCCCTGTTCCTCACCATCGGCCGGAGGCTCCGCCTGTTCCGGCTTGCTTTCCAGCGGCACAGGCTCGACCGCAACAGCAGCAGGCGGGCTGTCTTCAGAATTGGTGCTGTCTGTCCGTGTACTCATCATTCCGGTTCCATCGGGAAATACATCCCCCGGCTCCGTCGGGGATTCTTGACGGACTCTCACGGCGAGCAGCAGAACCACAGGCACAGGCGGCCCCGCACAGGGGAAGTATACAATTCAAGGGGTTGCTGCGAGCGGGCCACGCGACAACCAAGGCATCTCGGTATTCTCCCGGTGGTCCACGCTCCCAAGCCTCTCTCACTATCGGACTTGCGCCATCCCCGCAGCATCATCTCCCTGACTATCGGCTCACACCTGCGGTCCCCTTACATTGTTCACCTGATACGCAGCGGCCAAAATGCCCGAACAACGGATTATGCGACGTTCCGTCGGAGCGCCGACAGATGCACGAGGCATGTGCGTGCTCGCCTGCCTCCGGCGCGCCCTTCGGTTGGCGGCTTTCTCGGACGCCTTTACTACCTCCCGGCAGTAGACAGAAGACAATCTGATGAAGAGGCTCCAGCCTGCCTTTGAGGCTCGGGCCGCGAGGCGCCTGCTGCCGAGGTTCCTTCCGTCGGATCCACGCAGGGTGCGGCTGTGAGCAGCCTCTGACTGTTGCGAAAGGGCGTTTGGCCTCGGCAGATGGTACGTGGCGGGGTTGCTCGTAACGGGATAGTCTCCTCTGCCCGGGAGTGCAAGGTCGTTTTTGCCAACCTTGGTCCCTGAGACTCTCGGTAGAACCTCTGCGCCTTTGCTGTAAGCCATTGTGGTCTATCCCCTTAGATCCCAGGTAACTGCGTCGTTGTCGAGGTTCCGGGTTTGACGCACAAAGCAACAGCCGGCGGCAGCGCGAACTGTGCAGACGACGTTCCTTTGGGTGTCTGGTCCGTCACCTCAGTCGCCGTGGCTGCATGGAGGTGGTGGACATCAGACGCTTGTGTAGGCAGGGGTAGGAGCAATTGGGCTAGCGCTGTAGAATGATCGCACGTCCAACTCTCGTCAGAACGCATGCGGGCTCGGCGCATGATGCAGCGACCCGGTGTCACACACTGATCGGAGGTTCAACATGCGATCGTCGATCCCTACCATAGCTGCAACGGCCGTCGTGATCTTGATCACCGCCGGAACGTCGCGGGCCCAGTGCATTGTCGACGGCGATTTCACGAACTGGTCCAGCCCTATGAAGGTTGTCGAATGCGGGTATGTCACTACCATTCCGTCTTGGTCAAGTTCCGGGAATCCGGGAACCTGCCTTGAGGTAACCTTCCAGACGCTGCTGATGGGTACGAACAAAGCCCGCCTTATTCCGATCAAGCAGGACGCAACCTGGGACCCAGCCACCGACGGCCCGATCACCAGCCTCACACTTCAAATAGACACGCAAAGAGTCTTGGGCAGCGGTCAGACACTAAACGTCGCTGTCCTTCAGAATGGTCAATACTACGCCGCGCCGCTGACTTCGGTATCGACCGGCAGCAATTCTTCGTGGCAACCAGTGACCCTGGGGCCCTATACGGCGGCCGATTTTGCCCGTCAGGAAGACGGTGTCTGTCCACCCGGCAATCAGAGTGCTCATCCCGATTTCACGACGACGGGTTCTCTGATCAAGTTCGGCTTCGCCGTCGGCAATCCCGGTAATGTGACCTCGATCACGCAGCGGTACGACAACTTCCGTTTGAACGTATTGGGGGATCCTGCAGACCTCGCGATCGAAGTGCGCTACCCCGAAGATGCCACTGGCGAACTGATTGACGGAGAGGACCTCAACGCCCTGATCATCTGGCAGGATGACTATCAGCATCCCTATCCCGACGCAGCCAGCAACCAGCATGACCCCGGCACCGGCTCCTACACGTTCTCTAACCTCCCGGCGGCACACACCTATATCGTCGAGGCGTATGCCAATGATATGCTCGTTGGGTACTCGCAGACGCCCTTGTGCAAAGATACTACGCAAGTCATCAGAACGCCCCACCGCGGGTCGGTCAGAGCCAGGGTGTTTCTCAGCGACGGTGAAACGCCTCTGTCGGGTGCCACGGTCGAACTCCGTTCGCACGAGGACAGGCTCTGGCGAAACGGAACATCTGGCTCCGACGGCTGGGTCAGTTGGAGCGGAAGCGACTGCGCTTGGTTGTTTCCAAACCAGCCGCCCACTGAGTCATACCTCGCGTATGTGATCTACAACTCGCAAGCGGTGGCCGGCCCTTATCCCTTTGACGTTGTTGAAGGCTCCGAGACGGTTTTGACGCTCATCACAACCGAGGTGTGTGACCCGCCGACGATCACCGACCAGCCGGATAGTATCGCCGGTGGCGTCGTTGGACAGGCGGCAAGCTTCTCCGTGGGAGTCAGTGGGACCCCTCCGTTTACGTACACCTGGTACAAAGACAGCGCACCGCTTACCCTTGAGCCCGGCCGCATTGCTGTCGCCTCGGACGGTACGCTGACCATTGACCCCATGGGAACCTCAGATACCGGCGTTTATGAGGTCGTCGTCCTTAACGACTGCGGCTCAACAACCAGTGCGCCCGCCGCTTTGACCATTTATCAGCCAGGCACAGGGAATGTTCAGGGGGTAGTCATCGATCAATCAAACGGTCTTCCCGTTGTTGACGCTACCATATCCATGTCCACATTCGCCTCCGTGCAAACGAGATCGAGTGGCAGTTTTCGCCTCTTGGCAATTCCGGTCGGCACCTACCAGTTGACTGCGCACAAGACTGGCTATCACGATGTCTCATGCTCGGCGACGGTACGATCGGAACAGACCACATCTGTCTATCTCTCCATGCCTCCGATCTCGTCGCAGGAGGCGATCAGGCTTGGTCAGCTGTCGGTCACCGGCGCATCGATTACGCAAACGGGTGATTGTCTTTGGGAAATCAGCGGGGGGGCAATGATCAACAATGTGCTTCGATGCACCGGGACTTTGATTGCCAACACCTGCGAGTCTCGGCTGAGGGGCAATGGGCAAATCTGGATTGATGACGTTCCGCTGCTTGGCGATATCCTGCTCTACGAGGGCCAGTGGGAATTCGACGGAGCCACGGCGCTCACCACGGCAATCAACGACTGGTTGTCCGATCTCGAAGTCGCTGGGATGAAGGTGAACATCACCAAGATCGGTCTCAACGGCACAACCGCAAGAGCCCAGGGTTACGTGATGCTTCCGGAGAACGTTGGTGGAGGCAAGATCGATGTGACCGAAGACCACTACCTGGAAGTCTCGACGGCTGAGGGGCTGGTCTATGACTTCACCATCGAGAACGAGATCGATCTGGATGTCGGCGGGTTCACATTCTCAGCTCGGGACTCCTCAGCCTATCTGAGTAACGTGGGTGGAACGAGCGTGTGCAAAATCTACGGCATTTACGAGTTAAGCGATTTCCTCGGGGGTATCACGGTCAACCTCGATCCAAGCGAAGACAACTACTTCCTGGTGAGCAAAAGCGGGGAGGAGGTCGAAGTCGACGTGGTGGGCTCGATTGCCATTGGTGAGATCACGATTACGCCCGGCATCTATGGAAGAGACCTGTTTCTTGATATGGATACGGTTGCCAACAGCTATTACGCCACTGGTGTGATTGGCTTTCCTATGGGAACAACCCACGTTGAGGTAGACGGCGAGTTGGAGATTCTGGAAGGATACTTCGACTCGGCCAGCCTGACGGCCAGCTTTGATCCTGCCTACCCAATTCTGTTTTCTCCGCCACCGCCAGTCCCGGTGGTCTACTTGGCGAGTGTGGGTGCAGGCGTCTCCAACCTGTCGCCCAAGAGCCAGAAGGCGGTGGTCATCCAGCTGTCCGGAGGTTTTCAGGGAGGGCCGGATTTCTTCGGCTACAGCCTGGTCGAACTCGACTTGACCGGCACGGTTGACTTGTCCGGCAGCGTGCGGGGGGATGCTGTTCTACAGCTCGGCAACAACGCCGAGAACGATCCCATCATCACGGGGACCGCCACGGTCATCATCGACTTGCACAATGGCATGTATCTTGCTATGTCGGTCGTAAAGGATCACGAAGGGCAACCTTTCCTGTCTTTGCGCGGCGAGGCCGTGGTTGACCTCTACAACAACTTTGCCAGCAGTCTGACGGGCTCCGTGGTTGTCCCAACAAACGTGCCGATTGTGGGGGCAATCATCGGAGGCCAAACGGTTTCGGCCCAGGCCTACGCTCAGGCGATAGATGACACGGACAACACTAACGACTACTTGGCCGTCGGCTTTGTCGTGATTGTGAACATGCCTTTTGTCGGCGACATCGAAATGAAGCCTGTGATCGAGGTCAATCTTGCGAATAATCAGATCAACTGGATGGGAAGCTGGGACCGCATCAAGGAAGTAAGCTTCCCCGGAATCGAATCAAGTGGGAAGTTCCAGTTGACGGGACCTACGGAACCCGAGACATTCACCGTGGCTCCTAACGTCGAGTATGTGGTCTTTCGAGCCGGCTGGGAAACGGACACCACCGAACTGCACGTCACGACGCCTGGTGGCCAGACGATTACACCCGCCAATGTCAGTGCTTTCGACAACGTGAAGTACTATACAAACATCGATCCCAAGGAAGCCTTCTACCTGATCAAACAACCGGCCGCTGGAGCCTGGCAACTCGTCTTGTCGGAAGGCGATACTATCGGCTCGTATACGTTGCAGCAGCTTCAGGAGTCCGAGAAGCCGACTATAGCTGTCGTTGGCCCGGCAGCCGACACGAGCAACGTCAATGTGAGTATCACGTGGACCGACGCCGATAGCGACGATGATGCCACGATCAGCCTGTACTATGACTCGAATCGGGAGGGAGCAGACGGGACGTTGATTGTCGGGGAGGTCAGCGAGGATGATCCGGCCAACAGCTATACCTGGAACACGGCCGGGACGCCATCGGGACAGTATTACGTCTACGCCGTCATCACCGACGGCAAGCACACACCTGCCATAAGCTACAGTATAGGTCGAGTGCTGGTCAGCAACCCCGACGCCCCTTCTCCGCCTGCTGATCTGGGAGTAGCCCTGACAGGCGCAACGGGCCAACTGGCATTACGCTGGGCGGCGAGCCCTGATCCAGACGTGGATCACTACAATGTCTACTATACCTCCGACGCGGCCGGGGAGGGGATGGAAGCTGTTGTCGGTGGCGGCAGTGGCGAAGACATCATCCTTACAGGTTTGCAGGCTGGAGAGCGGTACCGAATTGCCATTGCCAGCGTCGATGACACGAACAACATCGGCCCACTTTCTCAGCCTGTCTTGGCCACGCTGCGGCTGGATGGCAACCATCCTCCGGTTTTCTCAGGCGATGTGCCAGCTCAGGCCACCGTCGGTCAGCCGTATCAGCACCAGATCCTCAGCACGGACCTTGACGAAGATCAGATCAACCACGATCTGGTCGACGAGCCGCTAGGAGCGACGATCTCGTCTACTGGCCTGATTGATTGGACTCCAACGAGTGACCAAATTGGGACGCAAACGTTCACCATCACACTGTCTGATGGGAACGGCGGGACAAACCAACGGGCTTTCAGCGTCAGAGTGATCGAAACCAATGCGGCGAACCGACCACCAGAGATTGTGTCGGAGGCTGTGCCTGAGATTGAGCCGGGGGGGAGTTACGCCTACCTGGTTCTCGCCGCAGACCCCGACCCTGGCGATAATCTGACCTACCAACTGCTCGACGGACCATCTGGTGCAGTGATGACGGACAACACCGTGGAATGGCAGGCCAGCGCCACATCCGGCTGGTACGATTTTGTAGTGGAGGTTTCCGATCTCGGCGGCCTCTTTGACCTTCAGCGATTCAGCGTGCTTGTCGATGGCGATGCTCCTCTCATCAACACCGCTGATTGGGGAGGCCCAAAAGCGACAGCTCCTGACACCATCGAGGTGACCGCCCATGTGGCCGCGGATGCCTCGGGGCCGATCCAGTTCCAGTTTGAGCAGGATGGCGTCCCGGGCAACTGGCAAGATTCATCACTTTGTGTTGCACAGGGACTCTTGCCCAACACCTCGCACGCGTTCCGAGTCAGACTGCGCGATCGAGCGGTCGTTCCAAGTGAGTCTGCCTGGTCTGAGCTCGTGACCGTTTACACATTGGCCGACACCCCACCCGCCCCACTGCTTCTTTCTGCCAATCGAGATACCCTGAGCATTGAGTTGTCCCAGGGAATGAATCCATCAGGGACGCGGCTGGCGCTGCGGAACGCGTCCACAGAGGGGTGGATCGATGTCGATGGTCTACCATCAGTTGAGGCTATTTGGGCTGATGCAGCTGTTTGGGATACACTGAGCGTCGAGGGCTTGACCGCTGATACGACGTACCACCTGTGCTGCAAGGCCAAAAACGAAGACGGGATTCAAACGGAATTCGGCCCTATTCTGGCCGCAACAACCGACACCCATGATTCCCAACTTAACCTGACATCCGATCGCATCTGGCTGTATGAAAACGAACCCGATTCTGACAAGAGCCGGGTCATGCTGTCGGCCGAGTTCGTCAACGATCCCTATGGTAACACGGATTACACCTATGAATGGGAGGTGTACTCCCATCCGACGACGGGTCATTCGCTAGCGCTCCTGAGTGGTGGGGGCTCCACCGACGGCTCGGCCACGTACGTAGCGCCGGAAGCATCTGAAGACCATCCGACCAGTTATCTTGTCTCTTGCAGGGTAACCGGCAGTCAAACAGGCAACAGTGCCTTAAGCACGCTGAGCATTGAAGTGAGACGAATGCTTCCTTCAGATTTTGACAGCGACGAGGATGTGGACGCCGATGACCTGGCAGCGTTGGAGTCTTGCGCCTCTGCGCCCGGCGTACCGCGTTCAGCGGGGTGCGAAGGCCGCGATCTTGACAACGACGACGACGTTGACCAGACCGACTTTGCCGTGTTCCAGCGATGCTACAGCGGAGCAAACGTCATGGCCGATCCGAACTGCGGAAACTGAGGCAGCGATCCGTCTCCTCGCGATCGTCGTTAGCGGCACGATTGCCCTCCCTTCACACACCCAAGAGCGTCCCTCCTCAGGGTGATGAAATCAGCCGGGCGCGACTCAGAAGTCTTGTTCGGTCGAGGCGCGCGAATCACTGTCTGACCAGGAGTACCAGGTTTGCGGGAAGCGCGGACGCAGTTGCGCCTTCTCATCGACCGTTGGCTATTTCGATTTCGGACGCAGTACGGAATCGATCACTTTGTACGCCTCTGCGCGAAGTGCCTCCGGGAACTCGTGGCCGCAGTCGGGGTGCTTGATGATAAGATTGCCTTTGCCGTCGAGCAATTCGTAAATGGGGCGTGCCGCTGCAGCACACTCATCGACACTTTTCCATTGGAAGTTGCCGTCATGTCGTGGTGCGTTGACGAACAGCGTACGCGGAGCCAAGGCCCCGAGCAGCTCGTGAAAGTCGAACGGGATTGCCTCCAGCTTCTCGCGGTAGTTGGATAGGCGCGGCATGTACCGTATCTGGCACCAGCCCCTGTCGAAGTACCAGTTGTCCTTTACTCCTCCGTAGTAGTGCAAGTACGAATCAAACCCGCAACTGCTGACGACAACTGTAATACGTGTATCGAACACTGCCGTGTAAATGGCGTTGTGCCCCCCCAGAGAGTGGCCGATCGCGCCAAAGCCCCGTGAGTCGTCCACATACGGCAGGGAGGCGAGCAGATCAAGTCCGCGCAGATTGTCCCAGACAGCCTTCATCGTGCCGCTGGCATAACCGAGGCGTGCGAGGTTCGGCCAGTAGTCAGCCATATGCGGGTACGAGGGCGAGAGAGTCACATAACCGCCTTCAGCCAATTCGGCAGCGTACTGTCTTCCCGGTCGACCGCCCAGCCCCAGTGCCACTTTGTGCCCGACTGTGTCGTCCGTGGAATGGAGGCATAGAACCGCAGGCGATTTGCGCTTGTCAACCAGCACATCCTGGGGGATGCACAAGTATGCTGTCGTCCTCGATCCCGGCTCGGACTGGTAGGTGATGAGCCGCCTTGTGTAGTTCCCTGCGTCAGCTTCTTCCTCTATCCTGACTTCCAGCGGTACACGTCGTTCCTGGCTTGGCAGCTTGCCCATCACATCCTGCATCCCTCGCAGGATATCTGCCCGGCGCCGCTGCCAATCTGCCGGCGTTCTCACCGGCCGTATTCTCCCGCTGGCATCGCGGTACTGAAGAAGGTTGTTGCGGTCAAGGCGCACTGGTTCTTCCGCCGCGGTCAGAGAGCAGCCGAGAGTGACCGCCGTGGCCATCAGGATGTGTCGAACAACTGCCATACAAGTACTCTCACTCTCAATCGCCGTCCCCGGGGCCAGCAACGGCATTTGCATTGACATTTCCCCATGCCGTTCGCGACCTTGCTTCGGTCGCCCAGCAGAGCCGCTTCTACCTCCGTAGCTGAACCACTCGCAACCCCCGCATGAAGCTGTTTGACTCAAGCTGCCCATAAGGCATCAATAAGAATCCTTGTCTGTGCTGCTGCGTGCCGGCGCCAGTCGCTCATTCGGCTGAATTGGAACGCTCTCGCAGTACCTGCTCGTATTCCGAGAAGGCATGGCCTTGGCGATATTCGCCCACGCTGTGCTTTTTCGACAACCGAATGAACTCCGCACAGGCGGCCGATGCGTCGGCCGGTCCGAGGAACTCGCACTGTTTTCGCTCGGCCGTTTCTCGAAACTCATGGTAACGTCGCAGCCACACGAGGTCCAACGGGAGCCGTTCGCGGCGGACCCGCTCGTGGAGCACCGGTTCGTCCCGGACTGCATGCAGGGCCTTTTCAAACAGTCGCGTGCCCTGGTTCATCGCTTCCAAGGTCAGCCAGCGCTCTGTATGTAGTTCGCCGCAACCGATCTTGGCTTCAGATCGCTGGGCGGTCTCACTCATCAAATCGAGATAGGCCCTCAAATGCTCGGCTGCCGGGCCGTAGTAGCCGGACAGAAACTCGCCGATCAGGATATTTTCGTCGCTGTTGGGGTTCCAAAGCAGATGGGCGACCAGCCAGGCGCGAAGGCGAATGAAATCGCCCGTGCGGCTTCCGCTGTCGCCTTGCTCGAACACGCCGATTGCGCCGTGTCGCACGAAATAGCGGAGGTTGGGCGCCAGCACGTGAAAGTTCGGATGAGGGATCAGGTAGTTGGGAAAGTTGGCCACGTAATCCCAGATGTAAAGTTGCGGAGTAATGCGGCTCCATTTCTCCAGGTCTTCTCTAAAACCGGCATTGTAAGGGCTGTGTTCCAGCGGTCGGGCGAAATCGCACTCGATTGAGCACAGACGCACGATCACGTTGTGCCTCGGGCGAGCGAATCGTGGCGGCTTGCGCGTGTATTGATACGCCAGTGTTTCAACCAGTACGTCGGGGAACTCTTTCTCGATATCCTCGGCCACCCGGTTGACGAAGCGAATCATCAATCCGGCCGGACTCCCCTCTTTTCCTTCGACCGCCTGGCATTTCTCACACTGGCAGTTTCCCTGATTGTCATTTTGGCTGATGGATATGATTGTCGGGTTTGAAGCCCGGCGGAGTCGCTCGATGGCGTTTCGGGTCAGTTCAAGGCGCATCTCGTCGTTGGTGAGGCACAGTTGTGTGCTTTCATGCGTGCGCTTTCCGCTGATCAGGCTGTACCATTCCGGATGCTGCTCGAAATACTCAGCGGGCGGAAGCAGCGGATTGATGTCGTAAAAGGTGTGGACCCAGCCCAGCAGCGTATTGGGGTCGCCGTATTCGCCTGGAATGGCCCAGTGATCATGTCCGTTGAGCCGCAGCCGTGCCGAGAAAACGCCCATCCGGCGTCGCGTATCTTCGCTGATTCCGTCGCGCGGAAGGAAGCAGCCGTGGGACAGTTGCAGATAGCGGGTGGAGCGGTCGACGAGCTTGGGGGCGTACCGCACATCGAGGTCGGGGATGAAGAGCGTGGGCCGGTGGGGAATGTGAACCTCGTTCGACGTCCACCAGCGCACGCCGACCGCGTCTTCCAGAAACGTGAAGACGGCATACAGCGTGCCACGGCGGGCGTGGCCCGCCAAAACCAGGTCTCGGCCCACGGTTCTGATCACGATGGCATCGGGACGGAGTTCGGTCGCATCGAATCCGGGCAACAGTTGACGGGTGGCATGGCCGTCGCCCAGCACGATGCGGGGCCGGTCGGAGGGGACACTGTCGGCGGAAACGATCGGCAGCGTGGCCCCCGTCACCCGGGCAAGGTGCTCCTGTAATTCACGCCCGGCCGTCTGCTCGACCGCCGAA
>CAZTQK010000024.1:0-29934 GCA_964615635.1 uncultured Planctomycetales bacterium
GACGAGATTGACGAACGGCTCCTCGGTTCGCCGCCACAATTTGATGAACCGCAGGTTCTCCGGGGGCGGCTCCGTGGGCAGGACGTCAATTCCCGCTCCCCCGATGCGCCGCGATTCCAGGGCATCGGCCAGATCGTCCACGTTGACCACGTCACCGCGGGCGGTATTGATCAGAAAGGCTTCTGGCTTCATCTTCGCCAGAGTGGTCGCGTTGATCATGTGGCGGGTTTCGTCCGTCAGCGGCACATGCAGAGAGACGACGTCGCTGGCGGCGAGCAGCGTGTCCAGATCGACCCTTTCGACGCCGATGGCCTTTTCAATCCCCGGCCGCAGGTACGGGTCGCAGGCCAGCACGCGCATTTTGAGTGCCTTGGCCCGCAGCGCGGTGGCCGTGCCGATGCGGCCCAGGCCGACGATGCCGATTGTCGCCTCGCTGAGCCTGAAGACCGGTTCGGCTGAATGGTAGTCCCAGGGCTCCAACCGCGAACGAAGGCGGCGATCCGCGAGCAGCAGGCCGCGGTTGCATGCCATCATCAAAGCAATCGCGTGATCGGCCACCTCGTCGACGCCGTAGTCCGGCACATTGCAGACGATGATCCCCTTCTTGCCGGCGGCCTCCAAATCCACGGCATCAAAGCCGACGCCGCCTCGGACGATCACCTGGCACCGATCGAGAACATCAATCACTCGACGGGGAATCGAAGTCTGGTGGTAGAGAATCACGCCGTCCGAGTCGTTGATGCGCCCGACGAGATCGTCCGGCCCCAGCGACATCAGGCACTCGACGTCAGCCAGGCCTGCCAATGCGTCTTCCTCGATCTTGACCGGTGGCGTGAGATAGTCCGTGATTCTGACCTTGAACATGACACCTCTCGCTCAGGGGTGCAGCATGATCTTCATGCGCTCGGCCGGGTGGTTGATCTGGATATCAAAAGCCTTGGCGGTCTCGGACAGCGGGAGTTCGTGCGAGATCAACGGCCGCGTCCGGATCTTGCCCTTGGCCATGAGCCGCAGGGTTTGCGGAAACACGTTCGGCGATGCCACCGAGGTAATAATGTTCAGGTCGCGAACCGCGACATTGCCCATGTCGAACTCGGGCACGGGCACCTCGGGCAGACCCACGACGCTCACGGTGCCGCCCATGCGGGTGATGGCCACGGCCTGCTGCATGGCCTCGACGCTTCCCGAGGCCTCCATCACATAATCCGCCCCGACCCCATGGGTGAGATCTTCCATGATCTCCTGCAGGTCTTGCCGGCGGACGTTCACAACGATGTCGGCTCCCAACTCGCGGCCGAGCTGCAGCTTGGCGTCGACGGTACCCGTCAGGACAAGCTTCCCCGCACCGCAGGCCGAGGCCGCCTGAAGGGCAAGCAGTCCGATCGGTCCATCGCCGAGGATAACGCAGACGGCCCCCGGCTCGAACGGAGCTTTGCGGATGGCCTTGACCACCGTCGCGGCCGGCTCGGTCATGGCCGCCTCCTCGAAGCTGACCGAGTCGGGCACCCGGAAGGTGTGGCGGGCGGGCATTGTGAGATACTCGGCGTATGCCCCGTCTTTGCCGCGGCATAGCCCGACCTCGATCTTGGAGAGACAAAGGTTGTACAACCCGCGGAGGCAGTTTTCGCAGCGGTGACAGCCGATGGTGACATCGCCGGTGACCCGGTCGGCGACCGAGAACTCGGTTACCTCCTCCCCACATTCGACCACAACGCCGGACCACTCATGGCCGAGCGTGATCGGATACCGCGTCCAGCCCATCTTGAAATAGGCCATGGTGCCGCGGTACATCTCCACGTCCGTCCCGCAGACGCCGACGGACTTGACTTGCACCAGCACCTCATCGTCGGCGCAAACCGGTTGGGGTACGTCGAGATACTCGATCCGATTCGGTCCGGTCAGACGGGCTGCTTTCATGACATGGGCCTCGATTGTGGCTCTGTGGTCCTGACCTCTTCCGCCATATCGCTTATACGCCGGGTGTGCCGAAAATCAAGTCAGTTCGCCGCCGGCTCGTTTGAACACTCCCCGAACTGGGCACCCCTTTCTGAGCCCATGACACTTCAGGTTGTTCTTTCAGAACCCCGAGCGTAAGCGAGGGGCCGTTGACCGATTCCGGCACGATGGTCAAGGGAACGACGAACTATAAGGGGGCCGCTCCCTTACGGTCGCGGTTCTGAAAGAGATGCCGCGAAGAACCGTCACGTTTCCTCGACAGATCTGCCATGCCCCCCTTCCTGTGGTGCCGTCCACCTGCGCGATGATTCCCGGTATACTGGGCAGCCTGTTAGGACAAAGGGACAGCCTGAGCATGGGCAAGACGTATACCTGGGAATACCGGATTGATCTATCGCCCTACGACAAGCTTGTGGGGGTGGTGGAGGCGTTTTTCTGCACCTACCCGGCCGGCGACTACACCTGCGAGCACCGAGAGGCCTACAAGCTGCGATTCCGCCGTGGGGCATGGAGAAGATCGCTGCTGGGCCTCGGCCGGTGGGTGCCGGTTGCGCTGGTCAAGGGGCAGTTCAACCAGTGGCCGCTGGTCGTGCACGCCCTGATCCGCCCGTCGCCCCAAACCTATCGCGTGATGGTCCGTTACGAGCTTTCGCTGCCGGATAGCGTGCGAGAGCTGCAACCGGAGGTTCAGGCCTCGGTCGCACAACACGTCCGCCAGGAGCTCGAAGAACTGAGCGCCTACCTGGCCGAGTGCGCCGGCCAATCAAGCCCGCCGGACGTGGTGGCCGTGTGAGGAGGGTTCAGTCCTCCCGCTCGGCGTCGTGCTCGAAGCGCTCCAGCGGGCATCCTTCGCAGCGGGCCTTCGGCCGGCAGTGTTTCTTCCCGACGTCGCCCAGCAGGGCGTGGTATTCGTTGAACAGTTGCACGTCGTCGGGCAGGTTCGACTCGAACAGCTCCTTGATCTCGTCATAGTCGGCGGACCGGTCGATCAGATCGTGCCGATAGAGGATCCGCGCGGTATAGGCGTCGACGACGAAGCTGGGCATCTGCCCGGCATAGAGCAGAATGGCGTCGGCCGTCTCGCGTCCGATGCCGCTGACCTCGAGCAGTTCCTCGCGAAGCGACGACACCGGCATCTCGAACATGCGGTCGAGATCCAGATCGAAGCGGTCGTGGAACCACTGGATGAAGCTCTTCAGGCGGCGGGCCTTCACGTTGAACGTCCCGGCCGGTCGGATCAGCTCGGCCAGATCCTCAAAGGGGAGCCCGTACAGCCGTTTCCAATCGAGGGCATTGGCCCGCTTGAGATTCTCGATCGCCCGCTCGACGTTCCGCCAGGCGGTGTTCTGAGTGAGGATCGCCCCGATGATCACTTCGGTCGGCGTCTCGGCCGGCCACCAGTGCTGCGGGCCAAGAGCCTTGTGCATCGCGTCGTAGAATGCCCGTAACGTCTGCGAAGTCCGGCTGCTCATGCACTCACCTGGCCTGGTCCCGTGTCATTTTACGGAACTGCTCGACGCGGTTCTGCAGGACCTTCACCACACCAGCGTAGTGCCGCACCGAATCCGGCTTCTTGGCGACGTTGTTCATCTCCTCCGCGTCGCGTGCCAGGTGGTAGTGCACGTCGTAATTGCCGTCCCGCAAGTAGCGGGCATACTTGTACTGGCTGCTGACCAAGCCACGGACCAGGATCGACCGGCCGGAGTCCTGGGCGTCATACTCGAGGAATCGCTCGTCGGGCAGGACATTCGATGCGGGATTCTTCAGCAGCGGGACAAGCGAGTGCCCGTGCATCATGGGCGACTGCTGCAGCCCGGCCAGTTCGCAGATGGTCGGGGCCAGGTCAACGAGGCTCACGGTACGCGCACACCGGCCGCCGCTACGGATCAGCTTCGGATATCGCACGACCAGCGGGCAGCGGATCATGATGTCGTACACGAACGGTCCCCGTCCGTAGAGGCCGTGTTCGCCGAGGGCAAAGCCGCCGTCGCTGGTGACGATGACCACTGTCTTCTCGTGGAGATTCAATTCATCAAGGCGAGCCATGAGCCGGCCGACGTTCTCATCCATTCGCCAGATCATGGCCGCAAGTTTCGATCTTGCCTCGCGGAGTTCCTGATCACTCTTGGGTTTGGCCGCTGCAACGTTCTGCAACGATGAGGGTTGATCGCTGCGAGTCTTGGTCTTCGGGTCCGGCAGATTCATCGCACCGGGCGGATACTCCTTCTCTGTGCCGGGGGGTCGGGTCAGCGGCTCTTCGTTCGTGCGGAAGGACAACCAGAGGAAGAACGGCTGCTCCTTGTGCTTCTCGACGAACTCGATCGCCCGGTCCGCCTCCCAGTCGGTCAGGAACTTGTCGGTCGTCTTCTTCTCGCCTTGCACCCAGACGGGGCACTGTTCCCATTTCCAGCCGCGACCTTCGGCGTCGACGTCCTGTGTCGCAACGAAGTCGGTCAGGCCGAAGCCGGGGGCCTTGGCCGTCGTCCCGGGCAGGTTCCACTTTCCCACGATGCCGCATCTGTAGCCGGCAGCCTGGAGCTGGGCTGTGAATGTATCGTTGCTCGATGCGAGAGCGGACTTGTCGGTGACCACGCCGTGGGTGTGCGGGTACTGGCCGGTGAGGATGCTCGCCATGCTGGCGGCGCTCATCGGCGTCGGCGTATAGCATCGCTGGAAGCACAGCCCGTCACCGGCAAGCCGGTCGAGATTGGGCGTCTTGATCTGCGGGTGGCCCTCGAAACCGGTCATGCCGGCCGATTGGTTGCCGACAGTGATCAGAATGACGTTGGGACCGGAGGGAATGGCTCGTTTGGCCGCCGGCCTGCTGGCGGGGGCCGAGGCCGTCGTCGGCCGGCTGGCGAGGGGCCAGGCTGGGGCACTGAAGGGCTGTGTTGCCGGCCTGGACGACAACCGGCTGACATACGGTCCGGTGATCTTGTCGCCGGGCCAAGTCGTTGGCGCGGCCGCCCACCCGGCCGCCGCCGTCAGCGAAATAACCAACCCCACGTGCAACAACCACCCGTAACGAATGAGCATCATCATATCCACGCGTCCTGTAGCCTGTGGTCAAACCTGCTAGAGGATTGTACAGGACAGGCATCCTTACGGCGCGTTTATTCGTGCGAAATCGGGATTTCGAGGTGCTTGGCCGCCCGGCCGGGTGCAAGTATCTCCTCCATGATCTCCCTGATTGCCCGCCGCTGGCCCGGCCACATCACCCGCCCCATTGCTGCTTCCGGCCCGTGCCACTCGAAGGCGTCGTGCTCATCATTAAGGCGGACCTGGGCGTTTGGCGAGACCTCGGCAACAAAGGCCACACAATGGCAGATCAGGTCCCGCTCGGGGATGTAGAAGGTCTCCACCGCGTCGAGAAAGTAGAGCTTCTGCGGCGTCAGGCCCGTCTCCTCGCGCAACTCTCGCAGGGCTGCCTGCCAGGCCGTCTCGGTCGGCAGGATCTTGCCGTACACGGCCTGCCAAGTGCCCGCCAGGTATTCGCCCCTCGACCGGCGGACGAACAGGAACTCCGCCGAGTCGCCCCAGCGACGCAAGACGTTGACGGAGACCATGTTCGCGTCGATGAACGGCATCATCGCCTCCCTGGACGCACGAACACGTTGCCGGGCAGTTGCCGTGCCAGGCCCTTCAGTTGAAGCATGATCAGAGTAGATGCAACCCGTGATTCGGGCAACCCGGCGACGGCCGCGAGCTGATCGACCGACCGCGGTTCGTGGTCGAGCTTGTCGCAAACCGCTTTTTCGTCGGCACTGAGAGTCGGCTGCACGCTGAACAGACTCGGCTCGCCCTCGGTTTGGGCTTCGTCGTCGGTTCCGCGCAGGCTTTCGCCAGCCTCGCCCAACTCGTCGAGAATATCGTCGGCACAGGTGACCAGTTTGGCATGCTGGTCTCGAATCAGAGCGTTGGTGCCGACCGAGTAGTCTGAATCCACGCGGCCAGGAATAGCGAACACCTCACGGTTGTACTCGCAGGCCCGTGCGGATGTTGACAAGGCCCCGCTGCGGCGGGCCGCCTCGACAACCAGCACGCCGAGGGACAAGCCGGCAATCAGGCGGTTTCGTGGCAGGAAGTTGCCCGTGTCCGGCGGTGTGGTCATAGGCAATTCGCTGATCAGCGCGCCGCCGGCGACCACGCGGTCGGCCAGTTCGCGATGCTCCGGTGGGTAAATGCTTGCCAGACCATTGCCCAAAACGGCCAGCGTTCGTCCGCCGGCGGCCAGGGCGCCCTTGTGAGACTCCCCGTCGACCCCACGGGCGAGCCCGGAGATGATCGTGATCCCCCGCTGGGCAAGCTGATAGCCGAAGCGATAGGCCTGCTCGCGGCCATAGAGCGTGCTGCGGCGTGCCCCGACAACGGCAATAGCCAATGAATCCGTCGGCTGCAGGTTCCCGCGAACGTAAATGCAGATCGGCGGATCGGGAATGTGACGCAGCGGGGCCGGGAAGTCCTTGTCATCGCGGCAGATGATCCGCACGCCGTGCTGGGCAGCCAGGGCCACTTCGCGGGCGACGTCGGCCTGATCGCGCGAACGGGCAATGATCTCTGCGGTGGTCTGTCCGATCCCGTCGATGCTCTCCAACTGCCGAACGCCCGCGCCCAAGGCCGCCTGCGCTGAGCCGAACCGCTCGATCAGGCGACCAAACGTGATCGGCCCCACCTGCTCGGTTAGAGACCATCTGAGATGCTCGATCGCAGCCGACGACGCAACTTCCGACGGGTCCATGGTCATCCTACCTCTCAACCACCCCCCTATCGCTTGTGAAGGTTAACCACAGTCGGCAGTGGTGACAAGAAGAGGGGTCGGCAGACCGGTCTGAGTCACCGTCCGCCGACCCCTGGTATGTTCCGACAGGGTACGCCTCTTGTCGAGGTCGCTACTGCACGCGCAGCGTATCCCACTGGACGGTGGGCCCGGCGCCGCCGTACGAACCCAGCTTGAAGCCCACGCTGATCTGCGTGCTGCTGCCGCTGTTGAACGTTGCCGAATACTGCGTCCAGGTGTTTCCATTGCCGTTGGTGCCGTCGTTGGCGAACTTCTTCACCATCGTCCAGGTACCGCCGTTGTTGTCGAAGTCGGACGCTGTGTTGCTGCCGAGCTTGTACGCACATTCGGCCCAATACGGGCCGCCGTAGCTCGGGCACTTGATGTACGCCGAGATGGTGTAGGCACTGCCGGCTGTCAGGTTGTATACCTTGACCTTGGCCGACGAACCCTGGGAACCGCGGGAGGCCTGCAAAGCGTTGCCGCTCTGACCACCCGAGACGATCGACCATGATGCCGCGCTGCCCCAGCCGGCGTTGTAGCTGCTCGACCAACTCAGCATGGAAGTGAAGTTCTCCGCCACGGTCAGCTTGCTGGAGTTGACGGTCAGCGTCACGGCGATAGTTTGCGGATTGTTCGTCGCATTCGGATCGCTGATGGTGATCGTGCCGTTGTACGTGCCGGCCGACAGGCTCGACGTGGAGTAGGTGACGGTAATCGTATCTGCCTCGCCCGTACTGGTCCCGCCGGTCGGCGAGCAAGACAGCCAGGTCACGTTGTCGCTGATCGAGTAGCTCAGGGTGCCGCCGCCGCTGTTCGATACGGTGAAGGTCTCGCTCGCGGAGTTGCTGCCCTGAGTACAGGACGGCGACAGCGTTGTGGGCGATCGGTTGATCGCAGGCGGTGTCGAGGAGCCGACGACCCGCAACGTATCGTACAGAACGACAGGAGCGGTCCCGCTGGACAGGCCCAGCTTGTAGCCGATACTGATCTGCGTATAGCTGCCGCTGTTGAGGGTCTTGCTGTCCTGCGTCCAGGTGTTGCCGTTCCCATTGTTGGAGCTGTCGAATTTCTGGATGATTGTCCACGTCGCCGAGTTCTGGTCGAAGTCCTGGGCGGTGAAGCTGCCGAGCTTGTAGGCGCACTCGGACCAGTAGGCCCCCGAGTCGCTCGGGCACTTGATGAACACCGAAATCGTATAGTTGGTGTTGGGGGCGATGTTGTACACCCTGGCCTTGGCCGACGAGCCGTTGTTGCTGCGCGACACCTGGAGAGCATTGCCGCTCTGACCGCCGGCAACGATGGACCACGAGGCCGCGCCGCCCCAGCTTGCGTCAAAGCTGCTCGACCAGCTCGGCATCGTCTCAAAGTCCTCCGCCACGGTGGCGCTGGAGGGCGTGGCGAAGACCTCGCTGGAGTTTCCGCTTTCCCCATAGCCGTTCACCGCGGAGACCACGTAGTAGTAGGTCGTGCCGTTGGTCAGACCGGTATCGGTGTGGGTGGTTGTTGTCACGCCAGTTGCGACCGGCGTGTACGGTCCGCCGCTGGTCGTGGCGCGTTTGACGTTGTAGCTGGTCGCGCCGGCCGAGGCGGTCCAGGACAACGCGACCTGCGCGTTGCCGGGGGCCGCGCTCAGATCGGTCGGCGGGAGCGGCGCGCCCGTGTATCGCTGGATGCTCACCGCGTCGATCCATAGGGTGGCATCTCCTGCCGGCCAGGTCTGCCGGCGCTGAGCCTCGGCGAAGATGGTCAGGAAATCGGTTTCCGCTTCGACCACGGCCGTCACCGTGTGCCATGTGTCGACGGCCGTCGGGGCTTCGGTCCAGGTGATACCCGCGTCCTCGTGGTAGGTCGTGCCCAGAACGCCCAGGCCGAGGCGAGGTACGGTGTTGCCGGGCCCAAGACCCGGCCCGAGGTACAACCTGAACCGGGCGGTCACCTGGTAAGCCACGCCACGTTCCACTTGCACTTGCTGAGCGATGCCGGTGCTCAGGTTGGGTACGGACGGGTTCCTCATGAAGATCTTCTGCGAAGTCGAACCCGAAAACTTGTGGTCAGTTGCTGCCGAGAAGGTGTTGAGGTCTCCGCCGAGAAGACCGTAGACGCTACGAGGCTGATACGCGACCCACCCGTTGGCCTCGCCGTTGTTGTAGCCGCCGAAGCCGCCCTCGAAGTCGCCGTTGACCAGAGTACCATCCGCCAGAACCGGGTTCACCGGATCCGCCGGGGGCGTACCCGGACCGTCGTCACGATAGAAGAACGCCGTGCTGTAGTAGTTGCCCTCCCCCTCGTTCACACCGCCGTGCTCGATGTCAACGATGATGCCGTCGCGGAACACGACCGCGTCGGGCACGGAAAGCCGGTATGCGGACATGATCAGAGGCCATTGCTGGGAGATGACCGAACAGCCGGCGAAGGGCCAGGAGCCCGGACCGTCGTTGAAATAGTACCCCCCGTCAAAGTAGTCCTCGGTGCCGGTACCGTGAATCCTCGGTGTGCTCTCACCATCCACGTAGATGTACTCGTCGCCCTCGAGCACGCCCCAGTTTGTTCCGAGCGACTCGATCGACAGCACGCACCCGAGGTAATGGCCCTTACCCATTGCGTCAAGGATGCGATACGAAGCAGAACCGCTGCCGCAGGGGGTTCGCGATCGTCCCTCAGCATGGAAGCGATACCGGCCGATCTCGGTGCTCTGCTTGGGCACGTAGGTAATGGTGTAACTGGCCGAGCTGATCGGCGTTGAACTGCTGTTGACGATATCAATGACCGCCCCGTTGCTGTACGGCATCGAGAAGTACATGTACATCTGCCCGTTATTCATGCCCAGCGGCAGGGCGGTGACGTTCGCAGGCGGGAAGCCGCAACCGAAGAAGGCCCCAATCGGCGAATCGACGGCATAGCTTGCAGAACCATCGAAACGACACCGAATCCTCGCCCATCGCAGGGGGTCCCAGGCATTCGGGCTGATTGCGAGCTGGATACCGGTCACCTCACCGGCTCCGCTCAGGTTGGCCAGCGTGGCGGTGCCGCCCACAGAGATGGACGGCGCACCCGTGACCGTTTGCTGACCGGGTTGAGTGCCCTTGGGATCCTGGCCCCGGTTGTTCCACTGCGCGGTGAACTGGTCGAGCTTGGCCTGCTGGGCGGTGCTCGGCGGCATCTGGAATACGTCCGCCAATGCCTCGCCCGGCAGATAGGTCCGGTAGCTCACGTTGTAGTAGATGACGTTGTTGTCCGTGCGGGCGTTGATCGCCTCGATCCGGCAACTCTTGCTGAATGGGATCGGGACATACGAAGCCCATGATCCGGTGGTGTGCATCGAGCGGGGCGGCACAAACGGCGGCAGCGTTCCGCTGCCGAAGAAATCGCGCATCCAGGCACTCACGGCCGGGGTGGATGAACCGTCGATGAAGATCTCGATTCGGGCGGTGTTCCAGTCGAAGGCGGTCACCCAGATCCGCGAGATGCAGCCCGGGCCGCAGACATCGGCCATGACGACCCGCTTGGGCTCGGCACGGTGGTAGTACCAGAAACTGGCGTCTCCGTTGCCGCCGGAGCGATCATAGCTGGAGCCCTGGCCGTTGGACCCTGTGATCGGATACGTCAGCCGAGATAGGTCGACCAGATCCGAGAACGGATCAACCAGCAACGGGGTATCCTGGGCCTGCGCCGCTTGTACCAGAACCAGCGAGGCCAACGTAGCCACCAAGACTCTCCGTGTTGACTGAATCATCATGTGTGGGATCTCCTTGTTCGATCGGGGCAGCCTGATCGCAGAATCTGCTCGTCACCCCGCCGAAAGGGAAGTCTCCTGAGCCAGAACTCGATGCACCCAAACTGCATGGTTAGCAGTCCGAGTCAATCGCAAAACCGACCTTGCGGCCTATGGCTCGCGCGAAGCTAGCTCGGAATCTGGCTCCACGATACTGTCCGGAAGACTCTCCGCAGACCTGCCATTCAACGACGAGATGGCAATTAATTCGTGTTACCTGAGCGGTGGCTGGCTGTCAAGGGAAAAGTGACCTGCTCTGAAATTCTCGTGATCGATTGTGAGACCATTTCCGGAGAGAGACGTAAATACGTCTCCAGGAGCGATGGTCAGCCGTCTTAATCGGCCAGGAGCCGCCACGGATCCCGGTATGTGCGGCGGAGGAGTGCCTCGGCCTCGGCGTCATTCGGAATGGTTTCATTGGCGGCATCCCAAGTGACCCGTCGGCCGACGCGGTAAGCGATGTTGGCCAAGTGGCCGTAGATGCTGGCCCTGTGGCCCACTTCGGCGTCGCACCTGGGCTTGGCCTTACCCCGGACGCAATCGAGGAGATGCCGCTTGTGCTCGAACGAATCGTCAACCTTGTCTTCCTCGCTGTAGCGAGGCTTGCGCTGGGCGCTGTTCTGCTCGTCGTAGATCTGGAAGCCCATTCGATCGATCTGCAGGGTTCCCTCGGTGCCGAAGAACTCGATGCCGTGGTCCATTTTGCCGTGGGGCTTCCAACTGTTGCCGTGTCGCATGGAGTAGTAGAAGTTGTAGCCGGAGCACTTAAAGACCGTACTGGCCGTGTCCGGGGTCTCGCGCATGTCATCATGAACGAACTTGCCGCCGGTCGTGCAGACCGATTTGAAACCGTAGCCCATCGCCCACATGACGATGTCGAAAAGGTGGACGGCCCAATCACTGACCATGCCGCCGGCATAATCCCAGAAGAAGTAGAAAGTCCCATGGAAGTGCGCCGGATTGAAGTTCCGCTTCGGTGCTGGTCCGAGCCACATGTCGTAGTCGACGCCCGGCGGCGGGTTGTCTTCGTCCTTCCGCCGTCCGATGTCTGCAAACATCTGCTCCGTGCTCCAGGCATTCCAGGCATGGACCATATTGACCTTGCCGATCTCTCCGTCCTTGATCCGCTTGACCGCATTGCCCCAATGCGAACTGGACCGTTGCTGCGTGCCGTGGAGCACGACGACTCCGGCCTTGCGAGCGGCGTCGGCGATCGCCCGTCCTTCGCGGACGTTGTGGCTGATCGGCTTCTCGACGTAGATGTGTTTTCCCGCCTGGCAGGCACGGATCGCAAGGGGTGTGTGCCAGTGATCGGGCGTCGCGATGCAGACGGCGTCGATGTCCTTGCGGCCGAGGACCTCCCGAAAGTCTTTGGTCATGTCCGGCGATGAGCCAGCCACCTTCGCGGCGTTCTGCAGCCGACCCTGATCGACATCGCAAACGGTGACGATCCGCACGTCGCTCATCTTGGCCCACTGTCCGACGTGGTGGGTGCCCTGTCCGCCCGTGCCGATGCAGCCGATGCGAATTCGCTCATTGGCCCCCAGCGTGCCGGCGACCGGGGCCTGGGCGCGAGCCACCGAGGCCAAGGCTATGCCGCCCAGCGTACCCTCCAGAAACTGACGACGATTGATTCGGCTGCTTCGAGAACTCATCACAGATCTCCTGACAGGTTGATATACGGGGCGGGGCGATTGACGGCCTTTCCTTGCCGCCCGAGGATGAAGGCTACACCGCGGGCCGGAGGGATGTCAACGCTCGGCTGCATCTTCTGTTCAGGGGGCTCGACGTGCGCCACTACTCTCTGAGCAGTGGTCGGGGACCACGGCTGACACGGTAGTGGCACACGACGGTGCATGCCGCAGCCTTCAAGGTCGGGGTCAGGGGTTAGGTTCTAGGGTCTGGGCTTCAGCAGGAAACGGCGAACGAAGATCGATCGCAGTCGCTCGCCCCTGTATTTGTGCTTCGGACTTCTTTCGTCTCGCCACGGCACAGCTCATCGAGCAAAGACGGGCATTGCGCTTTCGAGATTCGGATTTCCTTGGTCATTGGGACTTGGTCGTTGGTCACTCGGGTCCGTGACGGTTCCGGCGGGGAGACGCTATGGCTTTTTCAGAACCGCGACTGTACTCGCCACGTCGAAGCCCGGCGAAGGCGGGAGGGAGCGGCCCCCATGTGGCGTTGGCCGCTTTGCGGCCTGGCCTGCCCTTGACCGCTTATGGAAATCGGTCAAGGGCCCCTCGCTCACGCTCGGGGTTCTGAAAGAGCCGCCCAAACTGTCATGCACACGCCGGCGAGGGCGATAAACGCGAGAGTTGGACAAAAGCACAGGGATGCGTATGCTATCGACCTTTCGGCCGACGGGCCCCTTGAAGGCGTCCCCGGATGCCGCCGGGCAGAGAGCTATGATCATCACGTTGAATCTGTTCGATATCATCCCCGGCAAGGAGACCGCCTACGCCGAGTACCTTCGCCGCGTGCGTCCGATCCTGGAACGGCACCATGCTCGAGTCCTGTTCTACGGCCGGACACGGGCGCGGTTCATGGGCACCTGCGACCAGGAGTACTGCGGCATTATCGCCTATGAGGACCCGACGGATCTCACCCGATTCTCCCACGATCCCGAGTTCGCGGAAATCAAACCACTGCGCGACGCCTCAACTCACAACTATGTCCTGACGGTTGCCGAAGAGACCGGCATCGAGAACGCCGCCGACATGCTCAGCAGATCTTAACAAAGGTCCATTTCATGACCCATGCCAGGGGGCTATCGGCCGACTGTCTGTGGGTTTCAGCCTGCCCCGTCGGCGGGGGTTGCCGCCGGGACCGTACAGGGCTATACTTCGTTAGATGACGAAGTGATCATCGCGGTAGGTGCGGCCATGCAAGAGTTCCTGTCGATCACGAAAGCACTGAGCGACGACACACGGGTGCGGGCACTGCTGGCCCTTCGGGGCGGCGAACTCTGCCTTTGCCACATCATCCAGTTGCTGCAGCTTGCCCCGGCGACACTGTCCAAACACATGGATCTGCTGGTTCAGGCCGGACTCGTCGAGCGTCGCAAGGAAGGCCGATGGTGTTACTTCCGACTGGCCGGTGCCAACGCGCAACCGGCGGTCCGCCGGGCGCTGAGATGGACCATGGATGCTCTGGCGGGCGACCCGGTTGTTGGTCGAGACGTCGAGAGACTGAAGAGAATCAGGTGTGCCGACCCGAAGGAGTTGAGTGCATGCTACAAAAGCTGAAAGTCCTGATCCTGTGCACGGGCAATTCCGCTCGATCTCAAATGGCCGAGGGGTTCTGGCGTCACCTGGCGGGTGACCGCTGGGAGGTATTCAGTGCGGGCGTCGATCCCAAGGGAGTGAATCCGGTGGCCGTCCAGATCATGGCGGAGGCGGGCGTGGATATCAGCGGTCACCGCAGCAAGAACGTCCTCGAGTTCCACGGCCAGCCGTTCGACCTGGTGGTGACTGTGTGCGACAACGCCGCGGCCGCGTGCCCATCCTTTCCGGGTGCCAAACGCCAGGAGCACTGGCCGTTCGAGGATCCCCCTCATTCGCCAGGGGATGATGAGGCGAAACGGATTGTCTGGCGACGGGTGCGCGACCAGATCCGGGCACGGATCGGCGAATACCTGTGCGAACAGAAGCAAGCGGCGATTCAGGGAGGATGAACGTGTCGGACAAGATTATCGAAACCGTACAGTCGAAGTATGCGGCGGTCGCGGTCAGCGGGTTGTCGAGCAAACAGCAGGGGGTTCGTGAAGTAGCCGGGGCCTTTGGTTACACGGCAGATGAACTGGCCAGCATCCCTGCCGAGGCCAACATGGGCCTGTCCTGCGGCAACCCGACTGCTTTTGCGAGCCTCAAGCCCGGTGAGGTGGTGGTGGACCTGGGCTGTGGCGGGGGTCTGGATGTGCTGCTGGCCGCCCCCAAGGTCGGGCCGACGGGCAGAGCCATCGGCATCGATATGACGCCGGAGATGATCGAACTGGCCCGCAGGAACGCTGCTCGATCCGCAGGTGGCGAGGTGCCCTCGAATGTCGAGTTTCACCTGGCGCGCATCGACGAGCTACCGTTGCCGGATGCTTCGGTCGATTGCGTGATCAGCAACTGTGTGATCAACCTGGCGCCCGATAAGCGTGCGGTCTTTCGCGAAATCGCCCGGGTGCTCAAGCCCGGCGGGCGCCTGGCGGTCAGCGACATCGCCCTGAGAAAGCCGCTTCCCGAAGAAGTCGCCAAAGATTTCGTGGCCTACGTGGGGTGCATCGCCGGAGCGATCTCGATTTCGGATTACGAAATCGGTCTCCGCGAGTCCGGTTTCGCCCACGTGCAGGTGATCGACAGCGGGGCCGACCTCAATGCTTATGCGAGAGTCGAGGGCTCTTCAGGATGCTGCGCATCGAAAACGAGCCTGCCGATTGTCGATCAGCCTGCCAAGTCAAGCTGTTGCGGCTCGAAGTACGCTGGTGATGGCCCGCCGGGCCTCCACGAAGGAATGGCCCGACTACTGAGCCGCTATAACATCAATGACTACGCCGCGAGTGTGAAAGTGTTTGCGGTCAAACCGGTTTCGTGAGGTGTCGCGCGTGAGTAACGCTTGTTGTGGTCGTTTGTCTTTCCTGGATCGGTTCCTGACCCTGTGGATCTTCCTGGCCATGGCCGTCGGGGTGCTGTTGGGGTATTTCTCGCCGGGCGTAGGCGAATGGATCGGCTCACTGCGACCCGAAGGAACCAAGACCAGCATCCCCATCGCTCTTGGCCTGATCCTGATGATGTACCCGCCGCTGGCCAAGGTGAAGTACGAGGAACTGGGCGACGTCTTCCGGAACGTCAGGATCCTGGGCCTGTCGCTGCTTCAGAACTGGGTCATCGGGCCGATCCTCATGTTCCTGCTCGCGATTGCGTTTCTTCGGGGTCAGCCGGAGTTCATGATCGGCCTGATCATGATCGGGTTGGCTCGCTGCATCGCGATGGTCATCGTCTGGAACGACTTGGCCAAAGGTGACACTGAGTACGCCGCCGGGCTCGTGGCGTTCAACTCGATCTTCCAGGTGCTGTTCTATAGCGTGTACGCGTGGCTGTTCATCACCGTTCTGCCGCCGCTCCTGGGGTTGCGCGGGGCGGACACGTCCGGGATCACCATCGGCCAGATCGCCGAGAGCGTGTTCATCTACCTGGGTGTTCCGTTCCTGGCCGGCATGCTGACGCGCCTTGTGTTGGTGAAGACAAAAGGCAAAGAGTGGTATCATGGGAAGTTCATCCCGAAGATTTCGCCAGTGACGTTGATTGCCCTGCTGTTCACCATCGTGGTGATGTTCTCCATGCAGGGCCAGAAGATCATCGGCAAGCCCGGTGATGTCCTGTTGATCGCCGTTCCGTTGCTCATCTACTTCGTGGTGATGTTTCTGGTCAGCTTCTGGATGAGCAGCAAGGCCGGGGCCGGCTACGAGACATCGGCGACACTATCGTTTACCGCCGCGAGCAACAATTTCGAGCTGGCCATCGCGGTAGCGGTCGGCGTGTTCGGCATCAACCACGGCGCCGCCTTCGCCGCCGTCATCGGCCCGCTGGTCGAGGTGCCCGTGCTCATCAGCCTGGTCAACGTGGCATTCTACCTGCAGCGCAAATGGTTCGCCCCGACGCTGCGACCTGCAGCATCGGAAGTCGCAGCTCAGAAACTTGTCTGAAAAGCGGCGGGGCCGGGTGGTAGGGCAGCGTCGAGGTCGCCGCGGCGGACGAGACCTGCCGAATTGTTCAGCACACCGGCAGGTCTGGGCCGCATTTGGCGGCTCCGAGCGTGCCCTACTTCGGCAGCTTGTAGCTCCACTTCGCCTTGGAACCCTTGCGCCATTCATCCGACGGCGGCTTCGCGTTCTCTTCCCGTGCGTTCTGACCCTCGGGTGTCGACATGGCCTCGCTGAGCTTCTGCCGGAACAGCTTCATCTCCCGCTTCTGCGTCTCGGTGGCGAACCCGTCGCACTGATAGTCCTCCCAGAGGATCCCCGGAATGCCGCCCGCCTCGTGAACGGCGGTGAACCAGGGATACAGCGCCGTCAGGCAGTGCATCATATAGCCCTTGCGGGGCTCGGGCAGATTGTAGTGGACCTGGTATTCGGTTCCGTATCGTTCGTTAATGGCGATGTCACGCATGTTGTCGAACTGGGGAAAGTATGACGGGGTGATCCCCTGATTGACGGCCATTCGCACGAGCCGGCGCAATTCGCTCGGGGTATACGGAACGGTCGTGTAGTCCGAGTGATAGCGTATCAGGCCTGACTTCCGCAGCTTGCCTGCAATGGCCGCGCAGCGCCGCTGGCTGTAATAAGCGTGCCGCAGATGCGGGTTAGGGTCGGTCGGATCGATACCCTCGACCAGCACGTTACCACCCTCGGTCCGCAGGCAGATCACCGCTTGCCGGATCTCCTTCCTGACCAAGGCCAGCGTGTCGCGGTAGTTGCGAACGCGGAGCTCGGTGCGGAATTCATCCAGATCGCACACGGCCTGGTTCCAGTCATGGAAGGCATGCTTCGGGTCGGTATATTCCCACCTATGCCCGAACCGGTTGGGCACCCGGTCGATCTCGGGGTCGATTTCATCGAATGAGTTGAACGAACTACCCCATGCCTTGTTCGCCGCCTCGATCGTGCGGTACTTCTTGCGGACCCATTCGCGGAACGCCCCGATGGTCTGTTCGCCCATCGGATACCGTACGTTCACGTCCTGCCGCATCCAGCCTCGGGTGTCCTCGACACTGATGGGCACGTCGCCGCGTTCAACCTGCAGATACAGGTCACCCCAGCGATGGAACTGGTGGAGCCAGGCGACGGAGTTGGCAAACGGCAACATCGGCTCGGTGAGGCTGATGGCCGATTTGCCCAGCGTGTACTGCGTGATCGGGATCGGCTTGCCGGCGATCCACGCCGCGATGTCCCGAACATTGGCCCGGTCGAAAGGGTACGTGCCCCAGCCTTCGACCACCATGCCCTCCCGACGTGCGACGTCGAGCACGTACTTGAACGCGTCACCCTGGTAGTTCGATTTCGGGTTGCGCATGTCGTCATACAACCACGGCATGCTGGTCGATGCCATGACGTTGATGCCACAGTCCATCATCTCGCGGAGTCGCTCGGCGATGTGTTTCTCGGGGAACGGCCCGAGTTGGATGTTGGCTCGCATGTCGGCCATGCTCTGCGACGCGATGATCGGGACGCGCCGCCCGTCGCGGACCATGCAAGCTCCCGGGTTCGGGTTGAATCGCACCTTCAGTGCCGACGAATCAACCTCGACAGGGACGTTGACCGTCGCGATGGCCACGGGGCCCGTGCAGATAAGCTTGGCAACCACTTGGCTGGTCCATGGGGCCACCTGCAGATGAAGCGTGCCCCGCATGCGGTTGGAGCCATCCGCCGGCGCCGCCTGGTGGCAGTCGAACGAGCTCATGAACTCTTCGAATGTGTGGATGAATCGCGTGAGTTTATCCGGGTCGCCGCCGTCAACCAGTGTTTTTTCGCCAGGCGAGACAGGGGCTTCGCGAGGCTGAGTTTCGACGGAGAATGGCATTTCCCACGTGGACGTTTCCGCCCCTTCCCAGATGTTGAGAAAGTCGTCGGGGGTCTTGTAGTATCGGGAGAAGAGCCGAAGCTGCAGCTTGTATTCGCCGGGGGCGATACCGAAGCCCTGCGGCGTGCCGCTCTTGCCTGTTCCCTCCATGTAGCCGGGCATGTTGCTGGCCAGATGCAGCCAGATTTCGTGCGACTCGCCCGGGTAGAGATACTCAAGATCGCGATAGTAGAGGTTGTATCCCTGCCCGACGACCGTGTACTTCCCGTCATCCTGTTTCTGGAGCAGTTGCGGATAGAACAGACACCCGCCGAGCCCCTCCGGGTCGAGGATGGTGTTGCCGGTGTTGGTGTATCGCAGCTTGAACCACACCAGATCGCCGGTTTCGACCACGCCTGATCGGACGAACGGTTTGCGGTCGAAAGGGGGGTAGGTTCCGGGTTGATCGGACATGTCCGCCTTCAGGTTGTGCCGGCCGTTGGGTCGAAGATGGGCGGTAATCGAACCCAGGTACTCGACATCGAGATCGATTCTGCCGGGCAGGTTCAGATCGTGGCAATCGCGACCCTTTCGACGGGATTCATCCTCGAAAGCCGTCACCTCGACGGCCAGCGGGAACGCGGGTGTGCCGCCCTCCCACGTCAACTCGTAGGGGATCGGGATGACATCGTAGGCGCTGGCCTTGCGGGGCACCTCGATTCGCAGGCGGCAATTGCCCACCCTGATCTCCCGCGGGGTCTTTGGTGCTTTCTGATAGCGGTCGAGTTGGCCGGTCCGCTCGGCTTCACGTCTCAGAGGATCGTAGACAATGCCGCCATCGGGGTGGATCGGGTACTCAGCGACCGGTGCCGGCGGGGGAGGGGCTCCGAGGGATCGATGCCCGGCCGCCGCCACAAAGACGATCGCAGCGACAGATAACGACATGCGGGTCATTCGGGTGCTCCTTTGTTGCAGAACCATTGGCTGACCGGCTCCTCCAGTTGTTCAGGCCGAGGGTCACCCCTTTTGAACAGCTCCCTTTCGGTCCACATCTGTAGCGTTTACAATCGCTCCGCACAAGTGGAGGCAGCCTTGAGCAGCCCGGAACAGTGCGTGACGTCTTGGCTGTGTGCCACTGCTCTGTGATCAGTGCTCAAGTCCCGGGTGCATCCGCCAAACAGTGGCGGCCGGCAGAATGGGCAGGCGCCGTCGTGTACCACCGCTGTGCCAGCAGTGTAGTCACGGCACTGCTCGCAGAGCAGTGGCACACCGATGAGACCTGCCCCTGAACAGAAGATGCTCGCCCAGGTCCGGCCCCGCGAGCTGGACCTATCGAGGAGTCGCAGATGATTGACGAATGGGACTTGACCGCGACCAACCTGCACCGGCTCTCGAAACGCCGCTATGAGGCCGCGGTGCTGCCGATCTCGGCCATCGAGGCCCACAATCGGCATCTGCCGGAAGGGCAGGACTATCACCACACCACGCACGTGGCTCGAACCTCCTGCAAGTTGGCCTGGGAGCGATGCCAGTCGGTGATTTGCCTGCCGACCATTCCGTACGGTGTGGACTGCAATCTGATGGCCTACCCGCTGACCATCCACGTCTCGCAAGCGACGCTCGATGCGATGGTGCGGGACGTGGTCATCTCGCTCCGCAAGCACGGCATCCGCAAAGTGCTCATCCTCAACGGCCATGGCGGCAACGAGTTCATGCCGCTGATTCGCCAGTTGCAGACCGAGATCGACACGCACGTATTCCTGTGTAACTGGTGGCGCGTGGGCATGGACAAGTACGCCGAGATCTTCGAGAACCGCGACGACCACGCCGGCGAAATGGAGACGTCGGTCGCCATGGCCTTGTACCCCGAGTTGATCGAACCGGGTGTCGCGGGTGACGGCGAAGTCCGGCTGTTTCGTTTCGAGGCCCTGCGGCAAGGCTGGGTGCTGACCAGCCGCGATTTTGCAAGGATCAACGATCACTGCGCCTCCGGCGACCCGTCAAAGGCCTCGGCCGACAAGGGCCGCCGATATCTGGACCTGGTCTGCGGCCGGATCGCGGATTTCCTCGCCGAAGTGGCAGGCGCAGAGATCGATGACAAGTTCCCGCACGTGTCTTGAAAGGGGAATGGACACGGTCCCTGACCACGTCGGCATTGGCGGCAACTCGCTGCTGCCGGCCAGGGGCGGAGCTGCTGTCAGCTCGCCACAGCAGGCTCAGCCTGCGGCGGACTATCGGCGGTGGGGAAGAAAACGCCGATAGCCTGAATCGTGCCCCCCTCGGCTTGGACCGCCCGTTCTCAAACACCCCATGTGTTGTCACCGAAGGCCGGCGCCGGAAGACGATTGGCTGAGTCGCCGTCACCGCTTTGGTTCCGCCTATTGGCTCGCGGGCCTGATCTCGAAGATCAGCGGTTGATGGTCAGACTTCCACGTCCAGGCCAGCTCGCAGCGCGTTACCAGAAGCGGCCGGCTGACCCATGCCTGGTCGATGGCCAGCACCGGGCAGGGGATCGGCCAGGTCGCGTAATGGCCGTTACCGGCCGCCTCGAAGGCATTCGCGAAATCCTGCCGAAGCCCGCGAAAGTGAATCGAATCCGAAGGCGTGTTGAAATCCCCGGCGATGATCGTCGGCTCATTTGACATCGAGCGAGCCAGGCGAGTCAAGGTCTGTATCGCCGAAGCCCGCGAGTAGAACGGGTTGCTCCTGATCTCCGGTTGGATGATGTTGACACGCGTTCCACCGACCAGCACCGATGTGTGCTTGTACCAGGCACGGTTCGCCAAGTCGCCACATCCATGTTCGACAAGCTCGCCGCGCGTGATCAGTATCATACCATGGCAGATTGTCGAGACGTTGTATCCGGGGAGCGCAGCCGCGTATTGGGCGATTCGTTCCTCGGTGGCCGGTCCGGCCTCGTTCATGGCGATGATGTCCGGATTGGTCCGGCGGATCTGTTCGATGGCGCCCGACCGCTCCAGGGCACGACCTGCGGTGTTCCAGACCAGGACCCGCACGCCTGTGCCGTCGCCGGCCGTCGCGGAGGCGAAATGGGTCGCACAGTGCCACCATGCCATACAAGCCACGGCAGCAGCGAGGCTCAACCAGCCCATGCGCCAACGACGTCGGACCAGAAACAGCACGCAAGCCAGTGCGGCGATGCCCGCCAGGGCAATGATGGGCGTTGCGTAGAAGATCGTGGATGCCGGAACAAACCTGTCACGGACGGTCAGTCGGATCAGCAGCGCGACAGCCCAATAAGCCGCGAGGACGGCCGCGGCTCGGTCTGCGATAATCCCGGCGTGTCTTCGGCACCACGCGATCATTTGTCATTCCCGATGGGGGCTCGTTGCCGGTTGCGGCCCAAACAGACGGGGCATTCCGAGCCTTTCGCTCGCGGAATGCCCCGGTTACTGCCCGTGAACCCGGCTGACACTTACTTGCCGAGCAGGTGCTCGATGACCATGCGTTCCAGCCCCTCGTAATCGCGGTTGCGGATGAACTCCGCCTCTTTCTTGCGGTTGAAGGACCGTACCTTGGCCAGCAGCAGCTCGAAGAAGCGCTTGCTGTTGGACAGGTGTGCGGTATTGTTGGACTGCTTCTGCGTCCGCATCACCTTGACATCCAGACCGACCATCTCGCCGTTGAGGCCGAAGCCGCCTTCCTCGAGCACGCGAACCTGGTTGAACGCTCGCCGCAAATTGTCGGCGGCGAAGCTCTTGTCCTCGTCGAATTTCAGCCCGTTCTGGTCGTTCAGATGCACGCTCCACAGCTTCTTGTGGTACAAAGCGAAGGCCATCTCGTCCGACGGGTCCAGCCCGGCCAGCAGGGCGTGGGCCGTCTCGATCAGCCCGCCCACCCGCGACGGATCATCGGACAGATAGGCCAGTGAGATGGCGTGCCCGATCGTCGGTACGTAGGCGTGGTCCATCGGCTCGTTGGGCTTCGGCTCGATCAGGATGCGAACTTCCTTGTTGTGGTTGAGCATCTTGTTGATGGCCTGCATGAGGTACTCGTGGGCGATGCGGGCGTTCTTGGATTCGCGGATGTACGTCCCTTCACGGGCGAGCCAGAGCACCATCTGGTTGGTGCCGAGTTCGAAGGCGATGTCAACCGCCAGCAGCGAACGCTCGACGGCGTACTTGCGGCAGGCGGCGCTGTTGGAGGTGTAACCGCCGTCGATGGTCAGCGGGTTCTCCCACAGACGGGGGGCCACGAACTCAGGAACCAGCCCGTGGTCCTTGAGCACCTTGCCGAGCTGGGCCGCCCGCTTGAGCACCGCCGACGCCGACAGATTGTCAAGCTCCGGCACCGCATCGTCATCGTGGAACTGAACCCCATCAAAGCCCAGCTCCTTGTAGACCTTGAGCTTCTTGGCGAAGCTGATCGGCTGACGAACGGTCGGCCCGAACGGATCGGCGCCTTCATGGATATTCCAGGGTCCGAACGAGAAACGATATCTCTTGGTCTGCTTCTTGGCCACGCTACGTTCCTTTCCAGTTCAAGGCTCCAATACGAATGCATCGCAACACGCCCGGGCGGCGAGCCGGGAACACGCTATTGAAGATGGTAAGGTACCCAAAGGGCCGTCGCCCGGCAAGCCGGCTGCCAAAGAGGAGCGAGGGGGTTCGTGACGCTTTAGGCGGAGAGGCGCCAGGGCTCTTTCAGAGCCGCGACCGTGAGGGAGCGGTAGGCAACACGGGTTGCTTTCGCTTCGCGGAACTTGTGCTTCCCCGTGCCAGCCTGTGTTATGGAAGACACCGGCGGACAAGCCGCTGACGGGACCCGCCGGGTGCCGGGTGCCATGCCCACGGCTCTGCGTGGGCATGCTTGAGCTGAAAGCTGACCGCAGAATGCTGAAAGCTTCCTTCTCTGAAATCTCCCATCTCAAATCTGCGATTCCGGTGGAGCGGCATCAACTGCAAACGCCTGCCCAGTTTCGCAGGTCGTCATCCCTCAGAACGACAGCAGACAGTGCCAGATATAGACGTAGCCCAGGGCGTCGACGTCCTCCCAGACCTTTCGGATCAGCCGCGGGTCGCCGGTGATCGGGGGCAATTCCTTCAGCTTCTCTTCGTAGGGAACGCACACGCCCGGCCTGCGAGTGAGGTGGTCCAGGCAGAGAGGATCACGTTTCGGGGTGGTTTTTTCCGGGTCAGCCATGGCTTGTTGCTCCGACGAAGGTGGCTCCAATCTCGATCGCAAATCTCAAATCACTGTGTCTCGCCCCTTAATTCTCAACGCCGTCGCCTCATTCCCCAGTTCCCGTTCAGCTATTTCAACATGCCGCGCTTCAGTACACGCCGTACTCCCGAGTGAAGTCGGTCAGGGCACGCATATTCTCGACCTTGGCGTCGTTCTGGACGATAGCGCTGGCGTCCATGATATAGCCGCCGTCACGGGCGACTTCGTCAATGACCTTCTTGCAGCAGGCCCGCACGTCGTCGGGTGTGCGGAAGGCCAGCAGCCAGTTGGGAATGCCGCCGCTGAGGCAGAACTTGTGGCCGATGGCCTTGTGAATCTCGAAGATATCGCCTTTGTCGGCATGGTAAATGATGCTGCCGTCGGGCAGTTCGGCGAAGGCGTCGAGGTGGTGGTTCCAGTCGCCCTCGGCATAGAAGAGGACCTGGTGCCCCCGCGCCCAGATCTCCTGGATGATCGGCTTGAGCGTCGCCCAGTAGAGGTTGCGGAACTGCTCAAAGGAGATGAACGGCACGCAGCCGCGGTGCATCCAGATGCTGATCGGCACGTTCTTGTCGGGATCGGCCCCCGACAGGGCCACGTGCAGCAGGTGGGGCATGAGCGCCTCGCAGGCCGCCAGGACCTTCTCGGGCCGCTCGAAGAGATCCATGCTCAGCCCGAGATACCCGCGGAGTTTGTCGGCCAGGATATCAAACGGGGCCTTGAGGATGCCGGCAATGGCGGAGACCGTTCCGCTCTCGGCCCGCAACCGGGCGGCCTGGGTCCCGAACCCCCCGAAGTACGAAAGCATGGCCATGCCACCCTTGAGGAACGAGAGGTTGTTGCGGAAGGTCGAAGGCTCCCCGATCGGCTGCACGTCCGTCGAGACGCGGGGCAGCCAGACGTTGAAGAGGAACCCCGTGGGGTCCTCGATGAAAGCGTCATAGTCCTCCGGCTGCATGAAGGCCTGATCTTCGGGCGGTTCGAGGTATTGGAAACCGGTGTCGGCAGAGATGTGGATGCCGGGCACGGCATAGTACTTAAGCCCGATCGCCTGGGTTAGCCCGGTCCAAACGTAGACCATGTTGCCGACCACGGCGTCCCAGTCGAAGTCGGCGGCACACTTACGGGCGGCCGCAAAGGCCTTCTCGTAGTCGTGCGTGACCTCCTGGCAGGTGTAGCCGGCGTAACGGGCGGCGAACTCGGCCACGAATGGACGGATGGGAATGCAGTCAGGCTTGCCGTTGCGCATGGCCGTGACGTAACGCTTGAGGCGGTCCGCATAGAGTCGTTCGGTGTCTTGAGCCACAGGGTCATCTCCCAGCCTCTGGCCAATTGAGGCAGGCGGGCATCGTACCGGCATGCGCCGGTAGCGGCAAGTGACTCGTGGATGGCGGTGGAGGGCGATGACGGTGACACAATCAGCGGTTGAGATACTGCCGCAGAAGGGCAAACACCGCTCCGTCATCCTTATGCCGCATAACGCCGTCCCGGCCGGGTGCCATGTCCACGGCTCTGCGTGGACATGCTCATCCTCGAACTGAAAGGCGAATGCTGATAGCTGCTTGTTTCTGCCTAGAAGTCGAAGAGCCCAAGGGTCTAGCAGCCTGCCCGATCGCTGAGAGCTTCTCTCTCTGAAATCTCCAATCTCAAATCTGCAATTCCGCCCTTTCAACTGGCGCCGGCACTGTTCTGTGAAGCAGTTGCTGCGTAGCGCCAGCGTTCTCGTCGGCGATCCCCCAAGTGGTGCCGCGCCCAAGCAGCTAGGGGCTGATAGCTGGGAGCCAACAACTTGTCTTCCCCGGGCCAGCCCCAACCCTGCCGTGTCAGTCGCAGTCCGGATCCGCCGCGACACCCGGACCACTGGCGCAGTCTCCGAATGCACCCGCGTCGCTCTGATCGATGTCACCATCAAAGTCGTGGTCAAAGCACCCACAGTCGGTCGGCACGCCAAGACCCGGACCCGTGACGCAGACCTGCAACTTGGCGAAGTCATCCTGGTCCACATCGCCGTCACCGTCAGCGTCGGCGAACGGATCATTGCACGGCGGACCGACGAGGCCAAAGCTGAGCCCGTCGGCGTGACCGCCCGGGGCAGCGTTCTGGATCTCCCATATGACCGTCATCACGCTGCTGACGGCATTGGCCTCAATCTGTCCGGACACCCAGCCGCTTCCGCCGCCGGCAAACACGTCCACCGGCGCGGTCAGGTCGGTGCCGTTCACGTCCCCCCCGTCAATCAGCCGTAGGAAGCTGTTCCCGAAGCCGACGCCGGCGAACTGGCCGCTGAAACGATAGCGGGCCGTCGGGACCACGCGCACCGTTTGCCAAGCCCGTAGCGTGCCACTCGCGCTCATCGAACCGTAGTGCCCGCCGTCGGACGACGCGATACAGGTCGTCCCGTTGTTGGGCGGTAGCGGGGCGTTACCATCCCGGATCATGCCGTCCGGGGCGTCCGTGTTCCAGCCTGTGGGCAGACCAGTCACCGGCTCCGGCGCGTCACCTGCGATGCAATTACCGAGGTTGACCGGCGCGGTCGGTTCCTCAAAGCTGCCGTTCATGAGGCTCTCCGCCACCAAGGTGAATCCTCCTGCCAGCACGGCCACGCACCCGCCCTGTTTGACCACGACGTCGTATTTGCCGGACGACTTGCCGGTCAGGTCGAAGCTGCAGGTGACCTGGTTCGGATTGACCACGATCACACTCCCGGGGTCCGCCAGGATCGAGGTGCCGCCTTTGACAAGCTGCACCGCCGGCGTCCCGGCGAAGCCGCTGCCCGTCAAACTGGTGATGTTCACCACGCCGTTATTGACCCCCATGTTGGGTGTGATAGCGGTCAAGGAGGTGATGGGGGTCGTGCACTCCTCGAAGGACAGGCCATCGGCATGGGCAGCGTTCTCTCCGCTCGCCGACGCCGCCACCGCCCACTCCGCGGTCATTACATCACCGGAGGCGGCTGCGCTGACCGATGCGAACTGCCAGTCATAGGTTCCGCCGCCGCTATGCACGGTGGACTCTGCCAACTGGGGACCGGTCAGCCCGCCTTCGCGCAGCCGCAAAGTCACGGTGTTATTGCCGCTGCCGGCAAAGTACCCGCTGAAGGTGTAGTTCGAGCCGTTGGTGACCGCGATCGTTTGAAACGACCTGGAGCTCTCGCTGGAGCCGCCCGTGACCGTCGCCATGGTGGCGTAGTGCTGGCCATCCGGCGGCGGGCAGGACGGGATCGAACTGAGCGTGGCGTCTTCCACCCAACCGTCGCGGTTGAGGCGGTTCTGGTGTTTCCAGTAGACGGTAGCTTGGCCCAGCCAGTCCGTAGGCACGCCTTCCACCGGCGTCACGGGGCATCCCGAGGTCCCCGGGTCGGGCAGCTCAAAGCTGCCGTTGCTGAATGCCGGCAGGATGACCATGAACGCATCCACGGCGGTCGTGGCCGGGCAGCCGTTGACTGCGATGTTCACGCTCCAGGTACCCAGGGCCATCCCCGTGAGATTGAAGTCGGCCGTCATGGTGGTGCCACCGCCCATCACGTTGACGTTGGTGCCTACGACGTCTGCCTCTCCGGACTTGACGAGCTTGACCGTCGTGCTGCCGCCCACCAACCCCGTCCCGTTAACCGTGAGCGTCAGCGGATTGGTGCCTCTGACGCCACGCTGCGGTGTGATATCCGTGATCGACGGTAGGATCGGGCAGGTGGTCAGAACCAGCGAGGTATCCTCCACGTGCAACGCAACGTCGTTAGCCGAGGTGGTCGTTTTCAATACGACGGTCAGCGCGGTGACGCCGGCGGGCTTGGTCACGTTGACGGCAAAGGGACTCCAATAGTCATGGACCTGGCTCGGCCCCGTCAGACTGTACGACCCTGTCGACCCCGGTGCCGGTGTGAGCAAGTTCAGGTTGGGGTCAGTGCCGGCGTACACCTCGGCCGTGTAGTTTGCGGTGCCGCTGCCTATCACGGTGTGCGCCCACAGGCCGGAGAACGTGTAATCGAACGGCTCGCTTGGCAGGCCGGACACCGTCTGGTAGGTGTACCGCGTGAAATTCGACGCCGAGTAGCCCATCCGGCTTTGCTCCCGGCAGGGCGGGACGCCCCAGGTGTCGTTCCGCTTAACAGAGAGCGTGGAATCATCCCAGCCCGGGAACGAGGCGTTGGGCGTGTCACCCGCGGGATAGGAGAATGAGCTGTCGATCTCGAGTGTGTTGTTCGTGTCGTGGCTGTTGGTGTTGGTGATTCCGCAAGCCCCGAAGTTCTTCCATGTCAGACGCACCTTTTCCTTGCTACCCGTGCCGCCATCCGCAGCCGTGCACGGCGCTCCTGCGTCGCCGTTGACTGCTGCGATCAATGCATTCTTCGCGCTCACCTTGTCGACCCCGCCGCTGACATTAACGCGGACGTTGCCAGACGCCACACTTCCGTTTGTGTCGAATTCATAGATGCGATTCACCCCTGTCACGTCGATCTCGAGCGTGTCGCCATCCGCCACGTTGCCCGAGATTCTCACGATCGCTTGTGGGGCGACCTGAGGGTCGTTGAAGCCGGGGTTAACCAGAAGGTTCTGCCCGAGCGACGGCGAAACCATCATCAGGACGGACAACAACGCACAGACAGATAACCGATACGCCACGTGACTTCTGTTGAGGCGGCCGACCCCGCCTGCCGTCACTTCATTCAGTCCCAACCCGAGCCGTTGCATAATTGGATTCCTTTGTCTTGTCGCCTTGCGCAGTGCTCCAGCCTTTGGCAGAACCACGTCATGCCGACGAACAGGTCTATGATCGTCGTCTCCTTGGCTACATACCGGCTACGCCAAGTCCCAAGTCGTTAACCACGAGAATTCTTGAAAAGCCATCCCCGCCTTACCTATTCTCCGCCGCTGTTCAGTCTAGCTATTGGGCAAGCCGGAAGCAAGGCCTTCAGCGATTCCGCAACTTGGTTCCTTGACTCTGTGTTGTCGTTCGGACAAGGGTTCGCCTTATGGAGAGGCTGTGATCAGATTCGCTGGGGTGTTCTTGGGCTGTCGGTCAATGCTCGGCGGTGCAAAACTGTCCTGCGCAATGCCGCCAATCGTGCCGTCGCCTGACTGGTCGTAAATGTAAGCATCGCTTCTCGTGAGGTTTATCGATCAACCGGCTTTGTCGAAGCTGTGGCTTTCGGGCTTCTCGAAGGGACCGTTCTCACACGAAGACCATTCGGTCAGCTAGCCCAAGTTGCGCAGCTCAGTCAGAAAATAAAAAATCTTCGGCGGCCCAGGCCGGCATAGGAATCCGCCAGAGCGGTATGGGGCGGCAAGCGTAGCCTGCAACCGGATGTAGTCAAAACCTACCCTCTTGAAGTGGGCCAGCGGCTCTGCGATTCTACGGAAGATCGCAGGGAGGCTGGCGAGATGTTTCTCAAGCGGATTCGGCTGGCCAAGGACGGCAAGTCACACACCTATTGGGCATTGGTCAAATCCGTTCGCACGGCTCGGGGTCCTCGACATCAGACGGTCGCCTATCTGGGCGAGCTGGAAACGGGACACGCGGCCGGTTGGGCGCACGTTGCCCGGATCCTCGATCATCGACCCGAACCCTGTCATCCACTGTTCGAGGCCGCCGAGGCGGTCGAAGCCGTCCCCGAGAAGGTGGAGGTTCGAGTGGCTGAGGCCCGGGTGGAGCGGACGCGGGACTTTGGGGATGTCTATCTGGGTTTGCTGCTGTGGCGAGCCCTGCATCTCGACCGACTGCTGGAAGGGCTTCTGCCCGTCAATCGCGAGGACATTCCCTGGCCGGTGGTGGGGGCGATTCTGACCATAGCCCGGTTCTGCGAGCCCTCCAGTGAGTTGCACATCGCCGACACCTGGTATGAGCGAACGGCCCTGGACGATCTGCTGGGAGTTTCGGCGGAGGCGGTCAACAAGGACCGGCTCTACCGGGCCCACGGTCGGCTCCTGGCTCACAAGGCGGCGATCGAAAAGCATCTCAAGGAGCGGTTCACCACGCTGTTTGACGCGCAGTATGAGCTGGAACGGAAAACGGGCCAAACGGAAAACGAACGGAAAACGGGCCAGGTTCGTTTTCCCAGCCACCATTTCCCATTTGACCGACTCCCGCCGCAGCACCCATCTCACCTTCCACCAGACAAAAACTCCACCCACCGCCAGAAAGGTAAAAGACAGCATACTACCGCAACGGGAATCAGGCAAGCCGGGCGCCGGGCCCGGCTGCCCGAGAGGCCGGTTTCCCCGCCCAACCGATCACTGACCACTGACCACTCGCCGCCCATCTCCTCTTGGCGTCATGGCGGTCCCGTTCATTCGCCTTTTCCATCGGCGCGATCGGTGTGATCTGTGGTCACACTCCTTGGCCCCGGTCGCCCCGGCCTTGACTCATCCTTCATCCTTCCGCCTTCATCCTTTCCCCCGACACCTCCGTCCCATCCGATCGATTCCTAATTCTCCACTCTCCACTCTCAATTCCTCCCCTTGCGCCCCTCCTCACTCGTCAGTATCCTTGCCCGGGGCCGCCTTTCCGCGACCCGATCCACAGCGAACGCTTGATCGCGGGAGCGGTCTCCGGATTGGAGGGATCGGCTTGGAACAACTGGTAGTACGCCAACGGCTCCACATGCCCGTCCATGAAACCTGAGTTGGCGCTGGTCCGTGGTTCGTAGAAGCTGTCGACAGCCTGGGTCGGCTGGTGGAATTGTCTGGTGAAGTCCGAGCCGCGTC
>CAZTQK010000025.1:0-29454 GCA_964615635.1 uncultured Planctomycetales bacterium
AAGTCGCCCGACTTACGGTCCAGGGCGCTGGTCGGCGCATCGCACGGCTGCAGCGTCGGGTCGGTGACGATCGTCCGGGCGATGCCGACGCGCTGCATCTCACCGCCGGAGAGCGTGCGCGGAGAGTGGCGGGCCCGGTGAGAGAGCCCCACAATCCGCAGGGCGGCTTCCACGTGTTTCCGCCGCTCGGCTTTGGAGAGGTGTGTGAGCAGGAGCGGGAGCTCGACGTTGCGCTCGGCCGTCAGTACCGGCAGCAAGTTGTAGAACTGGAACACGAGACCCACGTGTCGCGTGCGCCATGCCGCCAGTTGCCGGTCGGACATCCGGTCGATCCGGTCGCTGCCAACCGTCACCGAGCCGCGCGTCACGCGGTCCAGGCCACCGATCAGGTTCAGGAGCGTCGTCTTGCCCGAACCGGACGGTCCCATCAGGGCCAGGAACTCACCCCGGCAGACCATGAGGTCCAGGTCCGTCAGGACGTGGATCTCCTCCGATCCCCGGCGGAAGGTCCTGTCCACCCCCTCGACACGCACGAGAACTTCGTTGCTGGCACTCATCGCCCTGCCTCCCTCACCTTGACACCCTCCGTCAGATCGTCCGCCCCTTCCACGACCACCCGCTCACCCCCATCCAGCCCGGCGACCACGGTCATCTCGTCACCGCGAGTCTCACCGACCTTCACGGCACGGCGTTCGACGCGGCCGTCGCGAACCAGCCAGACGACGTCCTTGCCATCGCTCTGACGAATGGCGGACCTGGGGATGATCGGGCTCCGCTGGGCAGGTTGGGTATCACCGGCACTCTGAAATGCCACTTTCACGCTCATGTCGGGAAGGATCCGCTGGTCGAGTTTCTCGAAACCCACCCGGACCTTCACCGTGGCCTTCTGCCGATCAGCGGTGGGAATAATCGCGATCACCTTGGCGGGGATGCGCCAATCCGGGTACGAATCGAGCGTGGCCTCCACCGGTTGACCCGGCTCGACGCGGTTGATGTAGCTTTCACTCACGTCCACTTCGATCTCCAATGAGCTCATGTCCACGATCGTGCAGATCCCGGTGCGGGTGAAGCCGCCCACCGACATGGGTGAGATCATCTCGCCGGGCTGGGCATTCTTGGTCGTCACGACGCCGCCGAAGGGGGCACGGATGATCGCGTCGTCTATCTGTTGTTTCCAGAGCGCGACCTCGCGCTCGCTCACGGCGATGTCGGCCGTCTGCTTCTCCAGCCGCGCCTGCAAGGCTTTCGCTTGCGTCTCGGCCTGATCGAGTTCGACCGTGCTTGCCGACTGCCCCGCCGCCAGTCGTGAGAGGCGCCTCACCTCTCGCTGGGCGTGATCGAGTTGGGCCCGCGTCTCGCCCAGAGCCTTGCGCACCGATTCCAGTTGCGCCTCTGCCAGGTGGAGGCTCTTCTCGACATTGGACGAGTCGATCCGCGCCAGTACCTGCCCGGCCTCGACCTTCATACCCTCTTCCACGAGTACCTCGAGGACCTTGCCCGTGACCTTGGAAGAAACCGTGGCCTCGCGCCGCGCCGTCACGTAGCCCGAGGCGTTGAGGACGGTCTTATCGCCGCCGGATGCCGCCTCACGGACCACCACTGTCCGGACGACGGGCACCTTCGGCCGGTTGAGCCAGAGGTAGAGCCCGCCGGCCACGACAAGCAGGATCAGCGCGATGATGATCAACACCGTCTTGGACCCACGGCGGTGCGAAGCGGTCCTGTCAATACGAAGCTCGTCCAGTGTTGTCTTGTCTGGCGTCATGGTCAATCCGCGGACACCATGGCATGAACCGTCCCGTCCCACGTGGTCACGATCAGAGCATTTCCGGAGACCGCCGCGGTCGAGGCGATCGGCAGGCCGAACCGGTACTTCCAGAGCAGATGACCGTCGCTGACATCGAGGGCGTAGAACCACCCGTCGCTGGCCCCGAAGTAGACCACATCGGCCACGATAACGGGCGAACTGGTAATGGTTGCACCGTCTCTCTTGTATGGAACCGTCGGAGAGAGTTCTTGCCCCACGGGGAATCGCCATCGCAGCTTGCCGGTGGCCTTGTCGAACCCGTGCATGGCGGCGTCGGGAGACTGGCCCCTCACCGATACCTCGGCGCCGCCGACGCAGACGACGTCCTCGCCGATCGCGGGCGTCCCCGTCTCGTCGCCCAGCGGTATCACCTCTCTGCCCTGGTTGTCGGCGCTTTCAAAGGCGGCCTCCCAGAGCTGCTTCCCCGATCTACCGTCCAAACACAGAAGCGTCTTCTTGTTCTGGAATACGTAGAGCCGATCGCCGTCCTGACTCTGCTCAACCGCGGCCGGGACCACCGCAACGGTCGAGACGGCCATCTGGTTGTTTGACCAGCGGATGTCCCCCGTGGCCGGGTCGAGCGCTCTGGCGAATGGGCCGCCCTGGTAGACAACACCTGTACCCAGGCTCGGTCCGGAGTAGATGTTCGGCCACCAGTCCTTTCCTCCGGGCTGCTTCCACAACGGTTCGCCTGACGCGAGGTCGTACGCACCGAAACCGGTGCAACGCCCGGCATACACGACCTTACCGTCGGTGACCGGGAAACTCGTTTCCCAACGGTCGTCGTGGCCGCGGTCGAGCGAGGCTGTCCATCGCGGGAAGCCGTCCTTGTTGAAACAGTAGAGTGTCGCCGCCTGGGACACGGCCATGATGTTGCCGTCCCAGACCGCCAGGCTGTGCTTGATCGAGGAGTCCACAGGAGCACGCCAGAGCTTGCGGCCGGTCACCAGGTCAAGAGCCGTGATGGCACAGTCATCAAGCGAACTCTCGAAGCTGGAGGCTGCATAGACGCGGCCGTCGGCGATGACCGGGCTGGAGATGTGAATCGTGCCCCCGATATGCGTCGACCAGGCAGGTACCAGCGGCGGGCGAGGACCGTCCGAAAGGTAGCCGCGATGGCCGGCATCGTTGTGGAAGAACGGCCAAGCCTGGCCGGGTTTGACGATTGCGACGCCGTTGACGTCCAGCTTGAAGACGCCCGTCTGCTTCCAAACGGTGCCGTCGACGGCCGCAGCCTCGACCTCGATGCGTTTCATGCCGGACCAGACGTCCGACGCAACCTCCCATTGGCCCGCCCAGGTCCACGATCCCTCGGCCCACAGATCACCCCGGGCGATCGGCTCGGTCCGGTTGGATGCGGCATCACCCGCGTCGAAAACGCGATATCGAGCGTCCCTTACGCGGACGGCCGTGTCATACGCGAGGATGCGAATCGGCACGGTACGCCCGAAGGTCAAGCCATTGACCGGCGGATGCACGATCTCGATCCGCTGTTTCTGGGCACCCAGCCGCCACTCGCATCGCATCTGTTGCCCATCCACATGGATAATTCGGAACCCGCGCGGGCTGCGGTCGATGCCGCCGAAGCGAAGCGTCGAGCTGTTGACGTCGAGAATCCCCTTGTATTCGCGCTCCCGACGGCCGTGCCAGTGGCCTGAAAAAACTGCTGCCCCGTTTCGCTCCGCCCACCAGTCGAGTTCCCGAATGGTCGGGATGAAATGCTGGAAGACGACCACCCGCTTGCCGACGGCGTTCAGACGAAGATCGCGCTCGATCCACTCGGTCTGGCGTTCGAAGAAACCGCTCTTTCTGTCGCGAGCGATGATGTCGCGGGCGATGAAGTGGTATGGCCCGACGTCGAAAGAGTAATAGGGCGGACCGAGGTACTTCTCGTAATTCTCCGTGTCGCGGAGCTCGCCGCCGTAGTCGTGGTTTCCAACGACGTTGTAGAACGGGTATCGGCTGTCTCGGGTGGCTCTCACGTAGCCCGCGAGCTGCGCGACCTGCTTGCCAACGTTGGTCAAGTCACCCGTGGTCACAACGAACGTGGGCTTGTCCGAAAGGTTGTTCACTACCTCCAGGTCTTCGGCCATGGTCTGAACGGCACTCTCGGCTTCGGTGACGTGCGTGTCGCTCAGTTGGACAAAGACGAAGCGGTCGGTGTTGCGGGCCGGGTCGCGAACCAGGCCGATATCGGCCGGCTGGACCTTGTCGGCATATCGACCGAAATCCGCAATGACGAAGAACTGCTTCGAGGCCCGCCAACCCGCCGGTGTGCAGACAAAGACCGAGCCCCGAGACTGCTCACGGAGTCTGAACTCGAAGCGGCCGTCGGCTTGGGTCCGAACGAAACCGAGCCCGTCGGAGACGGACATATCCCTCAGCGTCGGCTCGTTGTCGTCTCGCAGGCCGTCGGCATCGAGATCCTCGAACACCACGCCGCTCATGACCAGGCTGCGCGAGACCGGGCGGCTGGCCGGGGCTGTGGCGGGTTTGGAGGCGACGGGCGACGCGGCCGGCTTGGCCTTCGGGGCCGCTCCGGTCGAGAGTACCAGCACCTGAATCAGAATCGCAAAACGGAACAACATGTCGGCTCTCCCGGAAGAAGCTCCATAACGCGTATTCTCAGACGCGCCGATCCGTCGAATCACAACCAATGATAGGCACCGAGGCAGAAACCGCAACACGCGGGGTCCGTGTGATGAAGGCAGGGCATGGTCGGAGCTGCCGCAGGCGTCGCAGACCTGCCGCAACCATCCCCGACCGGGATAACCTCGACGACAGGCAACCGTAGCCAACGACACAGGGAAGAGCGGCAGGTCTCGCTGTGCTCGACACTGCCCTACCACCCGGTACCGTCGCTTTTCACGCACGGTGCTTGAGGAGGATAACCCCGGAGTCGATCTCGAAGCTCAGTCACTGGTTCCAAAAGCCACATTTCAGGAAGCCTTGCACCGATTGCCGCCGAACGGCATTCCACAACATGGTTACAGACTCATCGGAGACGGAAAAGCCTGCTCGCGCACCGCCTGATTTGAGATCTGAGATTGCCGGATCTCAAATCGGAGATGATGGTCCGCCAGGACGGGCCCTACGCTTTGCGGGGCCGACGCCGCCGTCGGCGCTGCTACTCCTGCGCCCCTCCACTATTCTGTGCGCCATACTTGCAGCGCAGCCGCTCGGCCACGTTGGCCGGGACCAGCCGGCTGAGCCGCTCCATGTCGGTGCAGCCCAGTTCGACGATCTGCTTGATGTAGGTGCTGGAGATCAGAGCGAACTGGTCGCGGGTGAGCAGGAAGATGGTCTCGACCCCCCCCACTGCCATGTTGACGTTGGCCTGTTGAAGCTCATAGTGCAGGTCGACGTTGTCGCGGATGCCGCGGATGATCATCTGGGCCCCGACCCGCTGCACGAACTCGGCGGTCAGCCCCTTATAGGCCTCCACTCGTACCCGCGGGAGGTCGCCGATCAGTTCGTTGAGCATGTCGACGCGTTCCTGAGCGGTAAACAGCTCCCGTTTCTCGGGGTTGTGGCCGACGGCGACGATCAGCTCGTCGACGAACTCCCGAGCCCGCTTGATCACGTCGAGATGACCGTGGGTGATGGGGTCGAAAGCTCCTGGGAACACGGCACGAGCGGCTTTGCGATGAGACATAGGACGGTTTCCTGAGACAGATCACGGACATACCAAGACGGATGGATTGTAACGCAGCCGGCCGCACCCCCACAACCGGGCACTTGCCAACCGCCGGGCCCGACGCTACCATATGAATCATGTTGAACAAGGTAGCCGAGTCTCGCCCCCCTGCCCGTCAGCGCCCCGCCCCAGTGCGGATCGGCGGCATCATGGGCATTATTGGAGGAAACCCGGGGTAGGGCCGCATGAGGCGAACGCGATCATGACAAGCCCTGCCCGGTGAGGCAGGGCTTTTTTTGTTTGACCGTTAGACTTCTGGACCTTTAGACCTTTAGGCTTTTAGGCGCCAAGCTGCAACTTGCCCCCTTCTTCCTAACAGTCTAACAGTCGAATAGTCTAGTAGTCTGACACGCACAGCATCGGGCAGAAGCTCGACCAAGAAAGCAGACATCAGACAGACGAGAGATCATATGTCCACACCCCGACAACGCATCGAGATCTACGACACGACGCTCCGCGACGGCACGCAGAGCCACAACGTGAGTCCGAGCCTGAACGACAAGCTCATGATCGCCGCGAAGCTGGACAGCCTGGGCATCGACTACATCGAAGGCGGCTACCCCCTGAGCAACGCCCGGGATGCAGCCTTCTTCCACGAGGTCCGACATCTCAAGCTTTCGCACGCCAAGGTTGCCGCCTTTGGGATGACCCGGCATCGCGGGACGAAAGCCGACAAGGACGAGGGACTCAAGGCCCTGCTCGACTCCGAGGCGCCGGCCATCACCATCGTGGGAAAGACGTGGGATATGCAGGTTCGCGACGTGCTCCAGGTCAGCGAGCAAGAGAACCTGGACATGATCGCCGAGTCGGTAGCGTTTCTGGTGCGGCGCGGTCGTGAGGTGCTCTACGACGCGGAGCACTTTTTCGACGGTTGGGCGGACAACCCCGACTATGCACTCAAGACTCTGCTGGCCGCCCAGGAGGCCGGGGCTTCGTGCCTGGTGTTGTGCGACACGAACGGGGGATGCCTGCCGGAGCAGATCGGCAAGGCGATCGACGCTATCCGGCCGCACGTTCGGACCAAACTCGGGATCCATACGCACAACGACGCGGGCTTGGCGGTCGCCAATGCCCTCGCGGCGATCCAGCACGGTGCCGTCCACGCCCAGGGAACCATCAACGGCATCGGCGAACGATGCGGCAACGTCGACCTGACCACCGTCGCGGCCAACCTGGCCGTCAAGATGAATATGTACGTTCTCTCGGCCGACGGCCTGAAACGCCTGACCGAGGTGAGCCGGTACGTCTACGAAGTGCTCAACCTCGTGCCGCCGGACAACCAGCCCTACGTCGGCCCGTTCGCCTTCGCCCACAAAGGCGGCATGCACGTTCATGCCATCCGGCGCGTCAGCCGCAGCTACGAACACGTTGATCCGGTGCTGGTGGGCAACGAGCGGCGGGTGCTGATCAGCGAACTGAGCGGAGCCAGCGGCGTGGCTGAGAAAATCGGCCGAAAGCTGGACGTTGCCCACGACAAGCAGCTCCAGCGGCGGTTGCTCAAGCGGCTGCAAGAGTATGAGGAGCAGGGCTACGTGTACGAGTCGGCCGAGGCCAGCTTTGAATTGCTTTGTCGCAAAGAGTTGGGGCTCCACCATCCGTTCTGGGAGTTGGACCACTGGCGGGCGGTGGCCCTGAAATCTCAGCAGGACGACGAGCCCGACACCGAAGTCATCGTCAGACTCAAGATCAACGGCACTCAGGAGCACCACGTGGCGGGCGGGCATGGCCCGGTCGACGCCATGGCCAACGCCCTGATGAAAGCCCTCCGTCCTCACTACCCCGAGGTCGAGCAGGTCCGGCTGATCGATTACAAGGTTCGTGTCATCAACGCCCGGGCGGCGACCGCAGCTCGCGTGCGCGTTACCATCGAGTTCCGCAACGAGACGACCCACGACATCTACGGCACGGTCGGCGTCAGCGAGAACATCATCGAGGCCTCCTGGATCGCGCTGGTCGACGGCATCGAGTATTCACTCATCAGCCACGAGGAGAGGGCTCGCGGAAAAGGGGGCAAGAAGACGACCAAGGCGAGGAAACCGAAGTAGAAGAGTCGTCAGTGCTCAGTGATCAGTTGTCAGTCGGACAGTGTGCTCCGAGGGTTTGACTGAAAACTTCTGACGACTGATCACTTATCACTACTTCCGCAGCATCTCCCTCATTTCCTGGCATCGCAGCACGAAAGCAGCGGCAAGGTAGGTAACACCACCTGTGCAGACCAGAATCACCAGGCGGTAGAGCGGTTTCAGGCTTCCGTCAACGCAGTAGTCGGCGGCCAGCACGGCCAGAGCCATGATCGCCGTCGCGGCCGCGCTCCGCCCGACGCTCCGTGCGATCTCGCCCCAGGGGAGCGGGCCGATTCGCCGTTTCAGCAGGAGAGAGAGCGCGACGACCTGCCCCATTGCACAGACGGAGGTCGACAGGCCCATGGCGGCCTCACGCAGCGCCGTCTGGACCAGGACCAGGTTGATGGAGAAGTTGATCACCACATTGACGACAGAAACTTTCAGGGGCGTCTTGGCATCGTGCATGGCGTAGAAGGTCCGAACCAGCAGGTGGTTGACCCCATAGGCCACAATGCCCATGGCGTACATGTACAGGGCAAAAGCCACGCGGGGCGCCGCTTCCGGGTCCTCGGCGAATTGTCCTCGCTCGAACAGCGCCCGCACGAGCGGGTCGCGCACCAGGATCAGCCCGATCATGCACGGCAGGGCTTCGAACTCGACCACGCGAATCCCGCGGGCCAGCGCGGCTTTCATGCCGGGGATGTCGTTTTCCGCAACGTGTTTGGCCAGCGTCGGGAAGATGGCCGTCGCCATGGCGATCGCGAAGACGCCGAGCGGGAACTGGTACAACTCCTGCGCGTAGCCCAGGATCGCCGGACCCTTGCGCTCGGGAACAAACCAGTAGGCGATCAGGTTGTCCAGCAGGCTGCTAAGCGGCACAACCGCCAGACCGCCCATCATGGGAAGCATGGTCACGCAGATCCGCCGGATGTTGGGGTCGCGGATGTTAATGCGCAGCGGCAGGCGCAGCCCGCACTGTCCGGCGGACAACCGCTGCCAGGCCAGTTGAAAGATCCCCGAAACGACCACCGCCCCGGCCAACAGGACGATCTCGCGGTGCATGCCGCCGGGGACAACCCTCGGCGCGAGCCAAGCCGCCCCGATCATGAAAACGTTCAGAATAATCGGTGCCGCCGCAGGCGACGCGAACCGGTCGAAGACGTTCTGCACCCCGCCCAAGACCGCCGCTGTACAGATGAAAATCATGTAGGGCAGCATCAAGGCGGTCAGGGTGAGGGTGAGGGCGTTGTCGGAGTCGTCGCCGTAGATCCAGTACAAGCCGACGATGACGCCCTCGCCCACGACGCACAGCACGGCCAGAACTGCGAGCTGCAGTCCCAACAGGCGCCCGGCCAGGATGTCCGTCGCCTCCTTGCTCTCGCGACTCAGCGTCTCGGTCAGCACCGGGATGCTCGCCGCCGACAGGGCCCCCTCCCCAAACAGCCGCCGGAACAGGTTGGGGATCTGAAAGCCCATCCGGAAGGCCGACCAGACCGCGTCCGTTCCGAACGCGTGGGCGCAGACGATATCTCGCACCAACCCCAGGATGCGGGAAACCAGCGTCAACACACTGATCATCTTGGCTGATTTCAGGACTTTTGACATAGGTCCAGAGAATATCGACAGAACAGGCGGTCCAGGAACAAGAGACGACCCAAAAACCGCTGCGGGGCCGGATTGCGGAGAGTCCCGTGCAGGTTCCGCAGCGGGCGGACACGACCCCCTTCTGCGCTGTCACCGTCATGGTCTCGACCGGGTGCGTGACAGATTCGGCGGGCAGAAGCCACGGTTCTTCGGAGTTTTCTTTCAGAACCGCGACCGTGAGGGAGCGGCCTCCTTGTGGCGCGGCGGCTTTGTGGTTTGGCCTGCCCTTGACCCACTCATGGGAATCGGCCAAGGGCCCCTCGCTTACGCTCGGGGTTCTGGAAGAGCCGCTCACAGTGCCACGGATCCTGGTCCCGGCCTTTTCGATTCCACCCCCATTGGGATCGAGCGAGTTTGATGGTAGGATAAGAACGGTGTCGGCGGAGACGTTGCAGCCCGGTTCGAGGAGACTGACGATGAGGATCGGCGACTTCCGTTCCACGCATGGTCGGCCGCACGGTTTTACCCTGATCGAGATCCTGGTGGTGGTGGCGATCATCGCTCTGCTGATCGCGATTCTGCTGCCGTCGCTGGCCCGGGCTCGCGAGCTTGCCAAGCGGACGCAGTGCGGGGCCAACACGCACCAGATGGGCATCGCGCTGCACATGTACACGCTTGAGCAGCGGTACTATCCCGGGCACCATCTCACGTCCGGGCGATGGGACATCCTCTGGCCCGTACGGCTTAACCGGCTGATGAAGCAGCCGCAGGCGTTCTGGTGCCCCTCAGCCCCGGCCGACACCCAGTGGAATGGCATCGACCGAATCTACAACAACATCACCAGCGCCCAGCCCGAGGAACAAGCGACCTTTGCTTATGGATACAACGACTGGGGTGTCGCCGAAACCTGCGGTTGGAACCCGCCGGTCTACAATTACGGCCTCGGCGGGCACGTCAATCACCGGTACGACGGCGAGGTGCAGGTGGAGCGCGTGAAGCGTCCCTCCGACATGATCGCCATCGGCGACAGCGACTCGGGAAGCAGCAACCCGAAAGCCAGAAACGGTTTCTGGGAAACGGCCATCGACCCCATCGATGACAACGGGCTGGAGTGGCCAGGCGACCGGCACCTGAAGGGAGCCAACATCGTCTTTGCCGACGGCCATACGGAATGGCTTCTCCAATCGAGACTCGTGGAAGGGAGCATCGGAATGCGGAAGAAGTGGAACAACGACTTCAGGGCACACTACGACGACTGGGGCGACAAGTCCAAGCACCCCGTCGCCAATATCCCGCCTGAAGAGCGGTAATGGCCATGCTCGTGCCGTCAGTCACGAAGGAACCAACGTGAGGAAGATCTTGACCTATACCGGGCTGGGTGCCTTGATTGTGGCGGCCGGTCTCTACACATGGATGAAAATCTCCGCCGTCACCCCGGCACAGGCCGACGGGTTTCATTTGAAATGTACGGCGCCCGAGTGCGGCTGGTATTTCACCATTCCGCGCGACCAGGTCCGCACCTATCCTCGCGACCCGAATGGGCAAGGGTTTCGCTGCGAGAAATGCGGCATGTTCTCGGCGCAGGTTGCCAGCCGGTGCGAGCAGTGCGGCGAGTGGTACGCCGCCACGCAGGGTGTGGGGCGCGAAGGCGGCTGCCCAAAGTGTGCCGGCCAGAAAGCCGGAAAATGAGGGCGCGGGCTTGGGGCGTGCAGAGCACGCCCTACCCTACTGGTGTGCAGAGCACACCCCCGCGAGGTCTCAGTCCTTGGCGTCGCGGTACTCCTCGAGCCAAGCCATCTGGATGGCTTCGAGACGGGCCTCGTTGGAGGCCTGGGGATCGTCGGCGAACCCCTCGAGCTCACAGATCCGCTTGTGCAGATCGGTGAATCGGACGGCCAGGGGATCGTCGTCGGGGAACTTCTCGAAGAGAAGAATGCCGATTTCCTCTGAGTCGGTCCATTTCAGGGCGGGCATGTGTCAACCTTTCACCCAGTACTCCACGACTGCATTCATCTGGACACAACTTGCTGCCACGAGGCGAAACGCCGCCAGTGGCATACTGCGGCGAAGACACTGGCGGGCAAGTACGTGTTTAGCGTGCAAGACAGCGGGTCAGGCACTTTTTGCCGTCTTTTTCGCGCCGCCGAGCCCCCGCCTGACTGAGCCAACCACTCCAGATTGCACGGCGAACCGCATTTGGGCAAGAAGAGCCAGACCCCAGCACGCTAAACACGTACGGCGGGCAAGCCGCCAGTGGCACCCTCGGCCAGGGGCACCCGGCGGCCCGTGAATCAGTGGCTCTCGCGCACTTGGTTGCGATTCCATGCCGGGACTTCGACCACCACGTCGCTGCTGCCATCGGGTACGCAGACACAAGCCAGACGCGACTGGGGCGTCAGGCCGTAGGCATTGTCCAGGCGGTCTTCCTCCTCATCGTCAGGCTCGCCGCACGAATCGAGACCCTGGCGGATGATCACGTGGCAGGTCGAACACGCGCACACGCCGCCGCAAGCGTGGTCGATCTCGACGCCGTTGCGAAGAGCAATGTCCAGAATGCTCCAGGGCAACCCGTCATCCGCGTGGTCGGTCTCGGCCGGGTCGACCTCGACGGTCTTGTCGGCCGGGAGGAAGGTGACCCGGTACTTCCGAAACGGGCGGCGCTTGGCGGCGCCGGACAGATGAGGGTTCCTGGCATCCATGGGCGGTTGTTCTCCGTTCATCGACGAGGAGCGGGGACGCCTGGGCGATCTGTTTCACGGAGCGTCTCGGTGATAGCCAGTTCGGCGAGCCGTACCGTCTTGCGGTCGAACTCGACCAGGGCCTTGTGCAAGACGTCCGCATCGGTGCCGGCGGCGGCGGCGAGCGCTTTCAGTTCGGCCATGGCGGTTTCGATTTCCTGTCGCTTCTCGGACGGAAGCCGGTTGCCGACCTTGGCGAGCATCTGTTCGGTCTTGCTGGTGTCGAATTCAATCTGATTCCGCAAGTCGACGAGCCGATGTGCGGTCATATCCTCGCGAGCGTGCTCGTAGGACTCCATCTCCATCCGCTTGACCTCATCGGAGGTCAGCCCATAGGTCGGTACAATCTGGATGCTCGCCTCCTTGCCGCTTCGTTCCTCGCGGGCCGAGACGTTGAGAATTCCGTTCTCGTCGATCAGAAACGTGACCAGGATCTTGGGCAGCCCGGCCGGCATCGGCGGGATTCCGCGGAGTTCGAATTCGCCCAGCGAGCGGCAGTCCTTGGCCATTTCCCGCTCGCCCTGCAGGATGTTGATCTTCACGTTGGTCTGGCCGTCGACGAAGGTGCTGAACCGCTCGGTAGCCTGGCACGGAATCCGAGTGTTGCGAAGGATCAGCTTGCCCATCGCTCCGCCCATCGTTTCAATGCCCAGCGACAGCGGGATCACGTCCAGGAGCAGGGTGTCTCGCTGCGAGCCCGCCAGGATCGCCGCCTGCACGGCAGCGCCAAGAGCCACGACTTCGTCGGGATTCAGGGCGGTGTACGGACGGCGGCCGAACAGCTCCTCGACGCGCCGACGAACCAGCGGAATTCGCGTGCTTCCGCCGACCATGATGACCTGGTCCACCTCGGCGGCCTCGACCTTTGCGTCGGCGAGTGCCCGGCGGCAGGACTCGAGCGTCTTGGCGATCCACGGCTCGATCATGGATTCAAACTCACGGCGACTGATGCTTCGCCGATACTGGCGGCCCTGACCCAGGTCGATTTCGATGGTGGCGGTTTCGTCGCAGCTCAGCCTCATCTTGACGCCCTCGGCGAAGTTGCGGAGGGCCTGGAGGATCGCGGGCGAGTTGATCTCCAGCCCGAACTGCTCGCGCACCTCGCGCTGCACGAGCCCGATGATTTCCCGATCGAGGTCGTCGCCGCCCAGGCAGGTGTTGCCGTGGGTGCTCTGGACCTCAAAGACGCCGTCCATCAACCGGAGAATCGAGATGTCAAACGTTCCGCCGCCAAGGTCATACACGGCAATGAGTGATTCGTTGCCGGTCGGCTTGGCGGGGCCGCCTTGAGCTTCGGCATCCTCGCCGTCGCGGCTGGTCGGGCACTGGCCGGCCAGCGTCAACAGCGAGGTGGCGGCGGTGATTCGGTCCATCTGCCCGCGGATGCCCAGGCCATAGGCCAGCGCCGCTGCGGTCGGCTCGTTGACGATCCGAACGACGTCCAGACCGGCGATCTGGCCGGCGTCGCGCGTGGCTTGCCTCTGACCGTCGTCGAAATAGGCCGGCACGGTGATCACCGCTTTGCTCACCGGTCGGCCAAGATGAACCTCGGCACGCCGTTTGAGATCACGAAGAATAAGTGAACTAATCTCGGGCGGGGTCATCAGGCGACCGTTGACGTTGACGGCGGCGATGTCGCGGTTGGCACTATCCGTCACCCGCTTGACGACCTCGTACGGCAGGTGGCCGAGTTCTCCGCCGGCGGCGAGTTCCTCGTAGCCGCGCCCCATCAGTCGCTTGATCGAGAACACCGTGCTGGTGGGGTTCTCGACGGCGTGAGCCTTGGCTTCCCAACCGATCGTGACCTGCCCTTCCGCCGAGAACGCCAGGACTGAAGGTACCCGGCTCTCGCCCATCTCGTCGCGAACAACGCGCGGCCCGGCTGCGTCAAACACCGCCACCAGCGAATTGGTGGTCCCCAGGTCGATGCCGATGATCATGTCGCGGTTGTCGCTCATAACCTCTCCGTCAGGCCGCATCGCCTCCCGGCAGCAATCGGTCCATCAGGTTGTTCCAGTACTTGATCGCATTGATTTGCTGGCGAAGTGCCCGGCGGGTATCCGGGTTCTTCTCGGCAAGCAAGCGACTGAGCGAGACAATCGAGTCCATGCAGGCATTCTGCTTTGCCGCCACCTGCTGCTTGAGGTCCGCGAGGCCCACCTGGTCGCCGGCCTGGCGGGCATCCTCGATCTCCTCGCGGATCGTCATGACTTGCGCGAGCAGATCCGCCGACACTGCCCGATCATCCGGATTCGCCGGCTCTCCGGAAATGCCCAACAGGTACTCGGCCCGCAGGACGGGGTCGCGGAGCGTCTGATACGCCCGGTTCATCTCGGAACTAATCGCGAGGGCGTCGTGCCGCTTCTCCTGCGAGGCCTGGCCCGCGACGTCCGGATGGACGGACCGGGTTAGCGAGAGGTACTTCCGGTGCAGCGCCTTATCGTCGACGTCGAAAGCGACGGGCAGGCCGAACAGCTCGAAATAGGTGCATTTGCCGAGCGGATCGGCGTTGAGCTGTCCGCAACTGGTGCAGCAGATGGGCGACTCCAGCGGCTGGGAGCACGTTGTACAACGAATGGGCCTGGTTGTCGTCGGTTGTGAGCTCACGCCGGGAACCCCCTCAGGGAAGGGCCGTTGCGAATCCGCACGGTGACAGGCCGCCGGTGGCAGCCCGGAACCGGAGCCGCTAAGCGCAGAAGCTGTTGCCGCAGCCGCAGGTGCCGGAAGCGTTGGGGTTGTCAAACACAAAACCCCGGCCCATGAGTTCATCCTTGAAATCCAGCGTGGTGCCGTCGAGGTAGATCAGGCTCTTGGGGTCGCAAATAACTCGAACGTCGTGCGACACATATTCCTGGTCGTGCTCACCCTTGTTGTCGACCAAGTCCAGTGCATAGGTGAACCCGCTGCATCCACCGCCTTTGGCCCCGAGTCGCAAATAGATGCTGTCCAGCGACAGGTTCTGCTGCTGCAGGATTGTCTTTACTTCCTGTGCCGCCCGTTCCGTGAGTTCCAGTGCCATGAATACTGCTCCTCTGCTGCCAGACATCCCTTACAAGACTCGAGGCTGTCGGACTCGCCTTGGCGTGCCTGGGTCCGCGAGCCCCGAGGAATCCTGTACCTTCTTGACGCTTCAACTGCGCGTTGCCTGAGCCTCGGCCGTTGCGGGCGCGTTGGCCTGCTTGCGCTTGAGGTCATGAATCGCGGCCCGGATGGCATCCTCGGCCAGAACGCTGCAGTGGATCTTGACCGGAGGAAGAGCCAGTTCGCGAACAATGTCAGTGTTCTTGATCTCCATCGCCTCGTCGAGGCTTTTACCCTTGATCCACTCGGTCGCCAGCGAGCTGCTGGCGATCGCGCTGCCGCAACCGAAGGTCTTGAACTTAGCATCCACGATACAACCGCCGTCATCCACCTGGATCTGGAGTCTCATCACGTCGCCGCACTCGGGTGCTCCCACGATGCCCGTCCCAACTTGCGGACTGCTCTTGTCCAGGGAACCGATGTTCCGCGGGTTATTGTAGTGGTCGATCACCTTGTCGCTATATGCCATCCCACAACTCCTCTCTCACGACCCCAGCCGGGCGAGCTGCCGAGCCCCTTTCAGGTCTTGTTCCAGTTCATCGCCTTGATGTCGACTCCCTCCTTGGCCATCTCGTACAACGGGCTCATCTCCCGCAGGCGGCGAACGGTCGAGACCACCTGCTCGATCGTCTGCTCGATCTCGGCGGCGGTATTGAACCGACCGAGGCTGAAGCGGATAGAACTGTGTGCCAGTTCGTCTCCGACGTCAAGGGCCTTGAGCACGTAGCTCGGTTCCAACGAGGCGCTGGTGCAGGCAGAGCCGCTGCTGACCGCGATGTTGCTGAAGCCCATCATCAGGGCCTCGCCCTCGACGTAGGCGAAGCTGACGTTCAGCGTATTGGGCAGGCAGTGCACGGGGTGACCGTTGCGATAGACCTCGTCGAGGTGCTCGTTCAAGCCGGCCCAGAGGGAGTCCCTCAGTCTCGCCTCCCGGGCCGATTCGGTCTGCATTTCGTGCCCGGCGATTTCCGCCGCCCTGCCGAAGCCGACGATGCCTGGAACGTTCAGCGTTCCGGAGCGCATACCCCGTTCGTGCCCCCCGCCGTGCAGGACGGGTTCGCAGCGGACCCGCGGGTCCTTGCGGCGGGCGTAAAGGGCTCCGACACCCTTGGGGCCGTATACCTTGTGGCCCGAGCAGCTCAGCAGATCGATACCCATGGCTTTCACGTCGATGGGGACCTTGCCGAAGGCCTGCGTGGCGTCGGTGTGGAAGATGACGCCCTTCTCCTTGCAGATGGCTCCGATCTCGGCGATCGGCTGGATCGTTCCGATCTCGTTGTTGGCCATCATGATCGATACGAGTACGGTGTCGGGGCGTATCGCCTCGCGCAACTGATCGACGTCAACACGACCGGTCCGGTCCACCGGCAGGAAGGTGACCTCGAAACCCTGCGTTTCCAGGTATTTGGCGGGGTCGAGAACCGCTTTGTGTTCGGTGACCTGGGTGATGACGTGGCGACCCTTGTCCTTGTACATCTGGGCAGCGCCCTTGACCGCAATATTATTGCTCTCGGTCGCGCCGCTCGTCCAGACTATCTCTTTGGCGCCGGCGTTAATGAGTGCGGCGACCTGCTCGCGGGCGACGTCGACTGCCTTCTCGGCTTCCCAGCCGAACTGGTGCGTTCGACTGGCCGCGTTGCCGAATTTCTCGCGGAAATAGGGCAACATGGCATCGAGCACACGCGGATCGACAGGGGTAGTGGCGTTGTTGTCCAGATAAATCAAGGACTTCACGATATCACTCCGTGGCTCTCCTCAATCGGCTCGTGTGCAGGACACGGCCGCGCTTGACCGCTGATCACATGCGCCAAAGTGACGGTGTCGAGGTATTCAATCACCCTGTTGTGAACGATCTCCAACGATGCCCGGATCGGGCAGTTCTCCATTCGAATGCAGGTGTCGGCGTCGTCGTCTTCCGGGTTGACGGCCTTGTCCGGCACACATTGGGTCACATGAATCGGCCCCTCGACTGCCCGGACGACGTCGGTTAACCGAATCTTATCGGGAGGCAGGGTCAGAGTGTATCCCCCACGAGGGCCCCGAACCGACCTGACCAATTCCTGCTGCGTCAACTGCTTCAACAGATTCATGAGCAGCGGCAGGGGTAGGCGGTAGGTGGCGGCTATCTGTCTGGCGCTGCTGCGGCCTTTTGGTGCCGATGCCAGATGAGTGAGTGCAATGAGGGCGTAGTGTGTCTTGCGAGTAAGACATAGCATTGCCTAAGTCCCCAAGAAAACTGGTACAGTCTGAGGTTCTTATAGCACTCAATCAGTCCGATTTCAAGCGAACACCTGCCTCAGAGCCGGACACCTCAATTCAACTGCCTCCGAAATCGTTGGAAAGCGCATTTTTCGAGCATCGTGCCGGCAGAAAAACCACCACATAGCCTTCATGTTTCGACCACAGAGCGAACGATATATCCAATTAATAGTGCCCCAGGCCATGTGTGATGCTAGATGTTGTAGACCGTTCGATCTGGCACCGAAAATGCTCCGTGAGAGAAAATGTGGAGAATCCATTTGACGTTTGGTCATGGTTAGGGTATATTATTACCGAACAAAAAGTGAACAGATCCCCGGCTCGACGTTCGCCGTCCGGCGAGAGGCCCGAGGCAGGATACTCGGTTTGGCCCTTGTGCGAGATGCGGGGCTTTTGATTGGGATGGTTGGCCCAGCCGTAGGGAGGCGGCCGGCATGGCAGATTCTGCAGTTGATCAATTCCCCTTGTGTGTCTTCGGGCCGGGAGGGGTATTTCGAAGCGCTTGGCCGGTCAGGGTAAAGGCGGGGACGACGCGCCTCGCGGCCAGTTGGCTTGGGCGAAAGCTGTCGGCGCTGCTGGACCTCATTTCCTGCGGTTCCCAGGCGGATCCGGCGTTGGCAGGGCGTCTCGTTTTCTGCGGGGACCATGAGGTGGTTGCGGCCGGGAAGCACGAGCGTGTCATCAACCGGCCAAGCCGCGCACTGAGGCGCCAGTTGACGCTGGCAGGGTTCGACACGGCGATCTGGACCTCCAGCCCGCTTCGGCGGAACATGGCCGGCGAACTGGATGAAGCATGCAAACGGGCGGCATGGCCGCTCGTGGTAGTCGGACCTCTGGCACTGGCAGGGGTCACGGAGTCTGAAAATGGCACACCGCAAATTCGTGCGTCTGACACCCAGGCAATTGCAGGTTCTCACGCTCATCCGGGACTATCAGAACAAGCATGGTTATTCCCCGACTATGCAAGAATTAGCCGACATGCTGGGCGTCAACAAGGTCACCGTGTTCGAACACGTCACCGGACTCGAAAAAAAAGGTCTGCTGCGCCGATCGAGGCACAGAGCACGCTCTTTGGAGCTTACGGAGCATGGGCGGGCGGTGTTCCCCGATGACTCCCGGCACACCCTGCCGCTGCTGGGGCATATCGCGGCGGGCTCGCCCATTGAGGCGGTGGAGAATCGCGAGTCGATCGACCTGGAAGATCTGTTCGCCAGCAGAAGCGATGCATTCGTGCTGCGTGTCCGAGGCGACAGCATGATCGACGAGCACATTCGCGACGGCGACCTGGTCGTTGCCGAGCAACGGAGCACGGCGCGTAACGGCGAGACGGTTGTGGCATTGCTGGAAGACGGGGATGCTACGCTCAAGAAGTTCTACAGGGAGAACAACCGCATTCGCCTGCAGCCGGCCAATCCGGCCTATGAGCCGATCTACGTCGACAACGTCCAGATTCAAGGGGTTGTCATCGGCGTGATCCGCACTTATCGTTAGGCTTCAGTCTGGGGCTGAACGGCGATCACCGGCCGTCGTGTGGACGAGCCGGTCCGAGCCGCTTGACCGGACGAACGCCCCGCCGGCGTCGACGGCGTACGTATTTAGCGTGCACGAGAGGGGGTCAGGCACCTTTTTGCGGGCTCCCCTGCATGGCATAGTGCCATCGGGCCTCGTTGACCTTCCCCGGGTCACCCTGCGAACCGCGTCAGGCAAAAAGGAGCCAGACCCCGGCCCGCTCAACACGTACTCGACGTCGGTGGTATGCCCCAGCGGGAGCCGCGTCACCGATGTTCAACCGAATTGCCAGCCTGATCGAACCCATACTTCCGGAACTCACGACCTTTCGTCGCGATCTACACTCCCATCCAGAGCTGTCACGCCAGGAGCATCGCACCAGTGAGAGAATTCGGGCGGCGCTGGCGAAACTGCCCAACCTCAAGGTGTTGCCGGCGCTAACCGGCACGGATGTGGTCGCGGTATTGAACGCGGACAAGCCGGGGCGATGCATCGGCATTCGCGCCGACATTGACGCGCTGCCAATCCAGGAGCAGACGGGGGTTGAGTATCAGTCGACGGTGCCGGGTGTGATGCACGCCTGCGGGCACGACGGGCATACGGCCGTGCTGCTGGGCACCGCGATGGTCCTGTCGAAGCTCGCCGATGCCATTCCGGGCAAGGTGAAGTTCGTGTTCCAGCCGGATGAAGAAGATGAGGGCGGAGGTCGCCGACTGTGCGAGCACGGGGTGCTCGAATCGCCCAAGGTCGACGGCATCGTTGCCCTGCACGCCTGGCCGGGGCAACCGGTTGGCACAATCACCTTCTCGCGGAGCACGGTCACGGCCGCGAGCAGCCCGTTTGCGGTCAAGGTGCTTGGGGTCGGCGGTCATGGTGCGTACCCGCATCGGAGCGTGGATCCGATCGTCATCTCGGCACACATCATCACAGCGCTGCAGACACTGGCGTCGCGAGTCGTGGACCCGCGCGATGCGGCCGTTGTCTCGGTTGGACAGATACGCGCCGGTTCGGCCGACAACGTGATTCCGCCCGAAGCCGAAATGGCCGGAACGATGCGTTATCTGTTGCCGGCCACCGGCGAGAAGCTCCACGAGTGTTTCAGGCGGATCGTCGAACAGACGGCCGCCGCACACGGCGGGAAGGCCGAGATCAAGATCCAGCAAGGGTACCCGCCGTTGATTAACGACTCGGCGATGGTGGCCCTCATTGAAGGAGCGGTGTGCGACCTGTACGGCAAGGACCACATGGTCATCGAGGAGCTGCCGAGCATGGGCGTGGAAGACTTTGCCTACTACGCCGAGCGAGTCCCGGCAGCGATGTTCCGGATTGGGATCCGCCCCGCTCACCTGAGCGACCACCCACACCTGCACAATCCAGGCTTCAACTTCAACGATGAGGCCCTGCCGGTCGGCATCCGGATGTTCTGCGAAATCGTGCGGCGTTTCTTCGATATCCCCGGATGAGTGCGATGGCCCCTGGAGACAGGAGGATGCGAAGTTGGCCGAGGCGTCTGATCAAGCCGGGAGAGGACCACTGGCCTTGTGCCGGCATGTCAACGCCGCGATCGTGATTCTGCTGGCAACCTGGTTCCTGATCCTGCCGGGACTCATCATCGTCTGGAGCGTCAACGACGACAACCTGCGAAGCGGCGGAATCCCCCGGTGCGCGTTTGTGTGGCATCGGTCTCTGACGCCCCGATACGAAGCATGGGCGCGTCAGCGGCTGGCTGCGGGAACGGCGAATGCGGACATCATGGACATCTCGGGTACCGAGTGGCCGGTGTTCGGGTCAGTGTTCTACCTGATGGCGACAGAGTCTCTTCAGGAGGCCTGGGAGAAGGACCAATCGGCGAGCAAGTCGGCACCGCGCGATTACGCTCGCGGAGCGGTTGATGCCGCTTCGTTGCTCGTCATTGACCCGGCTCACGCGGGTTGGGTCCGGCAACACTGGGGCAGCGACTACCTGCACAAGGACAACCTGTTCTATCGCGGGTTGATCATCGCGGCGCTCACCTCGAGGGAGAAACTGCTGCGCGACGGCGCACACATCGAGATGCTCCGCGATCAGGTGGAGTCGCTGGCCAAGACCATCGACGAATCACCCTGCGGCCTGGTCGACGATTATCCCGGCGAGTGCTATCCGACCGACGTATTGGGAGCGATCGCGTACATCCGTCGGGCGGATGCGGTGCTGGGGACGGATCACTCGGCTTTTGCACGAAAAGCGGTGCGTGCGTTCGAGGGCAAGTTGCTCGACGAGACCGAGTTGCCTCCCTACAACGCCGATGCCCGGACGGGCCAACTCGGCGCTGTCTCTCGCGGCTGCGGCGACTCGTTCATGCTCATCTACCTGCCGGAATTGTGGCCGGAACTGGCCGACGAATGGTACGGCAGGTACGAGCGGCGGTTCTGGCAGCATCGATGGACGGCCGCCGGTTTCCGCGAATTCCCGAAAGGCACTCCGCAAGGCGAGTGGTACATGGATGTTGACTCCGGACCGGTGTTGGCGGGGCACGGTTTCGCGGCCTGTGCGTTCGGTGTAGGGGCGGCGCGGGCTAACGGCCGTTTCGATCATGCCTGGCCGCTCAGCACGGAGATGCTGGTCACCTGCTGGCCGCTGGCCGACGGGACGCTGGCTGGTCCGAGGATTCTCTCGAACGCGGTGGATGCGCCTTACCTCGGCGAGGCGGGAATCCTCTTCAATTTGACGCGGCAAACGGCGGCGGGGCGCAGCATTGTGACCGGCGGCCGGTTGCCCGGCTTCTTTCACATCGTGCTCGGGCTCTATCTGGTTGTTGGAACGGCGGCCGTCGTCTGGACGGTGCGGGGGCTATGGCGATGGCGGCAACGGATGTCGAAACGCTACGTGCCCCTGGCGAGGATCCAATTCTGCATCTGGGCCGCTCTCCTGGCTGCAGGGGTTATCTTGCTCATACTCGGCCACACCCTGCCCGGCCTCGTCGCGCTGCTGGTCGCTCTGCTTCTGCCACGGATGAGGCGGGTCAGACAGCTCGCCGCAGAGAAGGTGGCTGAAATCCAGGGCGAACCGCGATAACGCGCTGCCTCGATCAAGGACTTTTGGCCGCTTTGAGGCCCGCCGGCCTCGGGGCCTGGGATTTGAAATCTGAGATTTCAGATTTCAGAGGGCATCCTGTCCACTTCGCGCTGCAAATCGCACGTTGCAGACCTCGAATCCGGGGCCTGCATTCCAGAAAACAAACCGCAACAAAAAAACACACTTTCAGCGACGAGCAGCGTATCGCGGAAAAGAACGGGATCAAGTCCCCAAGGCCGGGATCGGCTCATAAGCCCATGAAAAGTCGCGATTTACGAAAGCGGCCTGGCGGGCTATGTTGGGGCTGAGCGTGATCGCGGAAAAACCCATTTTGGCCTCCTGCGACAGAAAACCGGCCTACTTGGGATTTTCAAACAACCGCCACAAACCCCATTCGATACTAGTACTTACGAAGAATGTGTCAAGCTATCTGGGAAAAGTGTCAAGCTATTCGGGAATCCGTCTTTTGGTGGTTTTGAGGCACTGGCAAGTGGCGTGCCAGAGGGGTGGCGGAAGAGCGACACAACTACTTCCTTGGGTGTTTGCGATCCCTCAGTAGGCTGAAGAACCGGGGCGGAAGTTCCTCGAATTGCTGACACAGCTTCATCACATCGCCATCGTTGTGGACATCGATCGGCGCGCCGGTCAGGATTGCGCCGTATCTATCCATGCTCTTGCGGAAGTCCTCACTGGCTGCATCGGCACCCGCCTGGTTGCCAGCCCCTTGAAGTCTGTCTATGCGATTCAGCAGCCGCCGGGCAGTGTGCAGCTCTTGCTCGATGGCGTGGCGGGCAACTAAGACGTGGATTGTCTCCCAGTCGATCCCATCTGGTGGCCAAGGGGTAATCTTCCATGGCGGCCCCGTAAGCCCTGGTGGCGGAAAGCCTTGTGTTTCATCGAAGATCCACTCCGCAGGAGCCCGAAGGGCTCGGGCGATCGCTACCCCAGCCACGGCGGGCGGGACGCGGTTAAGGCTGGGCTTCACGTAGTTCGCGAGTGTGGTGTACTTGATTCCAGTGGCCTTTGCGAGATCCTTGAGCCCCATTCCCCTGCGACGCATCAGCTCAGCGATCTTCTCAGAGGCCCTCATGCGGCTAAGAATACAGAGGGCCACCCCAGAAACAAGGCTCTTGACTTCAATTCATGATCGTGTTAGATTTGTTCCGATAGAACAGTTTGTTCTGTCGGAACGAAGAAATGGCAAAGCTGATTCTGGACCCAACGAAGATCAACACAGCCCGGATCGCGGCGGGGTTGAGCTTGCGCGACTTGTCGCGGCTGTCGAAGGTTGGCCTTTCTACGGTCGCGAAAGCCAGTTCAAGCGGCGACGTGGGCCTGCGGTCCATGCGGCTCCTCTGCGACGCCCTAGGGTTGGAGCTACGAGACACCCTAGTGAACGAGCGCACGGGCCAGCCGTGGTCGGCGAGCGAAGGGGGGGGGCTGTGAGATTGGCCAGGCCGCCAGAGTGGGCCAACCTTCCCGACCACCTGCGTGAGGCGGCCGAGTTCCGGCTCGGTTGTGTCAAAAAGTTTACAAAAGTTTGCAAAAACTCCGCGCGAGGCGGGCGCGTGCGACTCGCTCGCCAATTCGCCCGCGACATGCGCGCGACCAGGCCAGGCCACGCGATCAGCGCAACCAGCCTATGGCGATGGCTGGCGCTCGCCCACGCGGGGAATGTGGCCGGGCTGGTCCATCCTTGTGCCGGCCGAAGTGATCGGCGGCGGCGATCGCAACGGGCCGACGGAACCGACATTCCGACAGCCAGCGTGGGCGAGCTGGCGGCGATCCTGGGCAGTGTGCAGCGGCGGCTGGTGCAGCTCGCCGAAATTCAAAAGCAGCAAAAGGAGCTAAAACAATGACAAAGAGAGCGAAGCGGGCCAGGCCGCCTGAGAGGCGGGGCTTTCGACGGGGGGAGAAGCGGATATTCATAATCTGTGAGCGGGGGGTGTTTGGCGTCTCCGGCTGGTGGAACCAGCATCTGTGGGATTGCTTGCTGTCGCACGCGAACAAGCCGGCAGGCTCACGCGGAGCGGCCGAGGGGTTGCGCTCGTTGCTGCCAGCCCTAACCCAAATGATCCTCGCAGCAGGGAAGAGAAACCGGCGACCGGCCAGGCCGGCGCGGAAACGACGGTGATTTAACAGCCGGGCTGGCGGGCGGGCCAAGGAAGGCCGCCCGCCGGCCAACCATGAAAGGCAAAAATGGGAATCAGGCGAATCGAACTAGGAGAAGAATGGTGGCTGCCGCCCGAGGCGGCGGAAACCCCGCACGCTCGCGTTGAGGCCCCGGCGGTGGAGCTGCACCCGGAAGCCAGCCGGTTGCTGGTGGTTGGGCCGGCGATGCCGTTGTTTGCGGCCAGGCCACGGCGCAGCCACATGGGGGTCGACCGATGGCAATAACCCAAGAGCTGCAGCAATTCATCAACGAGCACGCTAACGACTGGTTGCGCGCGGCGATGCACGGCTACGCCGATCGCGGGCGCGGCGTCTTGTTGGTCACGACCGACACCAATTGTCTCGTGGGGCTGCCCTGCTATGTGCCAGCCCGGCAAGTGGAGCACATTCCCGCGATGATGGTGTGCCTGGTCGCCATGCGCGGCTATTGTCCCGAACATGAGGCGGTGGTGGCATTCAGCCAGGGCGGCGGCGAGATCGACGCCGTGGTGGTGCTTAACAGAGAGATGATCCGGCCGGATGCCGGTCAGAACGAAGAAGAGTAGGGCAGGGATGCCCCGGCCGGATGGCCGCAAACACAAAGGATTGAAAAATGAACCTGATTGTGATCCTGGCGGTGGTCGGGGTTTTTGCCCTGATCTTCAAGCAGAATGTGGTCGTCTCCACCGGCCTGAGCGTCGCCGGGCTGCGGGGTGAGTTTTTCGAGCGATTCCGCGCAACCGACCGGCCGCATGAGCGGCTGGCGACCATCTACACAAGTGACAAGGGCGTCGAATCGCACCGCTGGCTCGGTTCCCCGGCCCCCATGCGCGAATGGGGCACGGGCCGGCTCGCGCGTGGCTTACGAACCGAGTCCTATGATGTCGCGAACCTTAAATACGAAAACACAATCGAGGTCGACCGCGACGAGTTAGAAGACGACCAGACTGGGCAGATCCGGCAGAGGGTCAACTCGATGGCCATCGCGGCGGCGGTGCACCCAACGACCCTGCTCGAAGGCTTGTTTAACAATGGCGCGACCGCTGGGTATCTGGCTTACGACGGGCAGATTTACTTCTCCGCGGCTCATGTCAGCGGTGAGAGCGGCACACAAAACAACACCATTTCGGTCGCCGCCGCCACCGGCACGTCGCCGACCACCGCCGAATTTCGAGACGCGCTCGCCCAGGCGATCGCCCGACAGATTGGCTTTGCCGATGACAAGGGCGAGCCGATTCGCTTGCCGATGAACGCGCAGAGCCTCGTCTGTGTGGTGCCACCGTCGATGTACCTTGTCGCCTTAGAAGCGGTCGGGCTGGCGTTCAATCCTTCCGTCGCCGATCCGATTGCCCGCAACGTGGTGCAAGCCGCGGCCGGCGTGGCATGCCTGCCGGGGTTGACCGCGAGCGACAAGTGGTTCTTGTGTAACGTGGGCGGCTGGATTCGGCCGTTCATCTTCCAAATTCGCAGCCCGATTGAGTTCGAAGCGCTGGAGCAGAACTCCGATGAAGGTTTCAAACGTGACAAGTTCCTGTACGGCGTGAGGGCTCGGTACGCGATGGCGTACGCCCTCTGGCAGGCGGCCGTGCAAGTTACTTTCACGTGATCAAGCGTCAGACCGGGTTCCGCCGGCGCGGCAGTTTTACGCCGCTCTCATCTTTCTTACTGAAAAGTCCGCGACCGGCGGGGCCTTGGTTTGTTGAGCTACGCGATGCCGGCAGTTCTACTACAACCTGAGCCCAGAGGCGATTCAAGCCAATCCGCCTTGCAGCATCTGTCAGATGAGCAGCACCGGCAAATCGGCAGGCGGGAGGCGATCGTGCACGCTTGGCTACAAATGCGCAGAGCTTTCGAGGATGCCGGCAAGAGCCGGGGTGAGGCCCTGAAGTCCTTCCTTGTAGCACACAAAATATCGAAAACCAGCCTGTACAAATGGACGGCGGCGGTTGGCCGGCGTGACCAGCTTGCCCTTGTCGACGGCCGGTCGATAGCCCGTCGAAGACCTCCTCAAAAAAGCTTCACAAAAGCACAAGAACAACGCTTCAAAGAACTTTGGCTCACGCACCATCAGCGCAGCGTTGCCCTCTGCTACCAGATTGTCGCCGATGAGGAGCAAAAAGCCGGTCGGTCGTGTCCAAGCGTGGCCACGTTTCGGCGGTTCGCCAGGCAAATCCCGGCCACCCAGCGAGACTGGGGCCGGCTGGGAGAGCAGGAATGGCGCCGCCGCCACGCACCCAAGATCCACCGCGACTACGAGTCCATCCGGCCCGGCGAGCACTGGGTCGCTGATTTTCATCAATGGGACATCTTCTGCCGCCGCTCGGAGACCGACCCGACCATCGTCCGCCCGCTGCTCTCGGCCTGGCTCGACATGCGATCCCGCGCCCTAACCGGCTGGGATATCGGTGAACGAGAGTGCTCCGATGCGGTGTTGTTGGCGTTTCGTCGGGGCGTCGAAACCTACGGTCCACCGCAGCAGGCAACCATCGACAACGGCAAACCCTATCGCGCCTACGGCGTCTCCGGCGGACGTCCGAGCAACAAGCGCAAGGTCGACGACGAGGCCTATGTGCGAGGCGTGTTCGTCGGCCTGGACGTACTCGTCCATTTCAGCATCCCCTACAACCCTGACTCCAAACCGATCGAGGGGTGGTTCGCCATTTTGGAGCAGCAGTTCGGCAAGACGTTTGCCTCATACTGCTCCGGGGACCTCAAGAGCGAGTGCTTCCGCAAGGCTCACCGCCTGGCTGTCGACCATCCCGAGCGGTGTCCAACCGTCGCCGAGCTGGCCGAGCGGTTCGGCCTCTGGCTTGAGGCCTATCATGCGACGCCGCACAGCGCCGCCGACCTGCGTGGCTTGAGTCCCGCCCAAGCTTACGAGGGGGCTGGCTCCGCGATCACAGAGAACCTACGTCCAATTCCCCACGCCATCCTCCCTGACGGCGCCCTGGATATCCTACTCATGCGCATTACCCGGCCGGTCAAGGTTGGCCAGTACGGCGTCCGGTCAAATGGCATAGAGTACGGCATGACCGACCCGCGCCTGCAGCGCCTGCACGGCCAGGACGTCTGCCTACGGATCGATCCAATCGACGCCAGCTACGTGATCGTCTGTGACGTGCAGGGCCGGCCACTGCTGCGCGCGGTCAACAACCGCCTGGCCCTCCATGAGATCGACCAGGACCACGTGGCCGCCGGCCAGCGAGCCAAGAAGCGAGCCAGGCGCCTGGCCAAAGAGATCCAGGACGGTGGTCTCCGTCCAGCGACACAGGACATCACCACCGCCGCGATCGCCGCGAAACACAGCGCCGCCGCCAGCAAGAAGCTCCTCCGAGCAACTGGTACGGACGATATCATCCCACGCAATCGCCGACCCCTGCGAAGCGACATGGTGGACGCTACGTGTCAGATGAGTATGCAAGGCACCCCGCCGCCGGCCGACGATGGGCCGATTTCACTGGCGGACCTGGCCGACGACGAGACAATCAAGCCGCCCAAGCAAGAGCCGGCGCTCAGCCTGGCCGACGCCCTTGCGGCCGTCGATGGCGACGTGGACCCCTACGCTGATCCTGACGCGGAAGCTGAATGGGGGAATAGTCATGAATCCTGAAACCGAGGATCCTCGCCCGCCAATCGAGCGGGTGGAACAGCAAGCCCGCGTTGAGCGGTTCCCGCGCGTGCTGACTGAGGCCGCCGCCGGCGACGTGGCCTATGTGGCCCGCGAGAATATCAACGACTGGATGGCTGAGTTCCACATATCAACCAAGAAGCTTGCACGAATGGCGGGGCTGTCGGCCGATGGCCTGGCCGGCGTTCTGAAGGCCAAGAGCTACGCGCCCGCCCATGCGGACGTGTTGCGCAAAGCCGAGGCCGCAATCGCCGAATGGCACAACCGTCGGACCATGCCCGACGGGAAGCGGTTCGTCACCACCCGCGTAGCCAAAGAGATTTTCGCGGTTGTCAAATTGACCAGCCGCCACCAAGGTATCGGCGTGGTGACCGGGCCGAGCGGCATCGGTAAGAGCATGGCCTTGCAGGCGATCAAGCGCCTAGATTTCCCGAGCGCGATTCTGCTGGAAGTCAACGCGGGCTCTTGTAGCCCGCACAACTTCCTACTCGCCGCCATCCAGGCAGAGCGCACGTCATCCACCCGCCCGCCCGCCAGGCGTGGTACATCCTCCTATTTCAGGGGGGGCATGATCGCGGATGTTTTCAATTGCCTGGCCGACAAGCTGGCCAAATCGGGGCGGCTCATCATCTTAGATGAGGCCGACGGCCTGAAGGTTGAAACGTTCAACATTATCCGTCAACTCCATGATGCCACGGGCTGCCCGGTCGTTCTCGCCGGCCGTGAGTCACTCCATGCAAGAATTGCCCGCACCATGCGCGACGAGCGTATAGGCGGCTCATTGGTGGGCCGTATCTGCGTTGAACACAGTATCACGCCCGAAGGTGGTTCAGGAACCGATCCGGGCGCCCGGTGGCTGTTCAATGTGCAAGAAATCATGGCCATGTTGAACCAGTACAAAATCACCTACTCGCCCGATGCCGCCCGGTGGCTGTGTGCCCTGGCCAACGTGTCGGCGATTGAGGGCCAGCGCGAGGGTGGGGCGCTACGGTTCGCGCTGAAGGTGTTTGAAATGGCGGTGACGATCAGCAACGGCCAAGAAATCACCATCGGCCTACTCAAAGCCGCCAACGGGCTGCTTCGCGGCACAGACTGGGGACGGCGAGCCGATGAGCTGGTTGACGGGTTTGTCAGGCAGGCGAGTGCGAGCGCGGGCTAGACGCAATGAGCAGCTTCCCAGACAGACAGAGGCGTAAAACCGGTGGCCCAGCCACCGATTTTAAGGGGCGGCCGGCGGGGGGTGGGGTTGACCCATCCCCCGGCGGCTCTAACGCCGTCGGCGTTGCCGGGCTGGTGGCCCTTCTTGCCCTGGCCCGAGAAGGCTTCCTCGCGGAAGGCCCCGGCATCTTATTTGTTGAGCTACGAGACGGAACCAACCCGGTTGATATGGGAGCCTATCTGACCCGGAAAATGCTCACCCGCAAAGGGTGTGATGCTGGGTGGCGGCGGCTGCTGGACACCATCGACCCTTCCCGCGAAGTGCTCATTCATATGTACTCAAAGCAGAGAAACAACACCTTTCGCGTGAGCGTCGCCGGGGTCGGCGGGGGAATGGTGGCCTTGAATTGAAGGTGAGCCAATGGCTGAAGAGTTCAAAACGCTTCTGAAGATCGAAGGCGACGCCAGCGGGGCGAAGAAAGCGGCGGCCGAGACCAAGGCCGCGACGGTTGAACTGGGTCAGGCCGCATCCGCGAGCGCTCAACAAACCGCGCAGGCCACCACTAAAACAGCTGAGGCCCTAGACGACAAGACTAGGAAGACCGAGAAGGCCAAGACCGGCTTCCAGAAAATGGCCGAGTCGATGGGGACCAGCGAACGGGCCGCGATGGCCTTCAAGGAAGCCTTGGCCCGCATCAGCCCCGAGCTGGCTGGTTTGCTGGATG
>CAZTQK010000026.1:0-27992 GCA_964615635.1 uncultured Planctomycetales bacterium
GTTGGCCTTGGGCAGCCGTGAGAACGCGATCGTCTTCCCCGTTTTCGCAGCATCATTTGACATTGCCTTCGGCGGACGGCGGCACCTGCGGGCGCGGTTGCCGGGACTGCTGCTCATGGTCGCACTCGCCGGCCTGTTCGCGGTCTGGCGACTCATCCTGGATTATGAGCCCATGCCGGACTTCTATGTGCGGCGGCCGGACGGCCCCGGTTATGTTCTGTGGTGGTTGGTCAAGCTGCTCCACTATATCACGGCCACGATTTGGCTCTCGCCCATGACGGTCGGGCCGACAGGTCGATTCAGCCCTGTGACCGAGGTGCCCGGTGACTGCCTGCTGATGCTCCTGATCGTCGGGGTCATGGCGACCGGCTACTACCAGGCGTGCCGGCGGGCTCGCGGCTGGTGGATCTGGCCGCTCTGGATCCTGCTATCCCTGTTACCCGTCGTTCCCATCATGGCCACGCCCCACTCCGGGTACATGCCAGCGGTGGCGTTCTCTGTCGCCATGGTCCTGGGAGCGAGCCTGAAGGATCGCCTGGCGCCCATTGGCATTGGGCGATGGTCCCGGCCGGTGGCAATCTGGTTCCTCATCGCCACGACCATCTACATGCCCATCTACCGAAGCATGTGGCGGTCGGTCTTGGCCGCCGAGCGATGGACAATTGACGAAATTTCGACATCGGCCCACCCCGCTGAAGCCACTGACCTCTTCCTGATCAACGTGCCGTTTGTCAACATCTACGCCAAGTATCACTTGCAAGAGGCCTGGGCTGGCGATCGCGATGCCCTGTTGCCGGCCACGGCTCCCGATCTCCGTTGCCACGTGCTGACCTACGCCGACAACGTGCTTCGCATGCAGGAGCCCTGCCGGTTGGAGCAGACCGACGGATACAGTTTCTCCCTCAGTTGCGGCGGGCGGGGCTACTTCTCCGGAGCCCTCGGCCGGTTCTGTATCGAGGGCATGCGGGCTGGTGAGAAGTTCCAGCCGGGGCAGGTTATTCGCAAGGAAGGGACGCCGTTTGAGGTTGAAATTGTCCGAAGCAGCCACGAGGGGGTCCAGGAACTTAAATTCAGATTCCATAAACCTTTGGCTACTAGCCGATATTTGTTCTACTTGACGAGCACGGGCTGTGCGGCTGCCCGGCTGCGTTTTTGGGGGCCGCAGAGGCCGGACGCGGTTTCTGCCCTGCGGCCGGTTGAGGTCAATGACGCGTCAGTCGAGCAAGACGCATACGCGTTGCGTTCCGGGCAAGCACGGGCGGCCGAGGGTTTGTTCGCGGCCATGAGCGGGGTCGATTCCCCTCTGGCCCAGAAGGCGTGGGCAGCGCTTCAAGAGGTGGCCCTGCCCATCAGCAGGGCGCTCGCCGCACCAGTGCAGGGCCTCTTGGCCGGCGGGATACCCGCGGAACCCGACTTGTCGAGGCTTCGAGAATGGTGGATTCGAGCGGTGGATGGCGATATGTTGAACCAGCTATGGCTGGACGCGAATCGCCGCAGCCAGTTTGTGCGGGAGCGGGACATGCTGTTCCGAATCCGCGAGGTGGCCGCCCGGATCATCCGGACGGACTTGTACCTGACCGGCCCCCCGTATCCGGGGCCCAAATAACCTCTTGGCGTCTCGGATGGTTTTCTGCTATGATGCTGCGGCAACCCTGCCGGCGCGGGTACGGGTAATCGCAAGGTCAACACGAGTGCATATGGTAATGAGGAGTAGCCGACCCGAAACCATACTATTTACAGGGGCTACTGGCTTCCTTGGCCACTACATCCTGCGGGACCTCTTGGAACGAGGCACCAGAGTTGTTGCCGTCGTTCGTCCTCCCGTGGATGGAACCAAGGCTCGGCTGGAGGCGATGCTGGCGGCCATCGGGCTTCCGATAGACCGGTATCTGTCTGATGGGCGTCTGGTTCTTGCTCCGGGTTCTTTGCCGGACTCGCTTCCCGATCCGGACTGGGGACGAACAGACACGATCCTGAACTGCGCCGCCAACCTGAACTTGTTCTCCAATGGCAGTGCGGAGCCTTTTACTACGAATGTCAGAGGTACTGAAGCCCTGGCCGAGTGGGCAATACGCCACAATGTGATCCGCATTCACGCTGTGAGCACGGCCTATACGTGCGGTTGGCTGAATGGTACCATTCCGGAGCGGTTTCACTCTCCGGCTCCCGATTTCCAGACCGACTACGAGCGCAGCAAGTGGCAAGCCGAAGCTGTGCTTGAAGAATGGTCTTCATGGATCGGGCATTCGCTGACCATTTTCCGTCCAAGCTTCTTGGTGGGCGATTCGAGTACAGGCCACACGACCCAATTCGCAGGTTTCTACCAGTTTGCTCGCTTGGTCGGCGCGCTGAAGGAGCGGTTCGCCGTGAAGAACAACGGCAAGCGGACTTACATACCGCTGCGTATCCCCGGCCGACCTGATGATCGGCAGAACATCGTACCGGTCGACTTTGTTTCTCAGGTCATCGCGGAAGTTGTGACCCGCCCGCAGTTTCACGGCCGCATTTACCATCTGACCAATCCAGAGCCTCCCACCAACGACATGATGAAGCGGTGCTACGAAGACTACTTTGGGTTGCACGGTGGGTCGTTTGCTCCCCCTGACGAGGTGGTCGGCAGGTGCAACCAGGCCGAGTCCATGTTGTGGGATCAGTACAATCTGATCACGCCGCGGGTGGTCCACAACCCGCAGTTCAGAATGGACAACACCCGCGAGGTCATGGAAGCGGCCGGCATCTCATTCCCGACTCTCCATCCGGAGCGGATTTTCATGCTGTTCGACTACGCCGCTCAGAAGGGCTGGGGAAAGGGCTCAAACGGGTCCAGCCACTGATTCTTCGTCGTCACCCGTTTTCTCCAAGCTCGTTGCATCACCACCCGGCAGGGCTATAATCGAGCCGGTTTGTGCGGGGCTTCGACTGCTTGCCGGTGTTTTTCGACGCAGAAACGATCTCTCAGAGGAGGCTTGCAATCCATGCGTGAATTCTTCCCCAAGGTCAAGAAGATTGTGTACAAGGGGCCGAAGTCCAGAGACCCGTTGTCATTCAAGCACTACAACCCCGATGAGAAGGTGCTCGGCAAGACCATGGCCGACCACTTTCGCTTCTCAGTATGCTACTGGCACACGTTCAAGGGAAGCGGCGCGGACACTTTTGGCGGACCGACGTTCATCCGTGAATACAACAAGAGCAGCGACCCGATGCAGGTCGCCGAGATGACTCTTCAGGCGGCGTTTGAGTTCTACACCAAGCTCGGCGTTGCCTTCTGGTGCTTCCACGACCGCGACATCGCCCCTGAAGGCCGCAATCTGAGTCAGACCAACGCGCACCTCGACAAGATCGTGGCAATGGCCAAGAAGCTCCAGCGGAACACGGGTGTCAAATGCCTGTGGGGAACCGCCAACCTGTTCTCGAATCGGCGGTACTTGGCGGGAGCGGCTACCAACCCCTCGCCGCACGTGTTCGCGTATGCAGCCGCCCAGGTCAAGAAGGCCATGGAGGTTACCAAGGAGCTCGGCGGAGCAGGCTACGTATTCTGGGGCGGTCGCGAGGGTTACGAGACGCTGCTCAATACTGACATGAAGCGGGAGCTCGACCACCTCGGCCAGTTCCTGCACATGGCCGTCGACTACAAGAAGAAAATTGGTTTTCGCGGCCAGTTCTACATCGAGCCCAAACCTAAGGAGCCGACCAAGCACCAGTACGATTCCGATGCCGGGGCCTGTTATGCTTTCCTGCAGAAGTACGATCTGGTCGACTACTTCAAGCTCAACGTCGAGGCCAACCATGCCACGTTGGCCGGCCACACCTTCCACCACGAGCTCGAGTTCGCCGCGGCCAATGGGATTCTCGGGTCGATTGACGCCAACCGCGGCGACTTGCTCCTTGGCTGGGACACCGACCAGTTCCCGACCGACCTGTATGACACCGCGCTGGCGATGTACGTTCTTCTGCGTTACGGCGGGTTCAAGACCGGCGGGCTCAATTTCGACGCCCACATTCGCCGGCAGTCCATCGACCCCGAAGACATCTTCCACGCCCATATCGGCGGCATGGATGCCTTCGCCCGCGGCCTGAAGATCGCTGCCAGCCTGGTCAAGGACAAGGCCTTGGCGAAGTTCGTCGCGGCCCGCTACAAGGGCTGGGACGCCGGGCTCGGGCGGAAGATCGAGAAGTGGCAGATGGATTTCACCAAGCTTGAGAAGTACGCCCTGGCCAACGGCGAGCCCAAGGTGCAGTCCGGCCGTCAGGAACTGATCGAGAACGTACTGAACGAGTACATCAAGTAGGCCGTTGGGCTGGACGCCCCTGAGAAGGACTCCCTGTCGCGAACAGCAGGCATTGTGAATAGGATCCGGGGTCGGCTTCACTTCACGTGTCAGGAACCACCTTCGGGGTTGCCCAGGAGGTCTCTGACGACCGCGGCGAGATCGAGGATGGCCTTCTGGCCGTCGCCCTGGAATGACGAGCCGTGCATCACCGCCAGCGCTGCCGGTTTCAAAGCGGCGAGTCGTTGGAGAGTGCTGTCCGTGTAGGGAGTATAGGGCATGTCCTTGGCCATCGGTCCCGTCAAGTTGCCCCGGATGGCATCTGTCGCACGACCGACGATTTCGGATCCGATCACCGGCTCGGGATCACCTGGGTGAAAGAATAGATCTGAGCAGAGAAGTGTTTGCTCGGCTTCGTCGAACAACAGCCCTGCGTCCCAGCCATGCGGGACCTGAGGCGTGGCGAGAAATCGAAACCGATGCAGGCCGGTTTGCAGGACCTCGCCGTCAGCAAGGGGACGCGAAGCTCTATCGGCGAAGTCGTCGAGCATCACTTTCGCACCGACGAAGGTGCACACCGCCTGCGCGCTCGGCGCGACCTGCAGCCACTGATTCAGGGCACCGCACTCATCAGGCTCGAAGTGGCTGAACCCGATCCACCGGAGTGTCGCGGGGTCGATGATCGAAGCGACGCCATCGAGCGTGGTCTTGAACATTCGCCTGAAGCCCGTATGCCACAGCAGCGGCTCGTCGTCGTTGATGAGAAACTGGTTGAACTGAATCCGGTAATCGGGATGGAAGGTCGAGATCCGATAGGTGGCTTTGGCGATTTCGGTCACTTTGGTTTGCATGACGAGTTCCTTTCTTGCGACGATGATACTGCATATCCAGCACAACCGCCTGTCCAGCCAATCCGGGCGCGGCGTATCATGGGCTTGCGGCCATGCATGCATGTGATAACACCAAAAAGTTCGAACGGACAGGGCACAGCCGTTTGATGCGAGTGGTAATCGGGCTGGATCCAAATGAGACTGCGGGCCCAGTTGAGGCAGGAATCCGGCTTCGTCCGGCTCAGAGTCGTTGGTTGAATCGGTGTACCGTCTCGATCATGGCGAGATAGCTGTCAACAGGTATGTAGTTGGCGACTGAATTGCCTGAACCGGCGATGTAACCTCCGCGCGGGGCGCAGGTTTCCAGGATCTGCGAGGTCCGGCGAACGATGTCCGCCTCAGTTCCCCTGGCCAGGATGTCGACGTCCACGCCGCCTACTGCCGCCAGGCGGTGGCCCCAGCAAGCGTGGAAATCCTCCACCGGCTGAATGATGTCTTCAAAGCTGTGCTTGGCATCTACCCGGACGCTCTCCGCGTAGTCTGGCATCAGTGCGGTGATGTTGCCGCAGGAGTGCAGCAGGAACAACTTCCCGTACTGATGCGCCAGTTCCACGTATCGCTTGTGCCAGGGCAGAATGTGCTCGCGCAGGTGCTGCGGGCTGATCATCGTCGCCGTTTTGAAGCCCAGATCGTCACCCAACCAGATGATCGGTATCTCCGCGATCTGGCACCAAACCTCCAGGCAATCATGAATCAGCCGGCCGACCCGATCGACCACCGCGCGCACCATATCAGGAGCGTCGTAAAGAGCCATGGAGAACGTCTCCAGGCCCATCAGCCAACTGCTCCATTCGAAGACGCCGCTGCAATAGCCGATGCACCCCATCCCGTCGGGAAGGGCCTCGAGTATCTCATCCACGGGGCCGAAATCGACGTCGTCAAGTTTGGGCCAGGGGTATCGCTCCAGGTCCGCCATCGTTTGAATGGGACCGTGGTGCTCGTCCTGCCATTGACGCTGGCCGCGGCTTAGGTCCGCCGTGTCCGCCGCCTTGTCCTTCCGGAAATCGAGCGGCACGGCCGTCCGAAGCCGGAATGCGTCGAAGCCCAGCCTATGCCAGAGGTCGACGGTTTGCTTGACGGACTTGCGGCGCATGTCGGGCGGGGCCGTTCTCGACCAGGTGACATACGGTTCGCCCAGCAGAGCTGACATGATCTCATCGTCGATCTTGAGCTCCAGCAGTGGAACTCGCCTGCCCTTCTCGCGGCGCATGACGGCCAAGAGGTTACCGATGTCGGGGTCCGGGCGAGGGAGTCTTTCAACTCGCGGTATCAATGTACGTCTCCTGTGTCGCGGTACTTGTGGGTCGCCATGATAAGCGGCCCTGGGAGTCTTCTTCAACCGATCCAGTCGGCCACCGCTCCTCGCGGCGGGTCCGTGACAGTTTAGGCGGGAGGACGCTATGGCTTTTTCAGAACCGCGACCGTCAGGGAGCGCCCCCCCGTGTGCTGTTTGCCGCTCTGCGGCCCAGCCCCTCGCTTACGCTCGGGCTTCTGAAACAGCCGCCCAAAGCGTCACGGACCCTCTCGTGGCGGGCAGGTTTCTCAAACCGGCCGTCAGGCTGCTATCATACCGGCGCTTTGAGAGCAGCCGCGAAGGAGTCTCACGTGGCGATCTCAGTCAAGAGCGGCGACGGTTCCGGCGAACGCCTCGTTTCGTTGGATATCTTCCGCGGCCTCACCATTCTCACGATGGTCTTTGTCAACGAGGTCGCGGTGATTCGCAACATCCCCTCGTGGATGAGACATGCCCCCGTAGACTCTGACGCGATGACCTTCGTCGACGTGGTCTTTCCGGCATTCCTGTTCATCGTGGGCATGTCGATCCCGTTGGCTTTTGAGAGGCGGGCGGCGCGCGGCGAGCCTTCGACTCGAATCCTCCGCCACGTCGTTGCTCGCACAGTCAGCTTGCTGGTGATCGGCATCTACATGGTCAACATCCCGAGATACCGAGCGGATCTTGTGGATCTCAGCAAGCATGCATGGGTGCTGCTGATGTTTTTGGGTGTGATCCTGGTCTGGAACGCATATCCGCGCACCGCAGGACCGGTGCGGTGGCTGTTTCGGGGGCTTCGGCTTGCCGGCATAGCCCTTCTTGTCGTCCTCGCGGTCGTCTACCGAGGGGGCCATGGCGAACAGGTTACCTGGATGCGGACAAGCTGGTGGGGGATTCTCGGCCTGATCGGTTGGGCCTATCTCATCGCCTCGGTGTCCTACCTGGCCTTCCGCGACCAGGTCGCCGTGCAGGTCGGCATGGTGGCACTGCTGACGGCCGTCTTCATCGGCGACAAGAACGGAGCATTGGGTTTCTTGGGCATCCTGCACCAGTATGTGAACGTCGGGGGGCATTGGGGCGGGCACGGTTCGATCACCGTGGCGGGTGTGGTCTTGGGTATGATGTTCCTGCCCGCCTCGCCTGTCCGATTGGCGAATGGCCGCATCAGGTGGTCCCTTGTTCTCGGCCTCGGGTTGCTGGTCGGTGGCTTCCTGCTTCGACCGCTCTACGGAATCTCCAAGCAGGAGGCAACGCCGGCGTGGTGCCTGTACTGCGCGGCGATCTGCTGTTTCGCGTTTGCCTTGCTGTATTGGCTGGTGGATGTGAAGGGTATCCGTCGCTGGTCATTCTTCCTGCGTCCGGCCGGCGCCGACCCCCTGCTCGCCTACATCCTGCCGAGCATCGTGCATGCAGGGCTGGGGGTTCTTGGCGTCCAATACCTGAACACGCATTTCAACAACGGGCTGCAGGGCATCATCCGATCGGTTGTGTTTGCAATGGCCATAGTCGCCATCACCGACGTCTTGTACCGTCTCCGTATCAGGCTGCGCCTCTGAAAGAGTCTTGCTCGCCGCCGGGCTGGGAACGCTTGTGCAATCAGGTAAGGTTCACGGGGTTACTCGAAGCAGTCCATGTCGGCTGTGACATCCGGGCCGGACATGCACTGCACGAACAGCGCGAAGTCCGCCGGATCAACATCCTGGTCGCCGTCCAGCTTGGCCGCCTGGCAGCCCGGCTCGTTCTGTGCCTTGGAGTCGCCGCTGAAACATCGCTGCAAGATGCCGAAGTCAATCTGGTCCACATCGCCGTCGAAATCGAAGTCGGCAGGCACGGTCGTGATGGTCAGGAGAGCAGCTTCTGATACAACGGTACCGCAGTCTCCTGCCACGACACAGCGATAGGCGCCGCGATCGCCAAGCTGGACATCAAGAATCTGCAAAGTGGCTGTTCTGGCACCCTGAATGTTGGCACCGTTCACCAGATCGACGCCCTCCCTTTGCCACTGGTAGGTCAGCCCGCTGCCGCTTGCCTCGATTGAGAAGAAAGCGGTCGCATGGAGATGAACCGCCTGTGGCGAAGGCTCCTGTGTGATCAGCGGCGCCTCCTGGATTGTCAGAGACGCGGACTGGGATGACACCGTGCCGGCCGCGTTGCTCACCGCGCAGCGATAGTCGCCCACGTCCCCCGGTTCGACGGCAGAGATGGTGAGCGTGTCCGTTGTGGAGCCGGCGTGACGATCGCCGTCGACGAGATCGACCTCGTTCTTCTGCCACTGGTAGCTGATGTCGCCCTCGGCCTGAATGACGACACTGAAGACCGCCGTCTCGCCCTCGCAGAGATCCTGGCCGGCCGGGTCCTGGACGATAGTGGGAGGCTGGAGGGGGCCGACGGCGAAGTCGTTGCGGCGGACTGACCCGGCGACTACATGTACGTTGTTGTGCGTCAGGGATTCCGCCTCGTAGGTTGCCGTCACGACGTAGTCGGTGCCCGATGCCGTGGCCGGAATCAGCGTGACCACATAGTAACCGTTGCCGTCGGTCTTGACCGAATCGAGCGAGCCGACCTGGATGGTGACGTCGTCGATCGGATCACCTGTCACAGAGTGCGTCACGCGTCCGTACAGGGTTCCTTCGGTTGCTGTTGCCGGGTTGCGCCAAGGCATGCTTGGTGCTGGGACGGCCCGGAAGAACAGGTTGTCAGCGAGGTACGAGTACCAGTTCCAATCGTTGCTCCATCCATCCGAGCCGTCACAGAATGTCTCGTTGGCCCGGGTCCCGTAGTAGGAGTAGTTCATCGATCCGTCCACTCCCTGGTCATACGCGTACTGCATCTGGGTGATGCTGTTGGCCATGCTGTTCAGGTAGGAGGCCTGGCCGCTGAACAGGTGGCGGCTATATCGCCAGCCGATGGCCGCGTCGACCCAGTTCCGATACCACTGGGCTTGGTCTGCGCAATGCTCGCGGTCGTAGAACATGGGGCAGCCCGCGTCGAGGTAGCCCTGCTCCATCCAGAACCGCCAATCCTGGTAGCACGACCTATATGCACTGGATTGCGTGAAGTCGGAAGGGGCGTCTCCCCACGGAATCAGCGCGGCCGTATGACGCAAAGGCTGTCGTGGGTTGGCTGCAATCGTGGGCAGTTCTGCCTGCACGCGCCGGACGAGTTCCGTGATCTCCTGCCGCCGAAAATCGTCCCACAACGGCTCGCCAACTGACGGTGGCGTGCCCGCGTACCCGGTGATCTGTCGGAACCGGGCCAGACCCGATCGCGGGTAGTTCAGGTCGGTCGGGTACCCGGCGTCGGTTGTCTCGTATCGAACATAGTCCCAGTGTATTCCATCGATCTCGTATCGTGTGGCCAATTCGCGAACGATGGAAACCAGGTATTCCTGCACGTCAGGAGAGCCCGGATCAAGAACAAACTTGCCACCGACTGTCCCGATGCTGCCCATGGCCGACGAAGGCACCATGAGGTACTCAGGATGAGACGCGAGGATGGTGTTGCCCGACGGCGGCCAGCTCGCACTCACGCGATACGTCACCAGCCATGCGTGTACCTCAATGCTGTGGGCATGGGCGGCCGAAACGAGGTAAGCCAGAGCATCAAACCCGGATGCAACCTCTGCCGCCAAGGGGACAATGTCTGATTGCCAGTAGGCGCCGTGTCCACCTCCCGCGTTGTCCTGGTAAGCCAGCACCTCGGCAACGATGGCATTCATGCGGGCGTTGGAGACTCGCATGACCAAATCATCCACCTCGGCCGCGCTCTTGAAACCTGGATGAAAAGCATCGACCCATACGCCTCGGAACTGCGGACCGACAAAGACCGCGGTGACGGTCTTGGACTGGTCCATGGTGACCGTCGTGCTGGGTGACGTCGGGCTGGCTACCGGCGATCCGGCCGAGACGGTCCAGTGATCGAACTGGTATCCGACGGCGGTGGGCGTTGCGATGATGCTGACGACCTCGTTCAGCATTGTCGGGTACGGTCCCCCCACGGCGGGTGCGGTGAAGCCGGCGCTCGCGGGGCTGGCCGCCATGGTGAGCTCCACGGCCATGAAGACAGCGGTGACTGTTTTGTCCTGATCCATCCTGATCGTGGTGCTGGATGATGTGGGATTGTCCGGCTCAAGGCCTGCAGAGACCATCCAATGGTCGAATCGATATCCAGGTCCGGGGGTTGCGCTGATGCTGACCACGTCGTTCAGCAGTATCGAGTAGGGCCCGCCCTCAGCCGGTTCGGTCGTGCCTGTGCCGGGGGGACTGACTGCCATGCTCAGGTTAACGGGAGGTCCCGCCACGAACACGGCGGTAACAGTCTTTGACACGTCCATGGTCACGGTGGTGCTAGCGGATGCGGGGTCGGCCACCTGCGATCCGCCAGAAACCGTCCAGTGATCAAATCGGTAACCCGGGCTGGGTGTCGCGACGATGTCAACGAGCGTATCCGGGGCATACAAGTACGGCCCGCCGACGGTCGGCGTCGTGACGCCCCCGTCTGCCGGGCTGGCCGCCATTGTCAGCTCAACAGGTTCCACCGATACCACTTGGACGTCATCGATGTTCCACCCGGAGTAGGCCCAGGCATAGCTGCCCACCTTGTATCCCCAGCGAATGTAGACCGTTGGCTGGTTGTCGGCGGTTGTGCCGAGGTTGTAGCTGCAGAGCGTCCACGCGTTGTCAGTGATCGTTCCCTGTGAGGCGTTGGACCAGACCGACGTCCAGTCCATCCCGTTGTTCGAGACCTCGATGGTGGCGTAGACGTAGGGCGGATAGTCCGTGTTCAGCCAGCGATAGTACCTGAGAGCGACCGCGAAGTGGCCCGTACAGTCAATCGGTCCCGTGGTGAGATAATGGGGCCCGCCGACCGTGGTACTGTAGTCTCCGTTAAGATTGACTCCGTACACGTTGGCACCGGTGTGCGCGTTAGCGGGGTCTGGGTAGCCGTGGTATGTTCCGCCGCTGCCGTTTGGCGCCCCGAACGCCCACTGCCCGCTTGTCATCCAGCCTGGATTGGTGTCGAAGTCCCAGGAGTGGATGACCGTCACGTCGGCGATTGCCGGTGACGCCGTTGCTGCAAGACCAATGCCGATGAAACCAATAAGCAGTCGGAAACGAGCAATGCCCCTTGCCGTCGGCAGGACCCCGGGCCTGGCCATTCCATTCCTCCTCCTCGAGAGCAATCGCATGAGAACAGCCTGACGCAACATCCGTCATTCTGTAGAGAGCATCGTAGCATGAAGCCGTAGTCGGCTCAAACCCTTGGGCGGATGCTCATCGTCGCTCAGGGTTTGAGATAGCGTCGGCCGAGGTAGAAGACGAAGACCGGCGGTCTCTTGATTCTCCCTCCAAGATGCCAATGGAACTGGCAGCTTGCGGCTCAGTTCGCACAGTTCGGGTTCGGCAGCACGTCTTGCCCGCTGTAGCACCGCTGGAAGACGCTGAAGTCCGCCTGATCGACGTCTCCGTCGACGTCCAGGTCCTTCGTATCGCATCCGGGGCCATAGAGCACGCCCGGCCCGGAGCTGCACGCGGAGAACAGATCATAATCGTCTTGATCAACGTCGCAATCTGCGTCGTAGTCAACTGAGACGGGTGCGTTGGCCGTCAGCGCGTAGTCGTAGGCACCATTGCCGATGTCAGCGCCGTTGAAGCCCTTGATGTGCAGATACCACGTTCCGCCGGCGGTCGGCGTTGTGGAGATTGTTCCACTCGACCACTGCGGCTCTGAATCCGTCCACGTGTAGGTCGGGTTCTGGTCCCAGGCGTACCGGTAATACTGAACGGTACCGGAGCCGAAACCGCCCGCTGCGGTCCAGGTGATCTGCTCGCCGGCGCAGGCCGATGCGACATCCGGTGTCACGCTTCCGGCTGTCGGGGCCGTGGAGAGTGTCCATGCGGTCATCGGCATGTAGGCACTGTTCAGTGTTCCGTTCCAAGCCCGGACCTTTCGTGTGTACTGGGTGTTGGCCGTCAGCCCGCTCTGTGTCCAGGAGGTCGAGTTGCGATTCAGCCATCCGCTGTTGGGGTACTGTGGGGAGACAATGGTATCACTGCCGTCGGCCACATCGAAGCCGTACAGGTTGTAGTCGAAGCCCGCGAAATTCCACCGGATCTCTGAGGTCGAAAGCACGAGTGGCGTACTCGTCGTCGGCGGGTTTGGCGGAGCGGCCTCGAACTGGATGTCATCCCAGTACACGTCGGCACCCGTTGTCGACACGCCCAAGCCAAGGGTCACACGGCCGATGCCCGTGTTCGTATTGGTGTAGAAAGTCTGGCTGGGAATGTTCTGGGTTGTTGAGACCGGCATGCCTGCGCCGCTGTCGTTGACCGTGACGGTGAACGTCGCGGCCGGGCTGGCGCCAGGGGCATTCGCGTTCACGACTGTCTCATAGTAGATCCAGGTCGGACTGCACGATGCCGCGGGATTCCGCGTGGCATAGGCGGTATGGGTCGCACCTCCACCAACCCCGACGAGCCGCCAGGTGTACGAGGATCCGCCGTTCTGCGACAGGCCGTTGTCGAGAATGAACGATGCCGAGCCTGCCGGCTCGCGCAGGGACAAAGCCTGCCGCGCGCCGGTGTAGCTGCATGTGGCTCCGTTCTTGCCGCCCTTCGGATCGCGATACCAACCGATGGCTCTGCCTGAAGCGAAGGGACGGCTGAAGAGATGGTACATCTGCGATGATGAACCCACCGGGCACTTGGCCGAGCCGGCCCCGCTCAGCGAGCCGTGGTTGACTGTTCCATCGTATGCGAAGGCCGTGGCTCCTTGTGTCCAGCTGTTCATGTTCCCGTCGAATCCATCAGTGAAGACGACAGTCAATGGAGCCGGCGTGTTGGCGACCACCGGACTTGTCCAGCCTGAGTAATTCGGCACCGCGTCCCTCGCGCGGACCTCGTAGATATACGAGGAACTCGCCGAGACCGTGCTATCCGTGTAGCTGTTGGTCGCACTCGACCCGATGATCACGCCGTCGCGGCGGATATCATATCCCGCGACGGCGACGTCATCGGTCGAAGCGGTCCATGTCAGTCGCACCGAGGTCGGTGCCGTGGGTGTCGCCGCCAGATTGGTCGGAACGGTCGGCGGCGTGGTGTCGGCGGGGGTCGTGACGTCGGCCGGGGCGCTCCAGTCGGAGTAGTTCGGGATACCGTCCTTCGCCCGCACTTCATATGTGTAGGGAGTACTGGGGGAGGCGGTGTTGTCTGTATAACTGTTGGTCGGGCTCGACCCGATGATCACGCTATCCCGCCGGATGTCGTAGCCGACCACGCCCACGTTGTCGGTCGAAGCAGTCCAGTTCAACTGGACCTGCACAGGGCTGGTCGCCGTCGCGGTCAGGTCCGTCGGTATCGTGGGCGGCTCGGGGTCCGAAGAGGAATCAACGTGTACGCTCTTCGTGGCGGTTGCCCCGAACCAGGTGACGCCGTCCCGCACCATCCGCCAGTCGGTGACGTAATCGCCGGGGGCAGGAGCGAGCATCTGGAAGTTGAAGGTGTATGTGGCGCCCGGGGCTACTTCACCTGAGATGTCCACACGGTTGAATGCGGTGAACGGATCGCTGTCTCCGACCGCACCAAGGCGGAACGCGCGGGTAGTCGTCCACAGCACGCCGCGGTTGCGGAAGGTGACACTGACGTCATACGTCCGCCCCTGCTCCATGGTGGCCGGAATGGTGTCACTGACGTATTCGTCGGAGTAGAACGCCCACGTTGGCGTGGTACCGAAGTAGTCGCAGATTCCTTTGTACATACCCCACATGGCCGCCGAACGGAAGAAGTTCTCCCTCAGGTGGCTGCCGTCGGCGTCACGGTCACAGGTGTCATGGAAGCCAAGCTCGGTAAGGATAGCCGCGCGGTCGGGAATCCGGATTTCGCCGTAGGCGCCGTTGGAGTTCTTGACACAAGTGCCGTGGCAGGTCCATGAGGAGTCGACATTGGCCGTGATGGCACTCATGATGGCTGAGTTCACGTAGTTTCCCAACGTCTGGCTGACCGCTCCCCAGGCCGCGTGCTCCTCGCTGGCGTCGTAGTACGTCTCGGTTCCCGTCGGGCATGAGCCGGTGCAGTCGCCGAGGTAGCCGTTCGTGTGGACCGAAACGTAGATGTCCGAGCTGTCATAGTCGGAAGCCAGCGGCCGGGAGCGGATGTCGTCGCTGCTCTCGGAAGAGCCGGAGCCGAGAGTGCAGTCGCCGGTGGCATTGGCGTACACGCTGCACGGGTAGCCGACGTTCTGGAGCCACAGATAAGCCGCCATTTGCCACCACGGATGGCCGGTGCTGTGGTTGCCGTAATTCTTGTCCGTGCAACGAACCATGCGGACGGTCATACCATCGGCAGTCAGGTAGGTCTCGAGGTACTGGCACATTTCCAGATTGTGAAAGTCCTCCTGGTTCAGCGGCGCGCAGTACACGGGTCTTTGCGTATACCATCCGCTGCCGTTCCAGAAATAGCCGTGTCCCGGCGACAGGGTAATACTATGCCCATCCAACGAGCCCATCAGGCTGTACTGCCCCTGAGGTGTGACACGCGCCGGCGCGGGCTTGATCACCGGAGGAAGGTAGCTGGACAAGGGCCGCCCGGCGACCGTGAGCTTGACGTCGTGGTCAAGGTCAAACTGCCGCAACGTCCAGGAGGCTTGAATGTAGACGGCCTCCAGAAAGACCTCCGTGACTTCGGCTGAGAGAAGATCGTCCGAAAAGTCGATGGTTACCGACTCGTTGGAGACATCAAGACTGTTCAGTCTGACCCCCTGCGGGATGGCCGAGTAAACGCCTTCGGCCTCTTCTTCCGTCGTCGGACCAGCGATCAGTGCCCCGACAGCGGCCTGGACCGGCGTGTAACCGGCTTCGACGGTACGCTGGACAACCCTCAGCTTGCCGTCCATTCGAAAGAAAACGTCGACCACATCCGCTGCTGTCGCGGTTGCGACCGTCGTCAGCCACACCACCAGGCCTGCGCAGAATGCCGACGCGTAGGGGAGCTTCTTTTCCATTACATAAGCCTCCAATTTAGGTTGAGGTTCTATCAAGATCTCACAGATGAACGATTCCTGACCTTGGCGTCTATTCTAACCGGCGCAGGATAGGCAGTCCAGATTCGCAGCGAGGTTCTGCATGCCAGACGGGTAGAAACCCCAACATGGAGAGGTGAAGACACGGACGACTCGAACCTCTGATACGACGTGCTTCAGCGGCAGTTCGACCGCGACCGCATGATCCGCAAAGGTTATCCCGAGGCCACGGGCAATCTGCGTCATCTGATCGCTTACGAATTCGCGCACTCGTTCTTCGGCCCGTCGTTGCCCATAGGCGATGCCTATCAATGCCTTTGCCTGCTGCCCTATCGCGGGCTCCCCGACGGCGACAAGATGGAGCGGGCTCAGCTGCCGGTGCTGGTTGTCAACTCGGTCAACGACCCTTTCCTCGACGCCCAGGACACGGCCGAGCTGGTGGCTCAGACTTCCAACCCCAAGGTCGCCGCACTCATCCTCCGCGGCGGCGGCCACATCGGCTTCGCGGCCTACAACCGCTCCTACTTCTACAGCTTGATTACCAACTTCTTCGACCCCCATCGCGGCGCAGCAGCGTGTATCGGAATCGCCGAAACCACTCCGTAGGTCGGTCTCCGCACGCGTACGTGTTTAGCGGGCCGGGGTCTGGCTCCTTTTTGCCTGACGCGGTTCGCAGCATGACACGAGGAAGGTCAACGAGGCGTGTGCCACTGCTGTGTCAGCAGTGCCCCCGCCTGCCGCACTCTCCCCTTTGCCAAGGGGGAGCCGGAGGGGTAGCGGGTCGTACTCTCGCCCGGCCTCTCTACTGTTCTCCTGCTCTGCCGCTCTACTGCTCTGTTCATCGCCGTCGGCGATGAACTGCCAGCCCGCCGAGGACCAGGAGCAGGAGCGAGCATGGTTCAGGAACCTCGGCGATGCGGAAGCCCAGTTCGGTTACCTCCAACGTCGGCGGATTTACACCGTCTCGACGATCGGCCCAGAGGAAGGGGCTGTAGTAGCGAAAACTACCGCCCCTCAGTAGTCGTGAGTCACGATCGGGAAACGCAGCCTCAGTCCACTCCCACACGTTGCCGCCCTGATCGAACGTGCCGTACGGGCTGTCGGAGTTCTGGAACTCACCCACGACTGTCGTGTAGTAGGGCGAGTCGATCGGATATGGATTACCAGCATAGTTGGCGTTGTTGCCGGAAGCGTCATTCAGGTCTCGTCCCGGAATGCTGTCGCTGCTCGTCGGGTAGTCCCAGTAGTTGCCTGTCACGCCATCGTTCTTGTGGTAGGCCGCCTTGTACCACTCGTCCTCGCTGGGTATAACATAATTGGCATTTGGATTTCTGGTCACTGCGGTAAGGGCGACTGCTGTGACGGCACCGTTCAGGGTGTATGATCCGTCTTCTGTGGTCCCAGGCCCTTGGGGGCCGACGGGCTGGCCGTTGCCGAGCCAGTTGGCGAATCGCGCCGCATCGCCCCAAGAGACCAAGTTCACCGGGCGATGGGCCCAGTCGGCAGCAACAGAGTATTCGTAGCTCCCAGGTGTTCCCGTGCGTATGATCTGGCAGCCGCCAGGGCCAGAGGGCATGGCTTCGTTATATAGCCCGTAGGTGTCGGTTTTCGCCACAGCGTTGAGAAACGCCGTGTATTGCTCTGCCGTCACTTCGTACTTGCCCATCCGGAAGACGTAAGGAACCGCGCCGCATAGTCGGGCAGTCGACGTGCCCCAGGTGCCAGACCATTCGGCCGCGTTACCCGGATTCCCCACCGGCACGGTCTCGATGTTCACAAGAGCATTGGCGGTGCCCGCCAGAACGCTAACAATCACGACTAAGACTAACGCGAGAGTCAGCCGAGCCATTGTGTAGCCCTCCGATGCGGAAACACAAGGCGCATTCGTGCATCGTCACGCGCGGCGCACGAACGAGAGCGCCCCCTCGAAAGGATCTCTCTCCCGTAGTTCTCGACTTATCAGCAGAAGCGGTATTGGCTTAGACTTGGCTCCTGCTTTTCCCGAGCAGACAACCCGTATCGGAGTATACGGTGGGGCGGGTAGATGTCAAGGCGAAAATGCGTCGTTTGTGCAAGAAATTCTAGGGGTCAGCTCATAGCCCGTCTAACAGCCGAACAGACCAACGGTCTAACTGCCCCTCTCAGACCGCCTTTCGCCTTGTTTTGCTTCTTGACTTCCGTTTCGCGGGGGCGACGCCATTGGCAAATGTCTTCTTTGTTCCAACCTCTGCAAGTACTTGCTCGTCAAGGGCTTCAATAGCCTTCACCGCCCGGTCGCGCCGCACTTGGGCGTAGATCTGCGTCTCTCGCGAGCCCGGCTCGTGGCCCAGGGCGGCCCCGACCTCGTCAACAGACGCACCCGAATCGACTATCCACTGCCCGAAGGTATGGCGGAGTCGGTAGGAGCCGGGCAGGTCGATGCCCGCGTCCTTGGCCGCCCGCTTGACGACGCTCCGCAGGCCGGCGGGAGTATGGGGCTTGCCCAGGCGGCTCAAAAACACGCAGCCGGATACTCCCTGCCGCTGGGTCTTGTCGGTCGTCAGTGATTGGTGCTCTGTCCGGCTCGCCTTCCGCGTTTTCAGCGTGTTCCGCGGTTGAGAAGGAACTGCCGGCCCCTCGACGCGGCTTGGAACAAGCGGTCGGTATGTCAGCATCGGGTGGCAGACCAGGGACAAGCCCCGTGGCTCGCTGCCTTTGTCCCCGCGCAGGTGGCGGTGAGGGTCAGGCCGGCTCGGCGTTGCGATACTCGGCGAGGAGTTTCTCAATCAACCCCGGTCTGGCGGCCAGCGTCGGCAGTGGTTCGTTGGCGTAGCGGCTCAGGTCCATTGGGAAGTGCTCACGGCCATCCAACGACAAGACCTTGGCGCCGGCCTCGCAGGCGATCACCGCTCCGGCGGCGATGTCCCACAGCTTTGACTTTTTGCAGTAGACGGCATCGAGCGAGCCGGCCGCCAGAAGCGACAGATGCATGGCCGTCGTGCCGAAGTTGCGCACCACCATGGTGTCGATCCAGCGATGCACCGCCGGCGGCAACTGCTCGTGCTTGCTCGTCGGGATGCCCATGTAGACCTCATCCCACACCGGCACATCGCGCCGTTCGATGCGATCGGCATTGATCCATGCGCCCGCCCCGACCGAGGCCGAGTACATGCGATCGGCAACCGGATCGTAGACCATGCCCACGACCGGCCGTCCGTTCTCCATGATCGCCACCGAGACCGTAAATACCGGGATCGCCCGCGCGTAATTCCGCGTGCCGTCTATGGGGTCGATGACCCAGCACCGTCCGGCGCGGGAGACAGGCTTGTGGGCGTCCGGCCTGGCCTGCGTCTCCTCGGTAATCACGGCGTCCTGCGGATACAGCCGGGCGATGGACGCCAGAAGGGCATCCTGGACAGCATGATCCGCGTCGGTGACGGGAGACTGGTCGTGCTTGCGAGTCACGCCGGCCCGGCCAAGCCGTTCCAGGGCGATCCGTGCCGCCGACTTGATCGAGGCGAACAATTCTTGTCGCAGTGCTTCGTATTCGTGATTCACGTCAATAGTCGATGTAGTTGTGCCGACGCATGAATTCATGAATCCAGGAGGACGTAAACGGGCGATCGGTGGCCCTGACGTCCTCGTTGGGCCGCGGCAATCCCCAGAACACGGAGATCAGCGATACGAAGAAGCACAGATAGCATAGCCACCGCCCCACTCGCAGTTCCACAAGCGGCGCGATGCCGGCGGGCAGCATCAGCAGCCAAAGCGGGATCATCCAGAACAGCCACCGAGGCCCCTGAGACACGCCCGCATAGTTGTTTGTCGTGAAGGTGTAGAGCAACAGCAGCGCAAGGAGAAGGAGCAGCGTTCCGGCCGCCAGGAGCGGATGCTTCTGGTCGGGTTCGCCGAGGTACATGCCCAGGTTCATGACCAGCAGTATCGCCATGAACGACAGGAAGCCCCACCCCCACAGCAGGTCGGCCGCCTGATCGATCGCCGCGCCGGGATTGGTCACGGCTGTCTTGATACACGCGAGCCCGAGCTTGAAGTCCGCCCACCACCCCGACAGCCGAGAGTCATCTCCGGATGCACCCGAGGCAGACAAGGTGTCGCCCGACGCCGCCTGTGTGGATGCAACCTCGGCCGGGGCCGGCCTGGGCCACTCGAGCGCAGAGCCTCCGGCATCGACCTTCCACATGATGCCGACGGCAACGATAACCGTCGCCAGCAGCAGCGAGACAAGGACCGCCCGTCTCGTTCGGATGCCGGCCATGTGCCTTCCGATGCCGATCAGGCTGAGAATGAACACCGGCGTCAGGCTGAAAAAGCCGTGATGCCCGACCACAAGGTGGGACAGATACGTCTGCTTGGGCTCCTGAACGAAGTCGATGCTCACGTCACTGGGCGTGTAATAGTCGTTGGCGTGCCAGTAGCTGCCGTCGTAGAAGAATGGGCCCCCGGGCTCGCTGAATCTCGACGGAATCGGTTCCACGGAGCCCGTCACCAGGTAGGTCGTATAGAGTGATGCGGCAATCGGGATCACCATGGCCGGCAGGCAGATCACCAGCGCCCGCCACGGAGCTTTCCACAACAAAGCCGCCAGAATCGCCAGCGTGAGCAGCGTCGCCGGCAGTTCGAGACCATGACACAGACCTCCGAACAACCCGGCGATCAGGAACCAGTACCACTCGCGACGTCCGTCGTACCAGACGCGCATGGTCGCGTGGAGCGCAAACAGGGCACAGTAGGCTGCGACAACATGATTGTTCAGAGGAACCGCGTACGAAGTCAGGTAGGTCGCCAGGGCCGCCGCAGCCACGCAGAAGTTCTGCACAAAGGGTGAGTCCGTCTGCTCGAACACGCGCTGGCGAATCACCCAGATCATGATCAGGAACGGAACCAGTTGAACGAGAAGCACCGCCGCACGCATGTAGAACAAGGGGTGCTCGCGAAACGTGAACCGGCCCTGAGACGACGTCTCCGCAGGTTGAGTACTGACCGGCTGCGCGGCGGCGCCGACTTGGCCGTCCCGCCGCGGTCCTATCAGACGCTCACGAACCGCCGGTATCGACATGATCGGCGAGACAATCTTCTCGAGCCCGATGACCACGCCGGCCACGCAGGTCGACAGCAACGGGGGTTTGCTGGAGTAGAAGTGGTCCTGGCCGGTCTCGTCCTTCACGCTGATCATGTCCACCGTCGGGAACGGCGGGATGTCCCACACGTGGCGGTAGCAGCGGTCGCCGAACTGGCGGATTAAATCTCTGATCCGAGCTTTTTCTTCCGGCGAGCTGTTCGCATTGTGTCTTGCGATGTGCTCCTCGGGGTCCGCGACCCCCCTTTTCGGCACTCCCTTGATTTCGCCCCAGTCCGGCAAGTATTCGTATGTGCCGTACTCAACCAGGTAGAAAACGGTGTTCCATCGCGAACCGTCGTTGACGCAGTGCTGTAATTTGGTTCGCGTCAGCACCGCAAACCCGATGATCACCGCAGCCAGTATCATGAACACGACCGTCACGTCGGTCAGCATGCGGCGTTTGGCGATCGCCGGACGCGAAACGGGCGGCGTGAACAGGGGTTTCTCGGGAGGGCGGGTGCTGGAATCAACAACGTTCGCACCTGCCGGCGGGTTGTCTTTCAACAGCGGGTTAACCGGCCTTGTTGGGTCCTGCATGCCAAACCTCATCTCAAGACGCGTTTCTGCTCAGCCTTGGGCCGGTTCGATCTCGGCGCACCAGCCCGCTTCCTCGACCACCTCGTACAGACGATCCAAGGGACGCTGCGCCACCACCAGCTCGGCGACCAGTCCGATCGCGATCAAGACCAGACCAGGCGTCAGCATGATGAGCAGCCAGGCAAGCATCGCCAGCAAGTCTCTGGTCACTGCAAACGGCCAGACTAACCACTCATTCAAGCGGCCAACCTCCCACGACATTCGCCGGGCGACCCAGTCAAGCAGCGGCAACAGCACGCCTGCAAGAACGACGGCCACGCCCGCCACACCAATCACATGCTGCGGCCGCCAGCGGTATCGGGTCAAGACCGTCACCGTCAGTAGATCGAGGAAACCTTTAAAGAAACGGGTGAATCCGTATTTGCCGACGCCTCGCGTCCTTGCCCGGTGCAGGGTCGGGATCTCAGTTACTCGAAAGCCGCGGGCTGCCGAGAAGACGGCAATGAACCGGTGGAACTCGCCGTGAATCCGCAGATCCTTGGCCAATTCACGCCGCATCACCTTGAACCCGCAGACATGGTCGTGCAGCCGAACGCCGGTCAGCCAGCCGATCAGCTTGTTGAAGACCCGAGAAGGGTAAACCTTGTGCCACGGGTCGTGGCGAATCCGCTTCCAGCCGCTGACCAAATCGAAGCCTTCATCCAGCTTGGCCAACAAACGCGGCATCTCCTCCGGGGGGTCCTGCATGTCGGCGTCCATCATGAAGACCACATCCCCGCGGGCCGCGGCGAAGCCGGCCATCAGAGCCGCCGCCTTCCCGCAGTTGCGACGGAACCGCAAGCCGCCGACCCTCTGGCCGTCTTGGGCGAGCGAGACGATCTTCTCCCAGCTCGCATCGCGGCTGCCGTCGTCCACCAGGACAACTTCGACTTCCAGGGCATTGCGGGCAGCCACATCGCGGATCTCGGCAACGAGGCCATCCAACGACTCGACCTCGTTGTACACCGGCACCACGATACTGATCAGTCGTGAACCCACCGAGCCTCATCCTTGCTCTTGGCCATGCCCTCGCCCGCCGAAAACGGCATCACACAGCCGCAGAAGGTCCATTGTCCGCCAATGGGCGCCCCCTGGCAACCGACCCGGGCGCGGACCTTCCCTCCCCTCAGTAGACACGTGGCAACGCCATTGGTTGCAGGCTTTCCCGATCAAACCTATGTTATCGGACTGGTTATCGGCTCGGGCCTGCCAGGTGAGTCTTCGGCTATGCAGCCCCGTGCCGGCAGAAAAAACGCAACTGTCAGGACATTGGGCTATGGGGAGGTGCTCGGCATGAAAGGTGTATTCGCCACAGCGGTGTTTGCTTGCGTCCTTGTTCTCTCGGCGGTTGACCACGGCGCCGCCGTTGAGTTCATCGACACCCAACCCGACACCTGGGTGGCCGTCGATGCTCTTGGCCGCGTGGTTTCGAGCCACAACCAAGTCGGCGGCCCTCGACCCGGCAAGAGCGTCGGCATCTTCTACTTCCTGTGGCTGGGGCAACACCGCACCGAGGGCCCCTACGACATCTCACGCATCCTGGCGACGCAACCGGATGCCCTCAAGCGACCCACCACCAACCCATGGGGCCCGCAGAACCACTTCCACCACTGGGGTGAACCACTGTTCGGGTACTACCTCGGCGATGACGCCTGGGTCCTCCGCAAACACGCCCAGATGCTCTCTGACGCGCTGGTTGACGTCGTCATCTTCGACGTGAGTAACCAGGAGACCTACCCCAAGGTGTACCGGAAGCTGTGTGAAGTATGGACGCAGGTTCGCCGCGACGGCGGCCGGACGCCGCAGATCGCCTTCTTCGCTCCGTTCGGAGACGACAGCAGGGTGCTGTCCCGGCTCCACAACGAGCTGTACAAGTCCGGAGACTACGCTGATCTGTGGTTCCGCTGGAAAGGCAAACCGCTGATACTGGCAAGGAAGCAGCACGCCCCGCCGGAAATGCGGGAAGCGTTCACCTTCCGGCCGCATGGGCCGGACTACTTTTCCGGCCCCACCGGCTCCAATCAGTGGCAATGGCTCCAGATCCATCCGCAGCAGCCCTACTACAGCGACACCAACAAGGTCGAACAGGTCTCGGTGAGCGTTGCCCAGAACGCCAGCGGCAAGCGGCTTTGCGCCTTCAGCGAAGCCAACACCTATGGTCGAAGCTGGCATAACGGGGCCAAAGATGAACGCCCGGATGCCGTGCTGCATGGTCTGAACTTCGCCGAGCAGTGGGAACGCGCCCTGGAACTCGACCCCGAGTTCATCTACATCACCGGCTGGAACGAATGGATCGCGATGCGTCTGCCGGAATTCAACGGCGTCCGCGAACCGGTGATGTTTGTCGATCAGTTCACCCAAGAGTACAGCCGGGACGTCGAGCCGATGATAGGTGGGCACTGGGACAACTACTACTACCAGATGGTCGACGGGATCCGCCGGTTCAAGGGAATCCGTCTAGTGCCATCCGCTTCAGGCTCGGCAACGATCACGATCGACGGCGACTTCTCGGATTGGGCCGGCGTACAACCTGAGTTCCGCGACGATCGGGGCGACACCATGCACAGGGACCACCCGGGTTATGATGATGCGGGACGCTATGTCAACAAGACCGGCCGGAACGACTTCGTGCTTCTGAAAGTGGCCGCGGACAGCAGTACCGTCTGCTTCTACGCCCGGACAGCCTCCGCCATCACGCCTCATACTGATCCGAACTGGATGCTCCTCTACATCAATGCCGACAATGACCTCGCCACGGGTTGGGAGAGCTACGATTTCCGGGTGAACAGGACACTTGGCGGTCAGACGAAATCCGTGATCGAAAAGGCGGGCAAGAATGGAACGTGGACCGCAATCGGCGAAGTCGAGTATCGCATGAGCGGCAGCGAACTGGAACTGGCCCTGCCGCGCCGGATTCTGCCGCCCCGCGATGATTCCCCGCTGCGCCTGGGCTTCAAGTGGGCCGACAACATTCAGCGCGACAACGACGTGATGGAATTCACTGTCAACGGCGATACCGCCCCAAACGCGCGGTTCCAATACGTCTTCGCGATGAAGTGATCCGTCACGGCGTTATCCGCCGTTCACTGCACGCCGCCACTTCTGCACGCCGGTTGGACCGGCTGGCTCCAGGCCACTTGAAAATCGCCCGCGACCACCGGGGCCGCGTGCCTGGCGGTGGAGATCACCTTCGCCCGAACGTAAAGCTCCTTGCCAGTCAGCTTGTACGATGCCTTGGTGCCGGCCTGCTCGCAGAGAACTCGCCCGATGTCGTCGCTGTAGCGGCAGGTCATCCCTCGCTTCGGGTCGCTGGGTAGCCAGGCCACTGAATCGTCATAACCATCGAGCGTCCCGATGAACTGTGTCCTGTATGACACGCCCGGCTCCGGTTCGATTTCGATGTCGAGGCGATCGTTGGCGAAGCAGACCTGTTTCAAGGTGACGCCGGTCGACGAGTAGAAATCACCTCGATCCATGGCCTCGATCAAGTCGTCTGCGGTCAGGGCTGAGGCTCGCACCATCACCCACGCGCGACCCGGCCCGGCCCCTCCGGGGGCAGCGAAGGTATGAGCGTCGTCGGTGGCGAACCCGTACATGACCGGCAGGCCGTACTCAGCCAACCGCTTGGTGAGCATCACGTCCCACATCCGCTCGACCGACAGGTACGTGTCATCTCCGAGGTTGTTGACCCCCGGATGCCCATTCGCCACTTCGAACATCGCCGGTCCCCGCAGCCTGGCGATGTGGTCGGCACGCAGGGCCCACCCGAAGTTGGGGTGATTCACATGGACGAGCATCGGACGGCCGGTCTGGGCCCGCTGGGCAAACACCGCGTTCACATTGTTCTGGAGGGTATCGAAGATGTCGCTGCCCTTCTGGGGAGGAATCAGAGCCGTGATGCCGACCCCGTTGAGGTGAACGGGCTTGCCCTCCGCGCTGTCGCTGATCTCTTCGCCGACAACCAGAAGAAAGCGTCCCGATTCCTCAAACTGCGGTTTCACTTTGTCGAGCGGCGCGCAGAGATACTCGGTCTGTCCGTCGGCACCCTGCCGTTTGACCACCTGTGCAGCTCCGAACGTCTCCTCATAAATCTTGGCAGCCCCTGCTCGCCGCTTATCAGCCGCCACCCACTTCTCACCTTCGCTGAGCACGTTGTGATCGCTGAGCACCAGGAAGTGATAACCGTGATCCTTGTACCACTTGACCACTGTCTCAGGCGGACTGTCCCCGTCGCTCCACCAGGTGTGCGAGTGGGTGTTGCCCTTGTACCACTGTGTCGCGGCTTGCGGTCCGCAGCCGGTCAACTGTGACCAGACAAGCCCGGCGATCGCGACCCACAACAGGCTCCTGATTCGGCCGACGAAACTGGACATGGCGACAACCTCCTGATGAGAAGAACCCAACCCGGTCAAGCGTGCCCAGAGTAGCAGATCCAACCGTGTCTCGCCACCCACCTGAGCCATGGGCCATCCTCGATCCCGCGTGCACGATGTGCCGGGCCACAGTAAGATGGGCAAGGCCTGTGAACGAGCCTTGTCGCCAGGAGGAATTGAACTGATGACCCGGTCATACCTGTCCCTGTCCGTTGTCTGCGTTCTGCTTGCGGGCGCGCCCGCGTGGGCCGATGCGTTCGACCGACCGATGGTTTTCAGCGTCAACCCCGTCGGCAATGGTGCGGCCGTGGGCGCCTCCCGAAAAGGCAGCGACTTTGTCCGCTATGACGAGCTGCTGTTCCAAAAGCTCAGCGAAGCGGGCAGCCGATCGGCCCGCGTGCTGTCGAGCTGGCGCGAAATTGAAGCCGAGAAGGGCAAGTGGGACTGGTCGAGCCTCGACCGGGAAATCGACCTCTGCACCAAGTACCACATCGAGCCCGTGGTGTAGATCTGCAACATCCCCGCCTGGGTGAGCCCGACCGGAAAGAACGCACACAATCATCCTCCCAAGGAGGAGCATGCGGCTGACTTCACCACCTTCATTACCAGGATGGCCGAGCGGTACAAAGGCAGGGCCAGATACTACGAGTTCTGGAACGAGCAGAACGGGTGCAGTTGGATCAACGAGGGGTGCGACAATGCCCGAATGGCCCACACGTATCTGCCCTGGCTGCAACGGTGCTACAAGGCGATTAAGACCGTTGACCCGGCCGCGCAAGTCGCCGTTGGCGGCCTCGACGACGTCGAAGGCCATGCGCCTGTTTTCGTCGAGGAGTGTTATCAGTTGCGAAGGGATAAGTACGGCAACGAGAAGTTCTGGGATGCCATCGCAGAACACCCGTACAACAAACGGCCGACGGATACCATCGACGAGCTACTCCGCAAGCTCGACGCGATCCGGGCCGTCGCCGCCAAGTACGGCGATTCGGGAGTGCCGATCTGGATCACCGAGTACGGCTGGAACACCGGCGAAATGGGCCTCGACGTCCAGCAGCGAGGCACCGCGGAGTTTCTCAAGATCTTCAGTCGCCCGGACCAGAAGGATGTGCTCATCGCTCAACAACTGGCCATCGCTGATTTTGAGCCGGTACACCTCGGATACGGCCTGTGCGATCTGAATCTGCGTCCTCGCCCCGCGTTCCAGGCATTCCAGGAGTTGGCCCGGCCGGGCACTCCTCGACCCATCTCTTTGCGATTCGTGCTTCAGCCGGACGGCGCGCCGGCGATCAGCGGTCTGATCGCCTCGGCTACGGAGGAGGAGGACCCACCCAGCCTGGTCGAGGTCTTCGACGAGCAGGGCAAACGCCTGAACTCGAAAAAAGGCGATCCGAACATCCTCAACGTTGTCCTGTCGGGTCTGCCGCAGGAAACGCCGCTACTGGCCGTTGTCTCGTCGATCGTCAGCGAGAAGCCGGGTATGCCCGTCGCACGGGTCCCGTTCCTTGTTCCCAAGGGACTGATCGCCAACGGAGGTTTCGAGAGTCTGTTCCGGGCAGGAATTCCCTGGGCATGGGCCGTCACCGGGCCGTCCGTCTGCCGCGACGGCGGCGCGATCGACAAGCACCACTGTCACAGCGGAGATCACGCGTTGCTCCTGGCGCAGTTGCCCAGTTCGCCGAAACGAGCCTTCGATGACCAAGTTGAAGCCCCGATTCGAGGGGCGAAAGGTGAGAGCTTTCGGGTCCGATGGTTCGCCCGCTACTCTGGGCCAGAGAACCAGGAGGCCGCGGTCATTATGACCGCCTCGCTTCTAAACCCCGACGGAGAACGCGGCGCGCGCCCAGCGGGCAAACCAATTGCCAAGGAATGGACGGAAGTCGTTCTGGAACTCACTGCCCCCTGCGACAGTCCGATCCTGTGTCTCCAACTGGTAAGCTCAAGTCTGTCGAAAGAACGCTGGCTGGTCGCTATTGACGATGTGTCCGTCGAACCCATACCCCGATAAACCATGGTCCCGCGTCCGTCACAGAATCAGCGGCCGTCCTCGTGGCTTTCGGCGGCAGCGGCAGAGGCGAGCCGGAAACAGGCCGTTTCAGCGGTCTTTCCCGAAGTGCAAATGGGCCGTCCTTCGGCAGGCAAGCCCCCTGAATACGGTTGACTGCTCACCCCGCTCCATCTGGCACAACCCGCCGATTCTGTCACGACTCCCCACCATCCTCGGCAATTGAGCATATTTAACGGATTCGCAATGGCGTGGTAAGATATGGCGATGCGAACCGAGCCCCAAGACACAACTCCGGCTGAAAGCGTCTGCAAGGAGGGCAAGTCGAGGCTCAACGACGCGGCAGGTCTCGGTCGCCGCGGCGGCCTCGCCCCTGCCCTACCGCACGCTCGTCTCGGTTATCACACAAACTCAGATGGCTTTGTCAGGGCCGGCGCCGGGCTGACCATCTGTCGCCAGATGGCTGCCGGCGGCAT
>CAZTQK010000027.1:0-10329 GCA_964615635.1 uncultured Planctomycetales bacterium
CTTCTTCGCCATCGCGTGGGTGATTCCGTTCCTGGCGAGGAGCTTCTCTACCTCGTCGGCCGCGTCGCCGAGCGTAGTCCCCATGGCCTTCCGGATCACCTTGACGAAGCCGTCGCGGCGCTGGTCACGCTTCTGAACCAGGGCTTCTATGATGGAGCGGATTTCGTTTAGCGACTCGTGGACCCGCGCCGTGTGCTTGCGGGTGAATTCCACGATTTCCGTGGCGTCCCAGACGATGTGGTTCTGGCAGACGGCCTGGAACCAGAAGGTCGAGACCCCCAAGGATCTCCGACCGACCTCCGAATTCCAGACGAAGAATCCCGGCGCGTACGCCTGGCCGTCGATCTCCGCCCAGCCCGTGGGGTCGATGAGGAAGGTGAACATATCCTGCTCCCCTGCGTAGAGCCCCGTGGCTCCATTTGCACCCGGCTGCGGCGGCTCGAAATCCGTCGCAAACTCGCGCAGCATCGTGAGGAGGTCCACGTCCCAGAGCCGCGTGTACGCGACACCGTGGACGGAGCGGACGCCTGCGTTGGCCGTCAGCACCTGGATGGGCTTCTCGATGAGGGGCACGGTCTCCTGAAGCGCGCGGCTTGCCGTTTCCGGCGAGAGCCGATTGATTGTGTCCTTGCTCACCCCTGCGAGCCTGCAGAGCTGGGAGAAGGACCAATCGTTCAGGAACACCTCCCCGTCCGGGTCGTCGAATCCGAGCACGAGCGTGCCGGGATACGGCTTGGGCCGCAGCCGCTGGGACGGCTGCCACAACTCGGCGGATTCTTCTTTCTGCCGGTTGCAGTGCTCCCAGAGCGCCTGAAGCGTTGGATAGCACTCATCCGGCTTGCGCCGAAACAACTCCTGACTGGCTTCTATGAGGTTTGGCATGAGCATGCCTCCTTTGGAAAAAGGGTAAAAGGGTTAGAAAACGAAACCGATTGGGCGGTCGCGATTGCCGGCAGCCGCGCAACCGGTCTCGCTCCCCTGCCCTGCCCTACTCCGAAGGCGTCACTCTGAAACTGCTTATTGGCTGATGAAACGTAATTGGGAACCTTTGGTGCACCACCGGCCTCTCGACCTCCTGCATGGTGGGACTGGAATTCAGGCGATCGAAAGGCTGGCTGTCTTCTCTACCCCCCTCTGCATGAGAGAGAGCGCCGCGGGCCTGCGCGGGCCATTATAGCGCATTCTGGATGCTAAGTAAGAGATTTCACGTGGGCGCCATGCCCCCCGTCCGGAAGGTGGCGCTGACGAGTCCCGGGCTTCAGGCAACCCCGGCGGTCATTCGGAGAGCATCTTGAGTTCGACCATGGTGGGTCCGAGCTCTCGCAGGTATTGCTGGGCCTTATTGATCTGCTCCATGGCGTCGGGTTTCAGGCTGTTGATGTTGTGAGTGTATGGCCAGCGGGGACGCACGCGGTCGCCCTTCCAGGTGGCAGCCATGACGAGCCTGATGAGCCCCTGATGCGTGGACGCGAGCGCGCCATAACCCTGGAGCCTGGAGAGCGACATGGGCCTCTTTGTGGCCTCCAGATTGGTGCTGCCGGGCTGATAGTAGCCTTCGGCAAGGAACGGCGCGAGGAGCTGCTTTACCTCGTCGGACTGACAAAGCTTGATTTTCCGTTGGCGGTCAGCGTCGTCGACAGTGCTTGCGGCTTGAGTCTGGGCGAGGATTTGCTGAGCGCGCGTTTCCGCCTGGACTTGGGCGACCTTTATTTTGCCGCGTTCCTCTTCGGCCTTCTTTTCGGCTTCGATTTGTTTGCGCTGGTTCTCTTTCTCCTGTTGGACCTTTGCGGCCCTCGCGGCAGCGATCTCCGTGTCTCCCTTTTTTCGAGCATCCTCTTCAGCGGCATAGATGGCCTTTATCTGTTCATCTGTCTCTTTGGTGAGGAGATTCTTAAGGGCGGTTTCGAGCGTGACCGTGGCCGGGGCATTCGCCCGGGAAGCGGCCTCCACCATTGCCTCAACACGAAGGCGGGGTTCGTGGTACGTTTGAATGAAACCGAGCAAGGCCTGGCGCTCGGCCTCTATCGCGCCCGTGAGCCCCGGTTCCGGCGTATAGCTTGTGTTTTGTGCGGCGAGCGCGGCCCTGATGGGGTCAAAGAGAAGCTCAATGCGGGTACGAATGGCCTGTAGTTCGGCCTTCCCAGGCCGGCGCTGGTTATAGATTGAGCGAAAGACAGTCAGCGACGCTGGGTCTCCAGCCAGGACTTTGCCACGGTCGCTCGTTAGAAGTGCGGTGACGTTCGCATCCCAGGCCTTAAGCTCTGATTCGCATTCGGTTACGAGCAACAGCACGCCCTGGAATTGGTCCGAAAGGGCCTGGAGGCGGGCTTTGGCGAGAGCGACCTTTTCTCGCTGCTTTGCGGCAACGTCTGCAAGCTCCATCTCTCGTTGCATGTCTTGGATTTGGCGGGTCTTCTCGATGAGATCCGAGCCGGCAGTTTGGGAGCGCCATTGGAGATAGGCGAATACGCCCCCTCCTCCCATTGCCGCGGCGATAATGAACAGGATGACACCGCGCCATGGGCCGCGGCGGCGTGCGGGGACCATGTAGAGCGGTGTGGGCCGCCCTGTGGGGGGAACATACGGCTCAATCTGGTTCGGTTGACTCATCGGGTTCATCTCCTGATTTGTCGCGATTCTTGGCCTGGCGCCGGGGCCGCCGGTCCGGGCCTTTGGGCGGCGGTGTTGCCGGCGGTCCCTCCATGTCTTTGGCCTGCTGGAGAAGGCGCTCAAGGTCTTCCGGGTTCATTTGTTCGTAGGTAGCCTCGGCTGCGGCTCGCCTATCATCTTGCTCAGGCGTCTCCTCGCGGGGGGCGGGAGTTTCGACCTCGGGGCTGATGGTGCCCTGGTTGGGGAGCGGCCACGGAGCCTCGCTTCGGCGGCGGTATTCGTCGCGGGTAATGTGGAACTGGGTGGCCATGATGAAGCTCAAGCCGCCAAATTGGGTGAAGCCGCTTCCGCGACTTGTCTGAACAAGGCAGCGTTGCGGGTGGTTGCTGAATTCGATGATGTCGTTTACTCGGTGGCGGGGGCCGATGTGTTCGTGGGTGTCGCACGTGACAGTTCGGGTGGTTGGCCACGGCCCCCACGGCTGCCAGGACTTGGATTCGGCGCGGGAGACAAGCTCGTAGATGGTTTCTCCGGACGCCCTGCTCATAAGCTCCTGTTGGAACACGTCGTTTACGGAGAAGATCTGCTTAAAATGGGTGTTGGCCGAGACAATGGGTGTAAGGTCGGCGTCGGGGGTTCTTAAGTCGGCCATGGTCTGATTGGCGAGAATGACGCCGATATTCATGCTTCGGGCGTGGCGCAGGATGATTTGCAGGTTGCTGGACGCCACCTGCTGAAACTCATCGATGAAGAGGTACACCTGTGGCCGGCGTTCTCGGGCGCTGGCAGCCGCGGTTAGCAGGGAATAGAGCGCAAGCCGGGCTATTTCGGCGACTGAGACGCTTTCAAGCGCGGCAGGCAGGTAGAAATAGAGCACCTGCGGCGACTCAAAACACCGTCCCATGTCGATGGCATTATCGAGCACGGCCTGTGGTGTGCCGTCGGCACTATTGGCGTTTAGCGCCTCGAACGATGCGAGCCTTTCAACGATTTTCCAGATGTGGGACGCCTCCTGAAGCTCTCGTTTGCCCATGTCGTGGTAAAGCTCGGGCTTTCGCAGCAGGTCATAGAGCCTGACAAAAGACGGGCAATCCGGGTCGTGCCGCAGCGCGCGGAACAGGAGGTGGTTCTGGATGTCAGAATAGTAGTCGCGGCCGTATCCGCGGCCGTATATGAGGCCAAAGGCGCCCATGAGGAGGTCGGTACGCTGATAAATCGTCAGGCGGCGTCGATAGGCCTGGATAAGCGGGTTAAACACATAAGTGGCGTTTCCAAGCTCGTTGGTAAACCACTTAAACGGCAGATGAGCACTGTCGGCTTCAAGCTTGGTTCCATGGAAAAGTGCGGGATCCCCCTTAAGGTCGATAATGACGACCGATGAATCAGCGATGCGGATGAGTTGTGTGACAAGTGGCGCTAGTCCCAGAGCAGTCTTGCCCGAGCCGGTGCTTCCAAGGATATGTGCGTGGTCACACAGGAGCCGTCTGTCGAGGAGTATGGGGTAGTCGTTGACGGTGCTCGTGCCAAGCCAAAGATGATCAGCTTCGCGGACGCTATAGTCAGCAACTTGAACGCTAAACGACGATGCTCGAAGACGTCGCACCCGGCCGTCCCAGACAGAGACCCCCGGCGGATGCTGGGTGGCCTGGGCGTCTTCAAGGGCGAGGTAGTAAACCGTGAGCAATCTGCCGGCAAGAAAGGCGACAAGCAGAAAGAAGAAGGCCGGGCCGGCGATAAGCGAAAGGCCGACAGAGAGAAAGAAGGCAAAAGAGAAAAACGTGTCGAGCCTGAACGTGCGGCGAAAGGCGACCACAAGCCAGCGCTCGGGCGTTTCGTTAAGCGCGCCAAGCATGAATTGCTGGATGCCAAGGTCGTAGGCGGCGCGCAGGAGTTCAGTCCTTCGATCGGCGACCTGCCTCAAGTATGCAGTGCGTTCCTCGGGAGTGGCGCGCGATTCGTAGTAGAGCCGTTCAGTCTGATCGAGCGTCCGCTCGACTTCTGCCAAGCCAGGCACAGGAGGCACCGGCAAGGCCTCCTCGGGTGGCCGGATCTGTTCAAGCCAGGGCTCGGGGCCGGAGAGAAAGAGGACAAGAGGAAAGTACGCAGCGAGGGGAAGGATGGAAAGTGTGAGAAAAAAGACCGCGATGGCAAAGAGGGCTTGGCGCCGTGGTTGCGGTCCCGCGGGGCTTTGAAAGACGCCTGCGGCCGGCGTTTGTTGGGCGTTGTAGGTGAACCAGCTTACGATGGCCCGCCATGTGACCCAAAAGACAAGCCGCAAACGCAAACGATGCGGCTGAAAACCGTAGTTCCAGAAAAGCCAGACGGCACTAAAGAGCGTGACGATGGCGACAGTGGCGAGCATGCCGGCGAAAAACTGCGTGGCAGGCAGTGCATAGCAGACTAGGAACACGAGCAGGCCGACAACCGGAGCGGCCAAGCCGATGACTGCGGCCAGGGGGTAAACCAACGCCTCTGCTTCGCCCGGGGGCAATGAGCCGGTGGTGAGCAGCCGGGCGTTTCGCACGCGGCCTCTCCAATCGGCGAAGCTTCCCGGCAGCCTGGAGCGGAAGGTCTCTTTCCATTTGAGCCGAGTGGAGGGGGTAAGCACCGGATTAGCCATCATCCAGGCGGCATGGTGGACGGCAATCCTGTCAGCCAGGACAATGGAGAAGACAACGGCGGGGAGAAAGATGATCGCGTACGTTGCGAGCGGGCCGTAGCTTGCCGTGGCAAGGTGGAGCACCCCCCAGGTGGCAGGCGGAATGGCGAGCCAGGCAATGACCTGTTGCAGAGAGCGTTTTCGGAGGTACTGGACCAGAGCAACGGCCGCGAGGCACGGATAGGCAAGGCACCAGAACAGAAGCGCCACGCGAAACAGCGTCGCTTCAGAGGCGTTAAGGGCAGAGGCGATGATGCGGCACAGGGCGACGGCACCGACGCTTAGAAGACTTATTGCGATAAGACGATAGACGGTCCGGCTTCGATCGCCAGCGTCTCCCTGGGGCTGGGTGCGGTAGTCCAGGCTCATGCCTTTGGCCGGCGGCAGGAGTGAGGTGTCAAGCGGATCGGTTGTATCCCGGATGTTTGGTTTCATCGCGGTGTCACCCCTGGGGCGGGGCGGCGCTCGCCCGCAGGAGAAAACTGTCGTCGGCCAAGATTTTCTGAAATCCTGCGCCCGCGCCAAGCGGCGGTCGTGTATAATTGCCTAGTGCGAACAACAAGAATTGATTCCTCTCTCCCGCAAGAGGCGAAAAACGCGGGGACCGGCTCTGGTTTGTAGGCTCCGAACTGGTTTGAATTCTCTGAGGATCCGGCGGATCCTGAGCGAGTTTTAACCGTACCTTCTGGCCAAAGTGCAGAAGGGAATATCCGATGGAGGAGCCTATGATAAATAGAAAAACAGCCGGAAGACTTAAGGCCCTTCGGGGTCTTACGTCTTTTTGGGGCCGGCCCCAGACCAGTCCAGGCGCATGACGCCATCACGTCTCCCCTTTCCGCTTGAACATGGTGTGAATGGTTCGGTATCCCGGGACGGTCTCTACGCAGAAGTAGGCGTATTTGATGAGGGGGGCCGTTCCTTCCAGGGTGGTTTTGAGTTGTTCGCGCACAGTGGAGCGGCGCTGCGGCGTATCGACCAAAACGGCGAAAGCGTACATGCGGCCGGCGATCCAGGGCCGGACCCCGGAGTTGGCAATGGCCTGGCGGAAGTCGTGCCGGATTTCGCGGATGATGTTGCGGATGCTCGTGTTTGGGGCGGGCACGTAGAGGTGGTAGAGGCGCTTTCGGTTCGGTGTTTCCTCAATGCAGTGGTCGCCCTGGGGCGGATGCTCCTGGAACGACTGACTCAGCTGCTCGTTTTCGATACGGTATCGGCGGGTGTCCTGCATGCAGCAGAAATAGAGGATGGACAGGTGCTGCTGGAGCGCCTGGGCACGGAAGACGGTTCCGCGGCTTACCGGAAGCCCAATGGTTGTGGCGGCGGACGGGGTCAACTGGTAGTAGCTTATGTTGCCCGGGAGCTTGCCGGTGCGAAGATAGCCGTGTTGGCGAAGCCGCTGGACGACGTTTCCGCAGGAAGTGCCGGCGAAAAACAGGCGTTCCAGCACCGGCCGAAGGGTGATCCGGTACAGGCCGACATGATGCAGTATTCTTAGATCGCGCTCTTCCATCTACCAAATCTCGTAGGCGAGGCCTCGGTCGGCACAATGAGTATGGAAGGCGGCGAGTTTGCGTTTTGAGTATTCGCCGCCGAACTCGATCACGGTCTTCTCGCTCGGGCTTCGGATTATAGCGTCGGGGAGCTTTTCATTTCGGCCCCCTCCCCTTGCGAGAATCTGGGCCTCAGACTGCCAATACCTCGCGCGTTTGGGCTGCTGCCGCAGCATGCGAAAGTACACCGCGGCCAGGTGGAGATCGTGGGTGGCTTCGCTTGGCCGGGGGTGTCTGCCTCCCGAGCCGCCAAGCCAGTTCCCTGCCCCGTCAGTGGCAATGATGACGCGTGTGGGGCGAACGGGCTCGGGCCACCTGGTCTTCAGGCGATAGGCGATGGATCCAAAATCCGGAGAGGCGGAACCTGGCGTCCAGACCACGACAGGCGCCGAAAGCTCTATCTCAGGATGTGCGGGCAAGACGAGCTGTTCGAGAAACCCCGCCCGTTCAAGCTGGGCAATCCGGCGTCGGGCGTTTTTCAAGGGCTGGTCGGTATTCAACCAGAAGACGCGCGCAGCCTGGGCAATGGAAACGAGCCGGACGCGGCGGGTAAGCGTTTCCAGAATTCGCGTGTCTCGAACTGCGAGCTCGAATGACAACGAAAGGCCCGTCCTTTTACAACTTCGCGACGGCCCGGAACACGCCTTGGTGCACGCGCGAGGCCGTAAACGCCGCAAGTCATATGCCGCTGCAAGAGCGCCGGTTACGATAACCGCAAGGCATCTGACTCGGCAATTGTGGGGGTGTGGCGAATGGATGTGGTGCCGGATGCCTTCGGTGGGGTCGTGTCACAGGGCAAAGGGGCGGTGGGCTCCGTGCTGAGCCGCGGGACAGGCATGTGCGGGGGCCGGATCGGAAGGCGGGCATGGGCCGTGGCGCCGGGCGGGTCGCGCCCGGCTTTGGTTGTTTGTCAGTAGTCATCGGGCAGGAGAATGGTTGTCGCAGAGCGGTCTGCCTCGGTGATAATCCAGAACTTTGTGCCGTTTCGGTCGTGGTAGACCGAAAGGAGCCGAAGCTCATGGGTTAACGAGAACTCATTTTCCTGCCTGTCCTCCTGGCACACTTCCCCCCAGTCGCCAAAGGCGTGGCGGCACAGTGCCGCGTGAACATCTCTTGGGTGGATGGTGTGCAGGGCGTTTGGCGTGATGACGGTTCGTCCTAACGAGAATTTCGGTTTCATTGTGTCTTGTTTCCTTATGTATGGGGCTGACCAGGCGCTTGGCCCGGCCAGCGCGCGGGGTTAGTGCTTAAGCTTCAGCAGGTCGAAGTCCTCCAGGCTCGCGGCCAGGCCGTCGATGTCGTTTCCGAGAAGGCCGGCCAGCATGGCGATTGCGGCCAGCCGCTCGCGTTGTGCTGGTGGGTGTTTGGGTTCTTCGGTCGGACAGGATGGGCAGTGCGTTATGAGGCCTCCGGTGCGTTTGAAGTCGCCGGGGGCGTCGTGGAGCACGTAGTCCAGGTCCCAAGGTTCTCCGCAGCGTGTACAGATTAAGTCCATGTTTGTTTCTCCGTAAAAGCGGCCGCGCTGCCCTCCTTTAGCCGCGTGTTTGTCCCGGGGAAGCTGCCAGAGGCAGCTTTTTTTCCAGAGGGCCGGGTTTTTGTTCGCTCACCCGGCTTGGCGGACAAAAACCCGGTCCCTGGAAAAAAGGGGGTTACGGATCGGGCCTTGGCCCGATGCAACATGGAACGCGGCCGAAGTGGAGAGCGGCGGGAAGCGGTGCGAAGAGCAAGGCGCGTAACCGCCCCTTGGGCGGGGACAAGCGTTGCCGCACCGCGACCAGAGCCGAAGCGCAGGCTGCGGACGGCACTTCCCGGCGAAGCCGGGGCGGCTTTAGGGCTGCTGGCGGCTTTGGTGAATGGGCAGGTGGAGGTTTAGGGTGCCCAGTAAACCAAAGTGATGAAGGTCGAAACCTTCGTGATTGTTGGCGGTGGCTACGCTGCCGCCGTCTTTTCCTTCTGGGAGTGGATCCACGTGTGGGCGTCGTTCAGCGCCTTGGCGAGGATAAGCAAATCGTCCGTGCCGAAGCCTGAGGACTCCTTCCATGTGTCACCGTCCTTGAATAGGCGAGCGACCGTCACGTTGTACATCGGGCCGTTTGCCGTCTGGTTGCACCAGACGACGGCCTTAATACCCCCGTAGCGGATCTCATGAACTGGTCTGTTCTTTGCGTTACCGCTTTTCGGGTTTTCTGGCATGACTGAGCCTCCTTCCTGGGGACCCAATCTCTCCACCTGACACAATTGTTATGGTGGCTTTCACGCGGGGTGTGACCGGGGGGGCCGGAAGCCCCCTCCCCCCGCCCGTCAAAAAAAATCACAAAATCCTCTTGCCTTCGCCCGCGGCGGGTCGTTTCGCGGATACAATTTAGCGGCACGTGTGTGCCGTACGATGGGTTTCTTTCCTCTTACCGGCGAGAGGTAAAAGTCGCCGGTGCCGTGCTCCGGCATCGTAGCATTTTCTTCCTCCAATCTAGGTCGGAATTGGTCCTGACTTCGGTCTGGAGCAATGTCGTCAACCTAAAAATGGAGGTATATATGCGTAACGATGAATGGCGAAAGCTTGAGGTTGCTCTTCGCATCCTCGTCCCGGAGACACCCTTCAAGGTGTGGGTCGAAAGAGTGCGGCGGTATTGCGTCGCTGTGGCCAGTGGAGGCGTATTGACGCTCGGAGCCGAGCGGCTGATACAACAGCTCCTCTAGCCCATTCCAAACCCACGGAAAGGCCAGGCCAAAAACCTTGGCCTTTTCTTTTGGCCGCATCCGCCGCATATGAGGATGCCTGTGCCGTTTCTTGAGTACCAAGCAGGCCCAGCCGCTAGAAAAACAGCGGGTGAAAGACACTGAGCGCCAGGATTGCACCGATGAGGAAGGCAATGAGCAGGTTCCTCCGGTCTTCCCAGAGGGTGGGTAGCTTCTCCTCCTCCTCGTCGTCCCAGCGGCCAAACGTCACTTTGTACATCTTGCTCATGCCCCGAGATTAGCACAGCCGGCCGGGGCAACTCAAACTCAATCTTCGCGAGCAGATGACGCCGAAGGTCTATCGCCCTCGGGGAACTGGTCCCGGTGGGTTCCGCTACTCGCGAAGGCTGCTCGGATAGCGGCGCCCGGGCGGGGTCATTTGCGCAGGAGCTGCAGCGCCAGGGCCGGCTGCCGATTGGCCTGGGCCAGCACGGCCGCCCCGGCCTGCCGCTGGATTTCCGAGCGGATAAGTGTTGCTGATTCCTGTGCCACATCGGCATCCACAATCCGCCCCTGGGCCGCTGAGTAGTTTTCTCGCGCCGCGTAGACGGAATTTATGGCGAGATCGATGCGGCTTAAGAAGGAGCCGATATTGCCGACCTCTGAGGAGATTCTTGAGAGCTGCTGCTGAAAGGCGATAAGCGATGCCCTGGCTGCGGACTGGGAGGTGAGATCTTGCCTCACGACCGTGGTGCGGGTGGAGAGGTCGTTCGAAAAGAACACCGATGTGCGGCCGACATAGCGGCTGCCGTCGTAGACACGCCCGGCCACCAC
>CAZTQK010000027.1:10429-27466 GCA_964615635.1 uncultured Planctomycetales bacterium
GCCAATGCAAAGCTTCCCGTGCCGTCATTAAGATACACCGATGTGCGGCCGACATTTCGGCTGCCGTCAGAAACAGACCCGGCTACCACCATATCTGAGATGCCGTCGCCGTTTATATCCGCAAGCGCAGTGGAGTAGCTGTAGCCATCATGGCTTCCGTCATCCTGAGAGGCGTAGGTTTGGGCCAAGGTGAAGCTCCCCGAGCCGTCATTAAGATACACCGATGTGCGGCCGACATAGCGGCCGCCGTCGTAGACACGCCCGGCCACCACCATATCCGAGATGCCGTCGCCGTTTATATCCGCAAGCGCAGCGGAGCTGCTAACGCTATCGTGGCTCCCATCATCCTGAGAGGCGTAGGTTTGGGCCAAGGTGAAGCTCCCCGTGCCGTCATTAAGATACACCGATGTGCGGCCGACATAGCGGCTGCCGTCCCAAGCATATCCCGCCACCACCATATCGGCGATACCGTCACCGTTTAGATCTCCGAGCGCAGTGGACTGGCTCCAAGCGCCCAACGGTACGGACCCGTTCTGCGACGCATAGCTTGCGCTCATCGCGAAACTTCCCGTTCCCACCACGCGCGCCAGGTAAGAGCCCAGATCGAAGGCCAGAGATCCATCCGTGCCGTAGCCGGCCTGAAGCCTTATCTCCCCACTTTGGGTCACATCCAAAAGCGGCAATCCGTTGAACTTCGTGCTCTCGACAATCCGGTTAAACTCATCAGTCAGCGCCTCCGCCTCCCCGTCTAGCGCCTTTCTCTGCTTGTAGGTGTAGACCCCGTTTGCTGCCTGCTCGGCAAGCTCCTGCTGACGAATTGTGAGATTAGCGAGTTCAGCCAGCGCACCCCGCGCGATATTCAGGGCCGAGACGCCGTCATTAAGGTTTCTTACCGCTTGCGTGTAGACACGAACGTCCTTCTTGAGGGATTCCGAGATTGCAAGTCCCGCCGCATCATCTGACGCCTTATTGATCCTCATCCCTGACGAGAGGCGCTCAAACGAGTTCGACAGGCACTCCGATGCCTGTGCCAGATACCTCTGGGCCGTAAGCGACGATATGTTACTTCCTATCTTGATGCCTGACACGAGCACACCAAACACACACACCCGCCGCCAGTGCGGGCAGGCCTCACCTTCTACGGTCGTTCGGTTCAAGCGGATACTTGAGCGGAATCACAGGCCCGACGGGGATGATGCTGTAACTATGCCAAATCATGACGCGCACCTTGCTCGCATATGACACAGAAGCCGTGCTTCCGGGAACTTACACCGGTGGGTTCCGCTACTCGCGAAGAGCAGGCAACCTATTCCCGGTCCAATGCCGGCGCAGCCCGGACGCCAGCCACGAACGCCTCCGCAATTCGCTCCTCGAACCGCTCGCGCTCCCCTTCCCTCCCCCGAGCGTTCCCCGGAAGCTTGAGTGGTCCGATTCTTCGCGCCTCCCTATCCAGTGAGTCCATGGAGTGAGCGATGCCTTTTAGAATGGCTCGAAGAACGTGGCTGCTGCTAAGCCGTGTGCTGGTCGAGCGCCTGTAGAGGTCAACAAGTCTTGTAAACGTCTGGTCAGTTGAGGGGCTGAACACGAATTCGCGTTTCAGGTTGGCCGGCTCACCTGAGGGGGCTGTTGTCGGGGCCGGGAAGTTCACGGTGACAGTCTTTGGGGCCTGTGCCTGCGGCGTTTCAGCAGACCGCGGCGTAGCGACGGCGCGTGCCGCCGCTTCTTTATCGAGCAGCCGGGCTACCGAGCTCGATGGTGGAGGTTCTCGAAGCGCTTTTGCCATGGAACATCATCCTCATTCGTTTGCAGCGGCCTTTAGCTCCGGCTCTTCCGGGGTGGCGAGCGCGGCGTGTCTGGCCTCAAAACCCGCAACATCAAACTTGGCAAGCGTCCCTGCAACAAAGGCCTCGCGGTTTAGCACGCGGTGCTCGATTTCGGCTGAAAGCCGCAGGTACTGGTTTGCGACGTTGATCTTGGTGTAGTTGGGCATTTGGAAGAGCGTCTTTCCCCTCCCCGAAAGGTCCGGGAGTATCACGGCTTGCGAGATCGACGTGTGGAAGCGTCGCCCCGGGAGCGCTTCGTTTACGACGGTTTCAAGTTGTTCCCGAAGCCGCGTGGCTCGCCCGTCTACGTTTGTGAACACCACCCCCAGAACCTCCAGGCCCGGGTTTCTGTGCTTTCGCACGTCGGCAATGTCGTTGAACGCCTCCGTGAGGCCCCCAAGCGAGAGCGGATGCGGAAACGCCGACAGAAGAAACCATTCCGCTGTGGAGTAGGCTGCAACGGTGGTGATGGCTGCAGCAGCCGGGGCAGTGTCCAGGAAGATGAAATCGTATTTCTGCCTTGCTGGTGCAAGCGGCCGTTCAAGCACCTTGGTGCGGTCGACGAATTTGGAGAGCACGTTATCGAGCTCCGAGAGCTGCGGGCGTGACGGAACCAGGTGTACGCCTCTTGGCATCTTGTCGGTGATGGCGAGGTTTTCAATGGTCTCATCGGTGCTAAGGAGCTCCAAGGATCCTGCAAAGCTGTTTTCCGGGACCCCCAGGTGTTTGGTTGCCCCCGCGGCCGGGTCAAGGTCGATGATGAGGCACTTGTAACCGTTTTGTCCGAGTGCCGCCGCGATGTGCACGGTGTTGGTGGTCTTCCCTACTCCGCCTTTCTGGTTACCGACAGCGATGAGAATCCCGAGTCTTTGTTTTGCAGTCATAACCCCTTCGCGAATCGAAAACGCCTTACTGCCGTGGCCCGCCTTCCCGCTTTCGGGAAGTCCCGCATGCGGGAATGCGTGAATGCGGGCATTCCCGCCTTGAGTGTTCTCTATCGCGAGTGTTCGGGATTGGGCAAGATAGAATCTTGTATCGCTGCCCAAAAGCTAGGCGGCATTTGCGGCGCCGATCATTTTTTTGCGTGCCCGCCTTCCCGCCTTCCCGATTTCCCGAATGCCCGCTTTCGGGATTTCGGGCCGTCCCGTATTCCCGCAGTCGGGAAGGGAGCGAACGCACAACCTGGCAAGCACATTCACTAAGAGCCGCCCGAGAATCCTGGCCCATCTGGCTTTCGGGAGTTCCCGCTATCCCGCTCCCCCGCCTTCCCGCACGCGGGCATCCCCGCATTCCCGCCTTCCATAATCCGCCAAACAAAGATTTTGTCTTGTCAGGTACTTGCCCATTGCATAGGGTCGAATTGCCCGCTTGGTGTGTGTCTGCCCCCTTCCTGGGCCAAGCTCTCACACCCCCGGCTGGCATTAAGCGGAGGTCTATGAGGTAGCAGACGAAACGGTGCCAGAAACGAAAAAAGCGACCGGCTAGGGTCGCTCCTTTTCGCGGCTGACGATCGAAAGATACCCCTAAGACCGTACAAGCCAGATTGTCTCGTGCAAGGCCAATCTAGCGCACGGTCCTCGGGGTTGTCAACGGTTTTCATGCTGGCTGGTGAAGTGTTCCCTGGAGACGGGAATTGTCCTGCTTCCTCCGGGTAGAACCGGACGCCCGAAGTGTGTCCGCAATCTCGGTGTACACAGTCATGAAAACAGAGGGCAGGGGACCACGATGCGTGAACGACGGAGCGAGAGGAAAACCTGATGGTGGATTCTGTCTCATTCCAGCAAGGGCGCTTATGGCGGCTTGGTGGGCCTATAGGCAGGGGAACATTCGTCTCTTGGACCTTCGCGTCTGGTTTGCGTGTTTTGAGCTAATAGCGAGGCGCTGTGGCCTTAAGCCTGGCCAGCGACCGCGCTACACAATTGAAGAGGTTCATCGGCTAACGGGCGGGGTAGGGGGCGAGCATCTGCGAGGAGCCATCCGACGGCTTGAAGGGGCGGGTCTCCTTACGTGGTCCGAGACCGCCATCGTCCACGGTGACTCGGAAGCGGGGCTTTTGGCCAAAGACGAGCTTGCCTTTTACGAGCGGCTTAACCTCGTTACCAACCATGACCGCAGAGTGCCCGTCCCGCGGCGAATCGTGCGACTTATGGCCGGCGGCGCAAGGCGGGTTGTGATCGCGACAATCCTCGGGCATCTCCTTCGCTGCCTGTACTATCGAGGGGGCCAGTGCGTAGCAACGGGTCGGTGCAAGGCCTCCTGGATCGCGGACGTGTTCGGGGTGGACTTAAGGAACGTGAAGGCCGCGCGCAAACACTTGATACGGATTGGCTGGCTTATCCCCAAGAGCATGCCGCAGCGAAGCCTGAACCGCTGGGGCTCCCAGATCGAAATCAACCTCACCTGGGACGGTCCGACCTGTGACCGGCATACCGGATCACCACCCCCAGAGCGGTTTTCCACAACCGGATCACCACCCCGTAATAGAGACAAGGAACTCTCTTTAAGATCTAAAGACCAAAAACCCGCCGCGCGCGGGCCGTCTGGTGTTTCAGAAGGAAAGAGTAGGGGATCACGCCCGACCTTTAACCGGGTCGTTCCCGAAGATCTTCGCGACGCCCGGCGGCTTGAGGCACTCCGGCTTGACGCTCAGGCCAGGGGGCACATTACGGGAAGTGAATGCGACCGCCTTCGATTCTTTGGGGCAGTCGAGCACGCCTTGGCAATCGGCACGAAGAATCCCTGCGGTCTCTTCGCAGCCATGGTGCGCGGTGGGCTCTGGAGCTTCATTACGCAGGGCGACGAAGACGCAGCGAGGACGAGAATTCGCAATCTTGGCGAAGTCTGGTCGGCAACGACTCACGCCCCTGGAGCCGTGGCATCGCGAGAAGCAGCAACAGGCGGAGCAGGGACCACATCAATCCAGCGTCTAGCGGACGCTGGTGAGCTGTCGCGACCTTCCATCCGCGAGGCGATCTGCAGGTCCCTCTCGCTATTGCGTCCCCTAGACACGCGCAGAGATCACGAGTAAAGTTCGCCGCGGCGGCGTGACCTGGATCCCATCGGTCTGGGCGGCGGCCATGGGAGATTCGGTTGTCAACGGCCGGTTTATTCTCGGAGTGCCCCAAGGTTCTCGTCACGGGGGCGTTTGCAACCGGGAAGTCGACCCTTTGTCGGTTGCTTGAATCGTACTTCCAAGGTCGCGGAATAACCCCCCGCGTGGTCTCGGAAATTCCCCGTCGTTGCCCCCTTCCACTCAACCGAGACCAGACCCCCCTGACCTCGGCTTGGCTGCTCGGAGAACAAATACGGGCGGAATCCGAGGCGGCCGCCACCAGTTCCGAATTCGTGCTATGCGATCGCGGCGTACCGGACATCGTTTCCCACACGATAGTCTTGAAAGAAACTAACCCTCACTGGAACCCATGCATCGAGTTGCTTGTCCGAATAGCCCACGATTGGTGCCGCACTTACGACTTGATCCTCTGGGCGCAACTGGAGCCGGCACACCCTGTCGAGCACGACGGAGTGCGTCTCACAGACAAGCAATATCAGGCCACCATGGAAAGGGCTCTGGATTGTACGTTTCGCATTCTCGATTTGGCCCCGGTGTGTTTGCCCCAGGAGACGCCCGACCGGATTAGAACTGCAATTTCCGCGATTGACAACCTTCTCGGTGGTCACGACAAAGGCGCGATTCAGGATGCACCGTCTTGTTGACGAGATCGATTCTCACGGGACCAGCAACTTCGGAGCTGCAGCTCTTCGCGTTTGTTGCTATGCGCATAATCCAGCCGCCAAGATTTGCTGGCAGATAACGGATCGTTGTCACCTGTGCTGTCCGTACTGTTTCACGCCCGCCGGGGGCCATCGCGACTTGTCCAAGGCGAGGTGTCTTGAGGTGTTGCATCGGCTCCGCCACGACTACCCCACAAAACAAAAGCTGCTCTTCGCGGGTCGTGAACCTCTGCTCTACCCGCCAATTCTCGAAGTGGTCGCGCGTGCTGTTGCGCTCGGGTTTCGCTGCTCCTTGTCGACTAGCGGCGAGTTCCTTTCTATGCGTGTGCTGAACGAACTACACCAACGAGGCCTCACCAAGCTGAATCTGACTCTGAACTCCTCCGACACTCGGGTGCACTCGGAGTCCCGGCCCGGCGGTGACTTGGATCGTGTTGTGCAAGGCATTGCCAACGCGGTCCGGGTAGGCATCACAGTCAAGGTGAATGTGACCTTAACTTGGGGAAGTGTCTCGACGGTCGCAGAAACGCTGCTCTTCCTGACTGACCTCGGGGTGAGCCACTTGTCGCTGTCGTTCCTCCACAACAACGCCCCTGGACTATCCCTTGGCCCCCGCCCGACACCGCGCCTGTTGGACCGACTAGCGGAAGCAATCCGTTGCGTCGGCTTATCGGCACGCAACGTGGCCCTCATCAGCGCGCCAACCAATCAACATTGTTCGGAGCATGGCCTATGCCCCGTTCGTAACGGCCTCGTATCTGTTCTCCCCAATGGGACGGTAACCGGCTGCAATATTTTCCCGCTAGCCTTTGCGGGAACTGAGGTGAATCATGGGATTCCTGGAAGAAAGCTTGGCATCGATTGAGGAGCTGGACTTCTTACTGCCAAAGTGTGCTCGCACCCTCGACCAATTCTATCACCCCGACAACGGTTTTCAGGCCAATGCTAGTGCCGGAGCGACAAGTATCATCAGTCATGCTCGATGCATAGAGGTATCATTGGCCTTGGATGGGTCGGCTGGTTGCGAGTACGTTTCTGAAGGTGCGCGCAGTCGGCAGATGCAGGTGTTCGTGCAATCGCCGTGGACGACGGGCAGGGACCCAAATGCGCCTAAAGGGTCGGATGATACGTTGTTCTATCCAGCCAGCGTGGCCGTTCCTGCAATGACTGAGATGCGGCGTTGGACGGGGACATCGCGGCGAGATGCCGCTGCGAAGCTTGTAAACACGATCCCTCTCCTGAAGCAGGCAGCCGCGGATTATGAACGTATGCAGTATCTCGGAGACGTGCGCAGTCAGACGCGGTTTCGCCATACGATGTTCATCTTCCGGCTGCGGCGTGCCTTAGCTCATTTGGAGCAGGCCTGGTTGGACGACTTAGTGCAGGCGGTAGGAAAGGGCACCACGGCCGCCGAATATCACGAGGAGCACCTCGCAAAACAGATCGCAGCACTGGACCAGCGGCTCAATAATGGGCTCTACTACTACCTGGCGATGTGTGATGCCATTCCCGCCGATGAGGATGATGCGGCGGAACTGGCATACTGCGTCTACTCACTCTATCGCTATGGACACTATAACAACGATGTGCTCATAGAACACGCCTCGTTTCTGGCCGCTACCACACTTTTCAGGGAGAGTAGCGCCCCCCGCCTGCTGGTAGCCTTGAGGGACAACGAACTAAACATTTCCATCTCACCCCTTGAGGTTCTGACCCTTCTATCGCGCATTCCCCATGTAAGCCGCCGTTTTGATCGTTTCGCACCAGCATACAAGAGAGCCTACGAATGGGTGAAGCTGACACAGAAGGACGGCCTCTTTCGCGACAAGACTGCGCCAGCTTGGATGGCGGAGCCGTGGCGCGGGGAGGGTAAGCCTGAGGCTTGGTTGAATGCTGCGGTGATAGACTTCTTGTTGGCATACCGGCGCCTGTTGCGGCACGTTTGCGCGGAAAAGGTCCTTATCGAGTTTCGCGCCGTCACGACGCAGCCGAAACACTTGTGGCAAGCAGACATTCCCGAGTTCCAAGGGTTCAAGGCAGAGCTACAGGCGGGAGTCCTCGAAATGGTCAAACGCAGGGCTCCCGAGCAGAAGCTTGAAAAGAGTTCGATGATACTTTTTGGTCCCCCGGGGACCACGAAGACTTCGATCGCTAAGGCGATAGCCTGGGAGCTGAAGTGGCCGTTTGTTGAGATTGGCCCCCACCTTTTTGCGGAGGAAGGGATAGACAGCGTCATCCGACGAGCCAGGGCAGTATTTCAGAAACTAATGGTTCTCGATCGCTGCGTCGTATTGCTCGACGAGATCGACGAGTTGGTGAGCAACAGAGAGAAGGAGTTTGAGAAGATCGGCCGGTTTATCACCACTAGCGTGCTGCCGTGGCTTCAGCATATCAGGGATCGTGCCGAAGTGATTCTCATTGTGGCCACGAATTACGTTCGGAACTTTGACGTGGCCGTGAAGAGGCCCGGCCGATTTGACTACGTGATACCGATTGGCCCCCCAGGTGACAAGGAGCGACGCGAGTTGCTCCGGAAGTTCCTTGTTAAGGGTGGGCGGCAGGAGGCGGAGGCCAAAGCTCTTGCCGACCAGATAGGTGTCGCAATTTCGGAGGCGACCGTCCCGAACGTAGCCACGAGAGACGCGGTTGAGAATGGGGTACCAGTTCGAGCCGATGATCGTACGGAGGCGGATGGCGAGCCGGAACACTGGGCGGCCACGATTGGGGAACTCCAGTATTTGGCTGAGCACGTACTGCGCGACGGTCGCGAATGGACGGACGAGGCGATTAAGAGACTGGTGGGAAAAGCGGCGGTGAACCCCCTGATTGACGGACGGGCCTGTAAGCAATTTCGCCGAGACAGTGCGCACTATCGCTACCCGCCAGTACTGGCCATCGATTGAGGTGAGGTTGGACGGAGGAGAGTTTCGCCTTGTCATGGACGTGGGCAGCGCACGGTGGACGCGGGTCGCACGGAGCTACAGAGGTGCTCTTGTTGTCGTTGCCCTCAAATTGCCCTCAAAACGCATCCCGAGACGATAAAAAATCGTGGAGGAACAGCACATCAACGAGACGGGCGAAGTCTTTGTCCGAGCCGGAGTTAAGCCGCAAATACAGTGCCCTGGCTAACTTGCAGAAAACGGCCCGATCGACTCCCCCCCTCTCCGTCATGGTAGCCGTCTCAGACGCCACTTGGCACCGAGACGCGAGTACGGCCAGTTGAAGCCCTAGCCGTGCGCACCGGCGCCGTGCACTCAGGCTCCTCGTCCAGCGTCTTGAACGGGTTCCCCCGGCGTGGGTTCAGCCTGTAGACACTCACCGCATCCGGTCCGCCTCTCCTGATTTGCAGGCAGCCGCATGTCCTGCAGCGCCAGATCAACAGTTTGAGAGATGCGCTGCTCAGCTCCGGATCGAGCCTCCAATCGTGTGCCATGATCATCACCCCGATTCAACAAGTTCCCCTTGGTCCCCTGGCGTCAGTCAGCACAGCCGTCGCCCCTTTCCTCCTTAGACGCCGGCACCGGGGTAATCTGCTCATAGAAAACTGAAACAAGTTTGTAACCATGCATCGGGGCCGCAGATTCAGCCCCCGCGGCCCAGGTAGCTGAGAGTGATGTGGTGACGGGTTACAGCCATCCCGAGGGCCGATGTGCGAGTGGTAGCCTCAGAGCGCCCTGAAACGGGTCGGTGGCTGGCAAACAACCATGCACGGACAGGATATCGACAAGACGCCGCAAACCTTCGTCTTCGCGAGACTTGAGTGGTGAACACAGCTCGCACGGGATCCTGCAAAGCAGAGCCTGATCGAATCCTCCTTTGCGCCTTTTCCAGCCACACAGGTGAAGTGCTACTTGCCCGAGCCTGGCTTGCCGACGGGAGGGCTATTTGGCTTTGGCGGAGGAGCATCGCTAATCCGGGTGAACGTGCCATCTGAAGGAGCAGTCCTTTCGACTCTCTTCTGTCCCGGCGGTGGGTCCGTGAGGCAGAGCGTCGTGATGAGACATTCCCACCGGAGAGACTGACCGTCGGAGGAGAAGGTCAGTGTGCTCGCGTAGTCCTGCTTCCATTTGGTAGTCGGATCTTTTTTCGTTCCTGATCCCGTCGTGTAATAATCTGTTTTCTTGCAGGACGCTGTGTTTCCGGCGACTGTGTGGGTCTCTTCTTGCGTGTGGGTGGGGCGGATGGAGACGCCGAGCTTATCCTCGCCAATGGCTCGGATTTGCATGCTCTCAGGGACATGAAGACGCACTAAGTCAGGTATCCCGCCGCCGTAACTTTTGCGGATGTCATCGTAATGAGTTTCTTTCCAGGTGCCGACCCACGCATCCAGTGGCTGCACAGGCCCTGTCTTGCTGCTTTTGGGTGGGGCGATCGTAAATGATCCTTGTCCTTTGGCCACCATGGCGGCTGGGCGGGTGCCTTTCGGGGCCTGTTCGGGGGGCGGCAGAACGACGGCGACTTCAACGAGGACCTTGCGGAGCCCGGGCTTGGCCTTGTCGTCGATCTTCAAGGCGGCGGTGCATTCAACATCGTAGCTTAGATCGGCCTTCGTTCCGCCCTTGACTTTTCCGAGGCCCTCCGGCGAGAACGTGTAGCTCACTTCGCCCTCCTGCTCGCAGTCGGATACGCCGACCTCCGCGGTCAAGGTGACCGATCCGCCCGGCTCGACCTCGGCCGGTTGGGCCGTGACGGATCGGACAACCAGTTTGGGCACCGGCTTGCTCTTGACCTCGATGATCCGGGCTGTCGAGTCGGACTTGCCGTCGTTGCCGGTGATGGTCAACACGGCCTCGAACTTGCCCTCTGTTTCGTACACGTGAGAAGTGCTCTCGCCTCCGCCGGTGGCCGTGTCGCCGAAGACCCAAGCGTAGGACGAAACGTCTCCCAGCGAATCGCCGCCGTAGAAGGTCACTTCGAGCGGTGCGGAGCCCTCATCCGGGCTGGCCACGAACACCGCCTTCAGGGAGGCCGCCTGCTGCGTGGTCGGCTCGTCCAGCACGGGGGGGTCGGCGATGGTCTGCACGGCCCATTTGCGCAGATTCTGTGGGAGGCGCGACAGGCGGCGGCGGAATTCCTTGCTGGGCATGGGCCTGGTCAAGTCCCTGCTCAGCTTCTCGAGCTCCTTCTGGTGTTTGTTGACCAGTTGGTCAATTTTGTCCGAAACGCCGCGCTCAATGGCGCGCCGGGTTGTCTCCATCTGGGCGACGAAGACTTCCCGGGCGGCCGGATTGGCGCCGATCCGCTTCAGGCCGCTTTCCACCAGCCGATCGAAGACCTTGCCAAGTTCACCGCGCGACAATTCCTGTAGTCGCTCGCGCAACTGCGTGCCGGCCAAAGCGGGATTGTCCTTAAACGGCGCGATCTTGTTCCACGCGTTGATGAAACGGGTGACATCACCATCCGATCCGTGCTTGGCAATCAGGTGCTGCGCAAGGGTGTCGAATTTGCGGCCGACGTATTGCCCGAGGAAGAAGCCCGCAACGGGTTTGAGCTCATCGGGTAAAGGCCGTTCCAGGAACCGACGGATCTCGCCCGCCGCTTTGAAGGGGAATTCCAGGACCCGGGTCAACCGATCGAAGACCGTGGAGCGTTTCTGACGAACTAACTCCTGGCTGCGCGTGTCCACCTTGCTCAGCGCGGCGACGACCTGCTTGTTCCGTTGGTGGTACTTGCTGATAGAGATCTCCTTGCTGTCCACGGCGGTACGGAGCATGCGCTGCTGGTTCTCGAGTAGCTGGCTGGCCGTTTTGGCAACCGCCTGCGGCGTCGGCCTGACGCCTCCTTGGTTGAGCATGCTGACGGCCGAGAAGATGGTCGCGTCGGCCAGATCGGCAGGCTTGCGCGGGCGCCTCGCCGCCTGGGCATTCGACACGGCTGAGACCAATATAACCAGCGCGAGCAGGAGAATCCTACCATTGCGTTTCCGAGATGTCATTTCACATCCTCCTCGGCGGGCACCAGTGGAATCGACTCGACAAAGACGAGTGCGTCGTCTTTGAACCCGAGCGAGAGTTGCTCGGTGCAATACATAACGCCGTCCTCGATGAGCTCGGTGGCCAGCTCCATTCTGACGAAGGTCTTCTTCGGCATCAGGGTGAAGACATCCTCGATGGTTGTCTCTTCGTCGAAGTCCCAGGGGCGACGCGCCGAAAAGACGGCGTTATCGTCAAGGATGTCAATGGGCTCGGAGCCAACCAGCACGCCATCGGCGAACAGGAAGCTCTTGCCCAGGGTGTGGTAGTTCCAGGTCTCGCCACGCACAGTCTTGTCCGAGCCCTCGCGCTGAGCCACAAAGGAGACGGAGAAGCTTTCCGGCTCGCCGAATTTCGTGAGCACGTAGTCCTGGGCGCTGGACACACCTGGTGCGGCCCCCTGGCGGGGGAAAAAGCACTCCTTGACGACCTTCTGGCCGTCACGCTCCAGAGTCACGGGGATAATGTCGCCGTTCTTGCCCGGCCGGTTCTTGCCGTACTCCACGAGAATGTCGCCCGGCCGGATGCCGGCCACCGCGGCCGGACTTCCTTCGATGACACGCACGATCTTGCGGTCTTCCCCGCCGGTGGTGAGAAGGCCGAAACGCGGCTGTGCGACCAGACGCACGTAGGTCACGTGCTGCTCGCCGCCGCGAGTGAACACTACGCGTATCGCCTTGTTCACAGGAGAGACCTGGACAAGTTCGTAGAAGGCGATTCTCGGGTCCTTTCGCTCGCGAAAGGCGTGCTCACCGAACTCTTGAATGATGTCTCCGGTTGCCAGCCCGGCACGCTCCGCGGGGCTGTTGGGCTGCATCTCCGCGATCAGGACGCCTGGTTTGGCATCCCGGACCTCCGCGATGCCGAGATACGGGGCCATGGAGCGTGCCTCGGAGTCCGATTTGGTCTGGCCACCCAGGTGAATCGAGGTTGAAACCAGCATGGTAATGCATGAAGCGGCGAACAGCAGTATCCGACCTTGTTGAGACATAGTGACCTCCTCGATCGGGCGCGAGTTGGAGAAGACAGCCTTGCCGCCGTTGGTGGAAGGCGGCGCTTCTGGAGTTTGTCCCGCCCGAAGGGAAAGGGGGGAGAAGACAAGACCTGCTCGACTCGTCGTCCCCGCCTTGCCTGCCCCAGCTTAACAGCTTGCAGGATGGGAGGGCAACGGTTTCCTTTCATGCTCTCCTTCCGGAGCACCCCGTGTGTTATCCGTTCTTGCCGAGGATGGGAGATGCTCCGCGCGGCCTCGGCCCGGCTGGGGCCTCTGCCATTGACAGCGAAGTGGGACAGCAGAAATGCGGAACGAACCCAACGCCAAGATGGAGAACTCTGAAGTCTCCGGCGACCGGTCCCCACGGACATTCTCAGGCCCACAATCATGGAAGGCTGGACCCCTTTTGCGCCAAACAAACCCAAACCTAGGAGGTTTGGGTAATATGGGCAAGGAGAAGAATAAGCACGTAAACATTGCTTCGAAAAGACTTTATGGAATAAATGGCGTGCTGACCAATCGGGCATGTTCCGCGCGGAGGGTCGCCAGCTGGCGGAGCGGCGTCAGCCCCACCTTCGGTGAAGATGCCGGCGTGACAAAGCGTCGTCGAGCCGGCACTCATCCGGCCTTCCCGCGACAGGTGAGGCACCCGCTCGACGACGCCGAGACGGGACGTGTTCAGCAGCTGATATTTGTTCTCACGGCCGGATGCCGACGGGGGCGACACCACTACCTATCCAAATGCTGCCGCCAGAACCGGATCTGCTTCCGCACCGACTCCGGCCCGGCGTTGCCGGCACTGCGATATCGCTCGACGACGTTGGCCGGGCCGAGGTACTCGTAGACGTCGTTGCCGATGCGGTCGCACGCGCTGGTGAACTCGTCGAGCGTCAGGCTCGACAGTTCACGGCCGTCCTTCTCGGCATGAGCGACCAGTGTGCCGACATGGTGATGGGCCTGGCGGAAGGGTACCCCCTTGCCCACCAAGTACTCGGCCAGAATGGTCGCGTCCATGAAGCCCTTGTCCGTCGCCGCCAGCAACCGGTCCGTGTTGAAGGTCGTGTTGCGGATGACGGCGGCGGTGATCTCCAGAGTCGTCTTGAGCGTGTCGTGAGCGCTGAACAGGTGGATCTTGTCCTCCTGGAGGTCGCGGTTGTAGGCCATCGGCAGTCCCTTGGTCAGGGTGAGCATGCCCATCAGGGCGGCGTACACGCGAGCCGTCTTGCCCCGGACCAGTTCCATCACGTCCGGGTTTTTCTTCTGTGGCATCATCGACGAACCCGTGCAGAATGCGTCCGCGATGGTCACAAACCGGAACTCCTGCGACATGTACAGGACCAGATCCTCGGCCAGGCGCGACAGGTGACTCGCACAAAGTGCAGCGGCGGCCAGAAACTCGACGACGAAATCGCGATCGCCGGTTGCATCGATGCTGTTGCGGGTGATAGAGGAGAAGCCCAACCGTCTCGCCACGGCCTCGCGGTCGATCGGCAGGGTGGAGCCCGCCAGAGCCCCCGATCCCAGCGGGCAGACGTCCACCCGCTTGCGGGCGTCAGCGAACCGCTCGCGATCGCGCTGGAACTGCTCAACGTAGGCCAGCAGGTACGCCCCGGCGGTGACCGGCTGGGCCCGCTGCATATGGGTGTAGGCCGGCATGACCGCGTCGGCGTACCTCTCGGCCGAGTCGACCAGGGCCGTTTGCAGGTCAGCCACCAGGGGGACGAGGTCCAGGTCGATCGCGTCGCGCGTGTACAGCCGCAGGTCCAGGGCTACCTGGTCGTTGCGTGACCTGGCGGTGTGCAGCCGCTTGCCGGGCTCCCCAACATTTGCGATCAGGGCCCCCTCGACAGCCATATGAATGTCCTCGCAGGCCGGATCCCACCTGAACTTGCCGGCCTCGATGTCCGATTCAATCTCCAGGAGACCTCGCTTGATGGCTTGGCAATCCGACTTGCCAATCAGGCCGACCTCGGCCAGCATCTCCGCGTGGGCGATGCTGCCGGCAATGTCGTACTTCCAGAGCCGCTGGTCAAAAGAGAGGCTTTCGACGTAGTTCTCCGTGAGAGCATCAGCTGCCTGAGAGAAGCGGGCCTGCCAGCTCTTCTGCTCTTTCATGGTGTTGCTCTCCGTGAGTGACCGGCTCGTCAGTGGTGGCGACGCCTTCGTCGGCACGTGGGTCGCGTCTTCCCGCGAGTGAGCAGGTCGTTGACTGAGCCGGCGGCGACGGCCGTCACGGCTGATCAGTCCGGTGGTCGGATGGTATGCAAAGCGCGGCAGGGGGTCAATCACCCCTCGCGTTGAATGTGGCAACGCGGAGCAATGATGAATCGAGAGTTGGGAATTGGGAATCGAGAACTGGGGAGACGGCAAGGGGGGTGCCCCAGCCTCAATTCGGCACTGATAATCCTTCACTCGTCGGCGTATAATCTTCCGGAGATGCGGATGAACCGGACATGGGTATGCTGGGTTGCGGCAGGGTGGGTCGCCGTTGCGGCCTGCGGAGGGGCGACGCTCCGCGGGCCGGTTCTGGAGCGGGATCCCTCGCAGGAGGTCTCCCTGGCCAAGCAGGCCGGACCGAACTTCAAGGTCAAACGCACGTCGCATTTCCTGATCGCCTACGACACCGCCGACGAGGTCGCTCGCGAATTGGACACTCGCCTCGAACAGACCTACCACATGGTTTTTCAATTCTGCGACATGAACGGAATCCAGGCCCGATGGCCCGATCGTCGGCTCGAGGTGGTCTTCTTCGACAAGCGGGCCGCCTATGAGCGACACGTGGCGCAATTGGGTGTCCATGCGGCCGGTACCTTCGGAATTTATCACCAGTACACCAATCGGTCGTACTTTTTCAATGCCGCGAACGACGAACAGGTTCTCAAGCTCAAGGCGCAGATCGCTGAGAGTACTGCCAACATCGACAACCTCGAGCGATCGTTGCGCCAAATGCCCGCCGATGGGGGTCCCATCGAGGTGCGGTTCTCCGACGGCGAACGTTTCGTCGGCAGCAAGCCGGAGGTCGCCAAACGCGTGACCAAGAAGCTGGACCAGGCCCGCTCCGATCTGAAAAAAGTGGAGGCCCGCCGACAGACCTACTGCAACCAGATCAACCGGACGGTCGTCCAGCACGAGACGGCGCACCAGATGTTGTTCAACGCCGGACTGCACGTTCGCGGGGCCAGCAATCCCAAGTGGCTGGTGGAAGGGCTGGCATGTCTCTTCGAAACACCGCCCGGCCCTCCGGGTAGCGGCTTCGCGGTGCTGAACGCCTCGCGTTTGGAAGATTTCCGGGTCGGCGTGGGTGGCCAGACCAAGCGACGACTGACGAGCCGCGACTACGAGAAGGCCGTCCAGATCGGCCAGATGGTATCGCCCAGGGAACTTATCCTGAAACCCCAGCTTCTCAACGTTCGCGGGGACGCAGGCCTGTACAACTACGCTGTGGCATGGGGGCTGGCGCACTACCTGCAGCGGAACCAACGCGAACAATTGGCCGCTTACCTACTGGACCTCAGCGTGCGCTTGCCTGGAGACAACCCCACCCCCGAGCAGGAGCTGGAACTGTTCGAGGAGCACTTCGGACCGATCGACGAGATCTTCCTGCGCAGGTTCTCGGGCTACATACTGGGTCTTACGGCGAGGGCTCAACTCGACTCGTAGAGTGCCTCGAAGTGCATCTGGCTTCGCATCGGGGGCAACCTGAGCCCGGGCGGACACCGATCCAGAGCCACGGCAGGCCCAGGTGCCGCTGGCATTCGTCCGGGATTTCATTTCACAACCGGCTTCCTGCATGTATAATGGCCATTCGGTGCGGGGTGGTGGCCGGCGCGCGGACCGTGCCGCAAGTCCTCCCACCGTCAGGATGGAGCTCATGTTGCTGACCACAAAACACAAGGCGTTGCGGCTGACGCTGGCCGTTGTGCTGGGGGGCGGGACCCTGTTGTCGCCGGGCTGCGGCGATCTTCTCCGGCGTTCTCTGCGGGATGGAGCCATCGCCCTGATTGCAGGCACCGCCACAGGCGTGATCGACCCCTACGACCTCAGCAACCTGATGACCAACATGTTCACCGGCGGGTTCACCGGCGGGTGGAACGGAATTGGCAGCAACTGGGGCTGGAACACCTCACCATTCACCTGGCCGGGAGCGTAGGAGCCAACCGCCTTCACAGCATCACCGGTGGCCCGATGCCGCGTCCCACCGTCCGCGGGCGTGTTCGTTTCAGCAACGCTTGACCATGCCGTCCGGTCGATGACTATGCGGCGCCGAGGCGCAAAGAAGCGGCCGGAATGGTACCGGCCGCGGGGGCTTTCGTATCGCACTTTGCGGGTTCTCACAAAAGCTCAGCGATCTGGACCGCGTTCAGGGCGGCTCCTTTACGCAGCTGATCGCCGCTGATGAACATGTCGATGCCCCGGCCGTCGGGTTGACTGATGTCCTGCCGGATGCGGCCGGTGGACACATCATCCTGGTCCGATGACTCCAGCGGCGTCGGGGAGTAGTTCTTGGCGCGAA
>CAZTQK010000028.1:0-27392 GCA_964615635.1 uncultured Planctomycetales bacterium
CGGACGATATCAGACGACGCATCACGATTCATGCAGGCTTACCGGAAGGACACTGCCGCGGGCACAAGTTGGACAACCGCACCCCAACCCCAGAGCAGACAGAAGCGGACAGAGAACCCTGGCATCTTCTTGCCCAGTTCTTAAAACAGTGATTTCAATCTAGAAATTCTACTGAATAGCAGCTGAGCCGTCAAGGGTGTACTAAAAGGCCGCATGCAAGACAGCCATGCCAGCGGGGGATCGTGGTGCGCGGGATACGACCGGACCTGCCCTTTGCTTCACCAGAATATCGCTCTCGTAAGCCATTTTCTCTGCTGGGGTTACGATGTTGCTGGTTGGTGAACACAGACTCCTGCTGATAGGCCCAAGCGCCAGCAACAGATGTAACTCAGGCAGACGCAGAGTGTTACAAGCCGAATTGCTCAGATGTCACGTGCTTGCGAATGGCGATTCTGTGATGCTTACCCCAGAGAATAACTGGCCCGTTCCTGAGTTTTGTTTTCATCCGTCGCGGGATCGCTGGTACAATGAGGGTCGTTGAAGCAGCGGGACGAGAGGCAGTAGTTCACCTCTATGAGTTACCCATGGCCGGTACACTGGCGTGGTCGCCTTCGCGTAAGCAACAACGGTGATGGAGACCGACAGGCTGTTGCAGCCGCGTTCTCATTTCGACCACCGACTACAAACGCGGCCCACGAAGGATATGTGGAGACATCTACGTGAAGGGAAATGTTTATGTCAACTCGATTCTACCTGATCGGTGTGCTGTTTCTAACAATCACGCTGCCCTCCCTCGGTTCCGAAACGATCATTGATTTTGAGACTGTGCCTGGGGCATTGCCCGTAGTCGGGCTACCCATCACCACCCAGTATGTACCCGGCTTTGGCGTCAGTTTCTCCATGTCAGACGGCTCACCCTTCTTTCTCGGAGACTACGGCGGTTCCCACCAAGGATGGATTGACGACAATTATGTGGCCGATGTACTACAGACTGGAATTGACCGAGGGAGCTTCTTTGCCGTTTACTCCGATGCAGCTGTCGCAGGTCGCTTCCTCATCGTCGAATACACCACCCCCTCGACAGCCGCGGGATTCGACATAATTGATATCGACGACGGTCCAGGCAATAACCCGGGCTACGAAGAAGAATGGACAATCCGGGTTTTCGATGCATCAAACGTGCTGCTGCAAACAAAAGTGATTAGAGCGGGTGAACCGGGTACCGGTGATGCGTTGCCAACACGAGTCCCCATCGAGTTTGGCGGTGCGGCGGTCATCAAGCGCCTCGAGATTGAGTACACGGGGGACGCCGCAACATCCCCTGGTTTGGCATTCGATAATTTCACACCCTACACGACAGTCCCTGGACCAACCATCGAGATGCGGGAGCCTTGGGTGCGGCCTGATGATGTGCATAGCGGTTCCAGCGGAGTGCCGAGTTTGAAGTTGCTGTGGACCGAGAAGGTCCTGTTTTCTGCCGATGACATTGTCATTACGGATGGCTCAGGAGAGAATGTGCTGTTCTCATTAGGGGGCAGCAACCCGCAGTTCATGAACATCGCATTTGAGAAGGTGCTGCTGAACGACAAGTACACGATCAGGATCAGAGACTCAGTGGTCAGCGCGGAAACCGAGGCTCCCATAGACGGCGACAACGATGGTAATGCTGGTGGAGATGCTGTGCTCGTGATGGAACACCGAAACCCCTTCGATCATGACCGCGACAACGACGTGGATCAGGAGGACTTCGGCATCTTCCAGCGATGCCTCTCGGGTCCCGATATGCCCGTCGATCCAAACTGTGCGAATTGACGACTTCGCCGTCTGGCTAAGTAGCTGCTCCGCGGCTGCGAAAACGACGTTGCCAGTCCGCCTTGTCAATCCAGGGCCACCTGATACCAGTGCTTGCTTGAGCGAGCGATGAACCGATCATCAGGTCTGTGGGCGGGTCGGAGGCCACCGTTGCGAGCCAAGTCACGATCAGCCGGAGAGGGCCGACAATCGGACACCTGAGATCAGGTCGGAGCCCCGACAGCCTCGCCCGCTTGCCCACCCGATGCCACTGTCTGCTTGACCGCTCCGTGAGCCCGCATACAATGCGGCGATGCTCTCCAGATTACACAGCGTCGCTTTAATGGGGATCGAGGCTCTGCCGTGCGAGATTGAGGTGGACTGCGCCGAGCACGGGTTCGAGAAGGCGGCCATCGTCGGCCTGCCCGATGCGGCGGTGAAGGAGAGCCTCGAACGTGTCCGGGCAGCCCTGAACAACTCCGGTTACGACTGGCCTCGGTACAAGACGGTCGTCAACCTGGCCCCTGCGGACATCAAGAAGGAAGGCCCGGCCTTTGACCTGCCCATCGCCTTGGGAATCATCTTCGCCAACGGCCAGGGCACACCCGAACAGGCGGGCCAGTACCTCATCGCCGGCGAACTGGCCCTTGACGGGCGGGTGCGACCGGCGAAGGGTGCCCTGTCGATGGCCATGCTCGCCCGCGACAAGGGTTTCAACGGCCTGATCCTGCCCCGCGAGAACGCTCCCGAGGCGGCCGTCGTCGAGGAGATCGAGGTCATCGGCATCGGCACGTTGGCCGAGGCCGTCGGCTTCCTCACCGGCCAGCTTCCCCTGGAGCCCACCAGCATCGACATCAACGCCGTCTTCGCTGATGCTTCGCGATATGAGGAAGACTTCTCCGAGGTCCGCGGCCAGGAGTCGGTCAAGCGAGCGGTCACCATCGCCGCCGCCGGCGGGCACAACATCCTGACGTTAGGTACAAGTGCCAGTAGCAGGTTTAACTGACTCATCCACAAGGTGTTACGGGCGGGAGCGGCCACTCCTCAAGGCTCAAATGTGGGTACCTCGCTCAGGTGATACTGCGAACCCAGCGAGTGTAAGCCTTGGGAGGACCCGACGAGCCCAATTCTGCGCTTGGCATCCGAATGCTCCGGAAAAGTCGTGGGCGCGCGATGAAGGAGACCGTACAATGCTGATCGCGACCCGGTCATGTCGCCGGTCGAGGTTAAATGGGAATTGCCGGGTCAGGGGATCTCCGGTAATATCCCTATGCACATTTCATGATTGTGTGCAATCAATATGGGCTCGTGAATCGAAGTCATCGTGCTGAGGCATCATCAATTCGGAACAGTTCTGGAGCGCCCACCATGTCTTCCTCGTTTCGCCGTGCGACGGCATACAGCGTGTTGATACACGCCGCAGGATGTGTGGCAGCAGTCTGGGCCGATGACCGGCCGTCGAATATCGCGGATGCTTTCAAGCCGCGCGTCGTCCTGGCCTTTAGTGGCGAGGACGGCGAAAAATCCAAGCCGCCACGGGTGAGGATTGACGACAAGGAGCTTGAATGGACGGACTCAAGGAGAGGGCTTCAGCGGACACCGGAATGGATCGCTGTCCCTGATCTCGCTTTCCTGACGGGCTCCCGCGATGTGCAGTATTTCATTGTGCAGCTGTTAGAGCCGGGCGCTCACAAGATCGGGATCCTGCTTCCGAGCGAGAAGGCGAGGCAGCATGAATTTGAGCTCGGGCCCGCCGAGACGTTCCACGTCCGCGTTTCCTACAGATACAGACGGACACCGATACGCATGGTTGCGCCTGACCAGTACAGGACGTTGTACTTTCCGAACTGGCGGGCAGTCGAAGCGTGGGCGCGGTCGAGGAATGCGAGACCCGTTCTTGCCAATGGCCCCATTCCTCCCAATGCGATCGTCCTCGGGTATACCCATATTGAAAAGGTGATGGATGCCAAATACAAAGGTGGTGAGCGGACCAATCACAAGGAGTGGTCCATCGAGGGTGATCAGCGATTCTACTGGCAGCCACGAATTCGCGTGATGTCGACCGAGCTTGCCCGCACATGCACCGAAAGCCGGAAGGCGTTCTTCGATCAGCTCATGATTCTGCTGGACTACCCGGACGATAGAATTCGCGGTCAGCGCGACGAGTCGCACTATAGGATGGGAGATCACATCAACAAGCTTTTCGGAATAGATGGGAAAGCCGGGCACTACGTTCCTCCGGGCGTCCTCTTTCCGGGCGCGGAGTTCGTACACGAGATTGGCGACACGTACACATTCCTCGCCGCATACGAGGCTGAATTGAAGGAGCAGTCCGAGCGGTCACCCAAGAGAAACCGGGAGGGATCAAAGCAGCGCGAAACGGCGCTTCGTGGGCTTCGAAAAATACGAGACACGCTCGAAAGCCAATTCTCCAATCTTGATCAATACGTGCTCGACTCAACCTCGGCGATGGGAAGAGGGGACGAGGGTGCCGGGGGTTGGGTCAACAGCATGCCCGATGAGCAAACACGAATTGCCGCACGGCGGCTTAGTGAAGCCGTCGACAAAGTCAAAATCGATCTGATGCGATTGAACCGTGAACTCGATGGCGAAGCATACATTCGCGGCCCGAACATCAGCTTTGGCCGGTTCCGATGAAGCGTACTCCCGATCGCCCCCTGGTTAGGTTCCAACTCGCCCGGCCTCACAGCGACCATGCTTCTCACGCCTGTCTCTGGGAAGGAACCGGGCATTGACCTGCGTCACCGTTTGGAGTCTCACGCCCGAGACCCATGACTATTCTCTTAACCATTCACGAGCTGACCGTCTTCTTTGTCGAAGGAAGCCTTTTTCCATCATGGGGCTGAATAAGTCATCTGGGATGGTGTCTGGGCTTAGGCACTTCCTTTCTGATCAGGAGAAACATATGATCCATGGGCATGTCATCTGGTACATGAGGCTGTTTGCAGAGTATACACGCAAACGTAACACATGCCTCATCTCTATTTGTGTTGCACCAACCCCATTCCCATTTCTCGACCCATGGGCCTGAGTCAGGGAAACAGTCGTCCAGAAATGCCCCAATGATACGAAGTTGGTGTTCGCCTAACTCCATCGCGTACTCATCAGGAACATGCACAAACGATGCAGGTATACTTCGGACTTCATCCTCGTGCCAGGTCGCAATGGAGAATCGATGCACTCTTGCCAATAACGACTCGACCAGCACTGGGTCCAGACTCAGAAGCCTGTCCTTCTGGTAAAAGAAGTACAACCGCCGCGTCTTCTCTTCAGCAAGCGGCACTGGCCGAAGGTTCCCACGGCTGGCCTCGGCGAACTCCTGCCAGAGTCCGAATTGCCAACTCCCTCTGAGCGACGAGACCTCCTCCATTGAACCAGCGCCATCGCCGCCAAGACAACAAGCGACAGCAGAAGCAATATGACAAACACGGGGGCAATCACTTGTTGGATTGTTCCCATACTGTCTGTTCGCCACGGAGGAGGTCACGCACCAAGCGGTTTGCGGGCCGCACTTTGCGCAGACCCGGGAGGCTGCGAGCCACAAGCCCATGGTGTTTCTGGTCCAGGACAATGCCCAGTTGAATTTCACTCTGCATCCTCATTGTGAAGGGCTGGGACCGATCGGCGCAGGAACGATGCGTGGCCTTCAGCAACAGAACGTCCTGGCGGTCGATCCAGCAACGCGACGGCCGTTGGGGCTGATGTATCTATCAGGCGCACCCCCGTCGGGCGATTGGAGGCCGGAGGCACAACCGGGAGCGCAAACGTCGGGTTTCTTTGGAGAAACGGGAATCCTATTGGTGGATCCAGGCAATCCAGACCATTGGCCCGCCGCCTTCGGGGGTCCGGTGGGTACATGTGGGCGATCGCGGGGAAGATGTATTCGGGGTCTACGACGAGTGTCGTAAACAAGGAAGTGACTGGCTGAATCGGGCGGCCTGGAACCGCAAGGTGCTCACCCCAATGGGACCGGATCACCTGATGGACTATGTCCGGAGGCTGCCCCGCATGGCCACGCGAACTCTGGAGGTGCGGGGCGGAGATCAGGCAACGCCACGTCAGGCGAGGCTCTCGGTGTCGGCTGGCCCGGTGACCCTGATTCCGACCCGGCATGAACCCGCCTATGCCGGGCGTGAGCCGATCGCCTGCTGGGTGGTGCGAGCCTGGGAGCCGGATCCGCCGCCGGGAGTCGAGCCGCTGGAGTGGATCCTGTTAACCAGTTTGGTGTGCGATACGCCACAGACAGCGTTGTTCGTCGCCGAAGGGTACTCGCTGAGGTGGTTGATCGAAGAGTTTCATAAATGCGAGAAGACCGGCTGCCAGGTGGAAGCCCGGCGGCTGGAATCGGTGGACCGATTGGAACCGCTCATTGGGCTGCTGAGTGTATTGGCCGTCTGGCTGCTCAAGCTGAAGTACGTGGCTCGTGATGATCCGGCGCAGCCGGCTCAGGAACTGTTCGATGAGGAGATGAGCGAGGTAATGGCCCGCTATCTGAGACGCCCCGCGCAGGGCTTCACCGTCGCTGAGTTCTGGCGGGGTATCGGGTTACTGGGTGGCCACATGGGTCGCAGGAGCGACGGCCCCCTCGGCTGGCTCCGTGCTTGGCGGGGTTGGCAACGCTTCCAACTAATCCTGCTTGGTGCTCGACTCTACGCGAGGCCAGCGAGGGAGAAATGTGGGTAACAGCAAGCCCGATGAGCCGTGGGTTCACCTCCTCCGTGATAGTTGACGCTAATGCATCCCGTACCGCGTGCCATCGCATTGGCTGTTATGAAATTGATGGCCCGCCGGGCATCCTCAAGAGACATTCTCTGAATGGGGCGATCGCCGGCTGATGCGTAGCAGTAGCTGCAACGAAGATTACAGGCGGTGGTCAATAACAACGTCACAGTGTTTGGTGACGGGGCTCCGGCAATGTGTTCGGCAGGATGTGGCTCAGGCCCGCCGTCAGCGATTTCCAGCGTGCGAAGGAACGCGACAAGTGATCCGTCCGGGGCCGCACGATGATCCCACCGTCCTCTCCGCAAGGCGGCCAAGAAGCCTACCACAGCCGAGTTGGCTACGAAGGCAGCTCGTCTCAGCGGCGCATACATAAGATATCGGTCCTTCTCCAATGGGATTGAATAGAGCTCAGAGTCCAAGACAGGGCATCGGCGGGAGACGCCACGAACATGTTGCTTTTCGCGATAACTCGGTCGGACCCTCATCGACTGCACTCCCTGAGACTCGTCCAGTCCCTATCTGTTCCGTTGGTCTCGTGCATCTATCTCCCGAGCCGACTTCCAGAAACAGCTTGATCGGAGCCGGAGAAGTGGTAATGCGGCAACCCGAACTGGCGTATCAGCGGGGTAACTTGTTCTCACATGCTCCAGCATCGCTTCGCAAGAGAGCCCCTCTTTCTCCCACGAATCAATCTGGTCAAGGGCGGCCCGGTGGGCCTGCCGCTGCTCGAACAGACCTGCGCCATCGCCGCCTTCCCAGATCCTGACCACGTCGCGATCGCTCGAAATGAGCCTTGCCCCATCAGGCGTGAATGCCACCGAGTTGATTTCCTCCAGATGTCCACGCAGAACCAGGAGGAGTTCGCCCGTTTGCGGGTTCCAGATGCGCAGCGTCTTGTCGGCGCTGCCGGAGACCAGTCGTGGCTCGCCAGGGGCATAACACAAAGCGGTGACCCTGTCCGTGTGGCCCACCAGCCTTTTGAGCATGCGGCCTGAATCGACATCCCAGATGACCGCCTGCCCATCGTAAGTGACCACCGCCAGTTGGCTTCCATCTTCACTGAATGCAAGGCTGGTGTGGGTGAAGCGACGGCCAATTTGATGCAGAACGCGCCCGGAACCTGCTGCCTTGATCCAGACGAACTCCGACGCATCGTCACGGTCGACGACCGCGCACTTGAGCCCGTCTGAGCTGAATGCAACCATGGGTACTTCGCGCGACATTCTGTGGACACGGGTTCGCGTCTTGGCTTTCAGGTCAATCAGTGCAAGGTCGTTCGGGGGCTGGTTAGCGAGGTTTTCGCCCTGCGGAGCCCCGAGAACCGCCAGTAGTCGCTTGCTGTCGCGGCTGAAAAAAAACGCGAGACCTGGACTGAGCGGCGCTTGCCCCAAGGTCATAATTCCGGCCCCCGTCTGTGCGTCTACGACCCACAGTTCCCTCTGTGGCATCGAGGTCTGTTTTCCTGTCTGGCGTGTCTCAGTGATAGCAATCTCGCCATCTGGACTGCATGCGATGACGGCACAAAGCGGCATCGCTGGCGGCGAGGCATTGCCGCTGGATGCCCCGCGCCTGCGGTAGTCATCTCGTAGGAATCCCACGCACCGGTCTGACAATAGATCGTGGATGGCAACACACCCAAAGTCGCTCAGGAACAGGTAGTTGCTGTCGGCGCTTGCCTGGATGGCCTGAACCCGCATTTCGACCGCCCGGGCCGCCCCTCTCCAACCCTTGTCAATCAGCCGAACGCCATCCCGACCGCACGAGGCCACGCCTGCGCCGTCAGGGTGATAGGCAATCCCTGTCACTTTGCCGGAGTGTCCCGGAAAGTTGGACACTAGCTTATGTGAGTCGAAGAGAGACACGACCCCATCTGATTTGCCAACGACCAAACTGGTACCATCCGGACTGAACGCCATGCAGGAGGGAGTGCCCGGCGGCGATAATGTGAACCCCACCTCCTCTCGGAGGGAGTCAAGGCTCCACACACGAATCCGCCCGTCCGAACAACCGACGGCTATCTTCGATAAATCCTGCGCGATGGCGATGCAGTCGAAATTGTTGATGGCGGGGCTACCCGTGTCGTTGACGGACATGGTGACGTGCCCGTTCGCGACGTTCCAGACCTGCAATGCCTTACGAACACCGGCCAACGCTGCCACTCGTGTTCCATCCCCGCTGACCACGATCATCGGCGAAGGCGGGAGCGAGCAGGCAAGAGTCTGGAGCCGGCGGCCGGATTTCACTTCCCATACGGTTACTCCCTGGGCGGTCGCGGTGGCCGCGATGGTGCCTTCTGTGTTGAGCCCCGCCCAACAAAGCTCGGGGCCTGACTGGGGAAGCCTGGCGATGACCTCGCGAGATGACAGGTTGGCGACCTGGGTCTCGCTCCCTTTTGTTCCGGACTTCGCAACTGGCATCCCCCAGCCGATGCAGTGCGAGCCATCGGGAGCGATCCCCATGAGAAACATGACATTCTGCTGATTCTGGTTCAGTGAGCAGTCTGACAGGCTGAGGTCCGACAAGCTCCAGCGGCACACAGGCCTGATGCCAAGACCGCCCGCCAGAATGCTCCTTCCATCGCCGGTGTAAGCGAGAAAACTGCTTCCCCCGCTTTCCGGAAGGGTCACGGCAGAAGACGAGCTCTTGAGTCCCAGATGACGCCACTCCCAGCCTCGATGTTGTCCCGGGCAGGCTGCCAACCTCGCCTGCGCCTCCTCGAAACTTCTGAGTTGCAGGCTTAAATCGGCCGCCAGCAGGTTGGCCGAGTAACTGCTGTGTTCCGCGGCGAGGCGGGCTTCCCTCTCTGCAGCTTGAGCTCCGGTCACTTCGGCGAGCCGTTTGCTCGCCAGGTCTTCCGCGGCTGTGGCCCGATCCCGTTCGCTCAGAGCAACACGGGTCTGTTCCCTGGCCCTGTTGTACAACAGGCTGACGGCCACCAGGGATACCCCAAGAACGATCGCGAATGCTGCCGCCACCGAAAACGTCACCCAATGACGGCGAAAGGTCTTGCCCAGCACGTACAAGGTGCTGTCCCGCTTTGCCTCGATGGCCTCGCCACGCAGATATCGCCCGATGTCGTCTGCCAGGGCAGCCACGTTCTGATAACGGCGTTTCTTTTCCCGTGCGAGCGCCATGAGCACGATGGTCACAAGATCGTGAGGGAGACTGACGCCCATGGCAGAAGGATGAGCCGGCTCAAGACCGGTCGCGAGGCCGTGAATGAGATCCGACGGGCTCAGGGACCCCGAATAGGGTGAGCAACCCGTCAGCATCTCATACAGGACCACACCCAGAGAGTAAACGTCCGTGAGAGTATCGATTTCCAGGGGCTCGCCGCGGGCCTGCTCCGGCGACATGTACCGCGGTGTTCCAAGCGCCAGCCCAGGCTCTGAGAGCAGCGTCCCATCGAGTGCCTGGATGTCCTTGGCCAGACCGAAATCCACGATCCGGGGATTCCCTTCAGCATCAATCAGGATGTTGTTCGGCTTGAGATCGCGGTGGATCACCCGGCGCTGATGCGCATGGTTGATGGCCTGGCAGATCTTCGAGAACAACGTCAGCTTGTCCGCAAGGGACAGCCCTGCGACGGACAGGTACTCATTTAGCGGCTGGCCGTCCACGAAGTCCATGACGAGGTAGTGCTCGCCGCTCGACAAGCCCGAGGCATAGACCGTGGCGATGTACGTGTGCCGCAGGCTTGCCGCTAGCTCAACTTCGCGTTCAAAGCGTTGCTTTGCCCGCTCGCCAGCCCTTACACCCCCATGAATCACCTTCAAGGCGACCCGCCGGCTCGGATGCTGCTGGATCGCTTCGTAGACGACGCCCTGGGCCCCACTGTGAATCATTCGGACGATGTTGTAGCCCGGAAACGCTCCGGGCGGAGGCAGGCCGGACTCGGACCGTACCGGCTGTGTCTCAATCCTGGCCGCCTCAATCAGCTCGCGCAGACGAGCTGTCCTGCTCCGGTCAGTCGAGGATTCGTCCACGTTCACGCCTCCGGATTTCGACGACCTCTGTCGCCAGCCAAGCAAACGCCCCTAACCAATCAGAAGAAGCTTCGCAGGCCGGAGTTGCCCGCCCCCTGATGCGGCATCCCATGCGCCGAGTCTTCTGTCGGATCGACGTGCATCACTGATTATCCTGCATTGATATCAACGGTCATCTTGCCTCTCCCCGGCAGTGCCGGCGCCCGCCTCGATCTGAGGCAGCCTATACCTCATTCCACGGTACAGAATATCAGTCGCGGAAGCCGGTGCGTCAAAGAGCAGCACGGCGCGGGCATTTCCCTTGGTGGAGCGCATCGACCCAAACGATGTTATACCCGTGAAGCTCCTGCCGCCGTCGGTCGAAACAGCACGCACCGGATAAGTGCGGCCGCCCGCATCCCGAACCGTGTAATCTGAGGCGTTGAACGGGCCAATGTTGGCTTGCTCCGCTGCAAAATGGACCAAAAGCAGGGTGCCTGAACGTGTGGGCCTGAGCGTGATGGCGCCGCCCAGGGGACCCTTCAGGGCAACCTGCGTACGGAGTTCTGTGCTCTGCATCTGTCCAAGGGTTGTAGGAAGGGTCGTCGTTCGCCGAACTTGATCCTCCTTATTGTTGTCTGGCACGGGTGGTGGAGTAGCTATGCCCAGCTGTGTGTGATTCCGGACCCGGACAACTCCGTTGCTGCAGCGCAGCTCCCTCAGTGAAAAGCCCTGGTGCACTTCGTAGAGGAAGGTGATGCCCCGCGAACTTCCGAACATCAAACGCGACACCCTCCCCCCTTCAAGCCAGAAGCGACTGTCCTGCCCCAGCGACACTCGCACTTCATCGTGTAGGTAGCTGGTGGCCAGGAACTGCACGTAACCTTCATAGGACACCGCAAGCGGCGTGTATCGATCGCCTTTCTGGCTGACGGCCTCGTATCTGCGGACGTTGACTGTCTGCTCCCTTGAAACTCCGCATGTGATCAGCAGGAAGGTCATCCCAGCTTTGGGCTCTATTTCGTCGACCCCCTCTCCGCTAAGTCCCAGATAGCTGTGGACTCGTATCGAGCCACGGGGATGTTCGCGAGCGCACATTGGTGGACCTATAAACCCTACGGGAGATTGATCGGCAATCTCAAAAAAGTATCGCTTGCCGATATAATTCTCCGCTTCCCCGGACGTGGCAGTCCGGAAACGCTGATCGGCAGGCTCCCAGATTCCGAGAAGCCTCCCTTCGCGGTAACAGCTAAAGGCCTGCGGAGTCCAGAACAAAGAGAATCTGCGGTTCTCGCCTGGCTTTGTCTCAATCGTTATCTCTAACCCGTGACCGCGCAGGCCCTGCACCACATCGTCGGGCGGTGATGAACTATACAGGCGCACCTCCTTGCCTTCTGCATCCTGTTCGAGTTCGCCATCCTTTATTAGCCCTACGAGATCAACCTTTCGTGTAGCAGAGCACAGGCTCAGAAATGCGAAGTCGGTTGGCAAACTGACCTTTCCCGACGCATTCCTTTGATTGGGTTTGTGCTGCGCCGGCTCCGCGGTGTCTGCAGGCTTGCTTGACGTCTTGCCGGGGCTTGGCATCTGAGACGCCGTCGCAGAGACTCGGGTGGCGTTCGGATCCAGGTGCACCTTGCCTGGCACTGTCCCGCGAGGCACCTCGAAGGCAAACGCGAGTGGGATGGACTTGAGGTCAGGGTCGATCAGCCCGACAATGGCCACCGAGATCACACCTTTGGCTCGGTCGCCTGAAACCCACCGCGCGAGATGGATGCACAGGATTTCCGCTGGTTTGTCGCCGACTTTGGCGTTGCGATCCAGCGTCAAGGCCACGCTAGCCAACGGACCGTGGAACCTCCACTCATCTCCATCGATTGTATGGGCACCTGCCCCATACTGGGCGTTGATGCGATTGCCGTCCGCAGTCTCAAGCACAATTGCAGTAGAGTCAATCCTGACGCCTTCCTTGCCCTCGCAGAAGAAAATGCTTTCCTTGGGCCAACGGGATACATCCAGGCGGCATTCGACAACGCAGAATTCGTTCCCCGGGGCAGCGGGCTGCGCCTTCGACTGGGGTAGGCCCAAGACGTTTTTTCCATCAGCAAGCCGCAAGACAGACATTGTCTTGCACGGCGAGAAACTCACTCGATCGTCGGACTCATCTCGTGGGTCGGCAGGTCGCGGCGCCTTCGGCGCTACACTGCCGTTTGTGCCGGCGGGTGACTTGTGCGCGCGATCGCTTTGAATGGCAGAGGGAGACTGGCCTGGAGCCGCGCTGTTGCTTGGGGGCACGGTCGCACCCGAAGACTTGCTGGTGCCTGCAGAAGAAGCAGTTACCGATTCAGTCAACACACCGACATGAGTATTGGCATATGCGGCAAATGCCTGTCCACCGTGGCGTGGTTCACGTTCGCGGATCAAGACCGCGTTGGCCGAGAGGTCTGCCAGTCTTCCTGAGGCGGCTAATTCGTAGCTCGGTGTGCTCCGGTTCCTGGCAAGCGGACAACGCAGCATCTGCGGGTTTACGCGATAGTGCGAAGAATCGGGTCCGGACACGAGTGTCTCCAGCGTGGCCGGGAGCATGCCCTCGTGCTCCTCCGCATAAGTACGGCATGCCAGGGCAAGGCCCTTGAGGTTGGACAGGCACGCTACGCGGCCGTCCGCCGCCTTGTATGCGTATACTCCGACGACGGCGGCTCCGACGAATGTAGCTGCCGAAACGCCCGCCAGAGGCCACGCCGCTCTTGACCTTGAGCGACCGACAAGCCCCGCGAGAGCGAAAGCGAGGAAACCTGCGGCCCCCGCAAGCAGAAGTTCGACGGTAACACGGGGCCAGTCGATGGTGTACGTGCCTACCGACCATGGGCTGTGAGGCGGAGAAAACGCGAAGGAGGTGTTGCGCATGACCTCGAACTCTGTAATCGATCGGTTTGTATGGGCGGGGAACGCAAGAATGGCCGCAACCCCCAGCAAGGTGATGCCGCCGATACTCCACTGTCCGAGATTCAGGGCTCGCCGCCGCTCCTGCCTGGGGCTCGGAGGCTGCGCTGAAGAGGGTACCGCTGTGCCTGCAGAAGTGACGGGTGGCTCAGCCGAGGCATGGTGCTGCTCGACTGTCTCGCGCACTTCGCTCACCTCGAAGACCTGTCCGCACTTGCAGCGGGCCCCCCTCCCAATATGCATCCGGGGTAGCCGGTATCTTCTTGAACAATGGGGGCATTGCGCAATAATTGGCATCACTGGATCTCCCGCAGGGGCACCTTGTGACGGGGGCTGACTCGAACTGTCTTGCCCGCAAACGCGATCTCGAATGGTCCAGCGGCTTGATTCTCTGGGATGGACCAGCCGACAACGATGGTGCGCGTGGGTTCTTTATGAGAAGGGGGACTTATAACGCTTATGACTCCCATTGCGAAGCCTGCGCGGACGGCTCGCGACTCCTCGTCCCAGGCGGCAGTCAAAGAGCCACGAACACGCTCCCTACCACGGAGAACAAGCTCAAAGCGGTCTGGCTCAAGAAGCTGCACGCGATCTCGCGGCTCCTCTGTCTTCAGGGCCCGCCACACGGCTTCAGATGGGACGAGAGCGTTTTTCTCGACCTCGATTGCGACCCCAAGGATGACGTGGCCAGGCTGGCTGGGACGAAGGTGATCGTCTCGGAAAAAGTTTCCGCCTAGTCCCTGCTTGACCTTCGTTGCAGTGAAGTAGGACAGAACCCTCAGTCCCTGTGTTGCCGTGGCCGGAGATTCGTTTCCCCTCAATCCGCCTGCCTCTTCAGTGATAATGGTGAGATTCGCCTCGCCGGGCTTCGCGGAACGGAACCGAGCGACCGCTGGTTCCCAGATGCCGATTAGTTTCTCATCGCGGTAGCAGGCGAAAGGCTCAGGCTTCCAGAAAGAACGAAGACTACCACCCACTGTCTTGCTTTCGTGCCTTGCGGTGAGCCCCTTGCCCTTGAGCCCTTGGACGGCATCCTTGCCGCAACGCAGAAACAGCCCATCTGGAGTCAGCGTAGAGGTGCTGGGTCGGTGCCGCGACATGAACTCTGTAAGGTCCACCTCACCAGTGGCACGAGCCAGAGGAAGAAACGCGAAGTCGGGAGGCAACTGAACAGCCTTGCTAGGCTGTCCCGCTGTCGGCTTGGTCTCAGATCGCGGGTCACTCTCGAATTCGACATGGCCCGCATCACCAAAAAACAGCTTAGCGCGGCTGCGATGCAGCGGAGCGTCCGGAAACGCCAGCGTGATCTCTGCGGGACGCCCCCTTGTAAGGGACAAGCTTGCCTTGGTGGAGCCCAGGCCATAAACCTGCTTGTGATCCAGGCTGGCGAACTCAATGGTCCCCGCGGTGTCCGTCGTGAGGCCAGTGCCCTCAGGTGCGGTCAGGAAGTACTCAGTAGTCCGAGTGGAGCCGATCTGGAGGACTACATTAGAGGAGTCCAGTTCCACTCGTCTATCTGAATGTGCGGTAACCTCCAGCTTTATTGCCAGGCATTCCGCGAGCCTCCGACCGGACTTTCCCAGGGAGGCTACGAAGACCTGGCCTACTCTCAAGGCGACATCCGGGCCGTTTGTGTCATCACTTCCATCCGGTTCAGGCTCGGACGTGGTTGTGCCTTTGGTTTTTTCTGTTGCCGAGAATTGTCTCGGGGGCAGGGCTGGCGCGGATGGCCGGACAGGCGAGCTGGGCGCGACGCTGGCGGACTTGCCGGCTATCGCTGAGCCTGACTCCATGTTTGGTACCGACGAATGGCCGGAGGCCTCGGTCAATCGTGTTGACGCCGTGTTCGAGGTTTTGTCCGTTTTCCCTACAGGAAGAGAGGGAGGTGTCTCCAACGATGGACTTTCTACAAGTGTTGTTCCCCGCTGTGTCGGCTTTGCAGACGACCACATCGCGAAGGAAATCCACACAAGAGCACCGATGATCCCCATGCCAAAGGCGACGGTGGATGCAATCAGCATCTTATCTTTTCCGGACAGTCGCTGGCGAGGAGGTCGAGCCCAGCAGCCTTTACAGATGATCTGTCCCCCGGCGTTAACCACACCGGTCACCTGGAAGGACTCGCCGCACAGGGTACATTGATAGCGTCGTGCAGCCGAGCTGGTGCCAGCTGCGAGGCTGTTCGTGGCGGACGTCTGCCTCGGAACCTTGACCGTAACTCCGCAGGACGGACACTGTACGTGTCTTCCCGCGTGCTCGTCCGCGGTCTGAAACTGTTTCCCACAACTACAGGACACTTGAATGGCCATGGGCAGACCTCCTTGAGGCAACTCGCCTCCAGCATTGTGGGATGGGTTCCTGCACGCTATCCGCCCCCGCATCCCAGGTCACCCTGATGACCAGATCGCTCTCGGGCTGCGGCTTCCCATGCAGCGTGGGGGACGGTTCACGGAGTATATCCTCGGCCTCCTTGAGCGCACTGTCCTTCGAGTCGACGAGCAGGTAGTACGGAGAGCGAGCGCCCACGATGCGTGCACGAGCCAACGTGAGCGCGACGCGCGAGGTGTCTATCTTGATCCACCGCTGACCCCACTGCTCGTCCACGAATGAAGTTGTTCCAAACCCACCTGTCGGATTCAGTGCCAGACCGCCGGGCGAGGTAGCACAGAGAAGACAGCGTTTTGCCATACCTGCATATGATTGCACTGCGTACATTTTCAGTGGCCCAGGGTAGCAGTCATCTCAAGTCACAACAATCGCGATTGGCGCCTGCTCCGTGATCGAACGCACGCGAAAGCGCAAGACACGATGGCCGGCAACGCTAATCCCGGCTCGGGCACGCAAGTGATGTCGACCGAGCCTTGCGGCACAGTCAGTGTAAAGCTATCCGTCGGGCTGAAGTCGGTCCACTGAACATGGAGATATGACTCGTAAAGGTCACCATCGCCAGGTCGGCTGAATGAAGAGCTCTCCAGTCGGAGATCGGCCACCTGCCCCGAGGGCGGCATCGGCATCAGGTCGGTCAGGATTCGGGCATATCCGGAGCTCGACATCAATTCGGCGTAGAACTTCCACGCCAGGTTGCCACCGGTGACATTCACGGAGAAATCAAGATCCGCATTGAACGAGTCGCCCGGTCTGATCGTCCCCTGGTAATAGCCATGCCAGTAGAACACAAAGCCGTCACGAAAACGCGCCCCATCTATTGGCCCGAATTCGCCATAAAGCTTAATCTTCTGGCCGTCGGCGGACGTTTGCTGGCCCCTGACATTGGGGACATCCGCAGGAACGGGGCTGTCACCCCAGGTGAATCCGAAGTAGCTGTTAAGCTCAGTGAATCCTGACCCTTCGAGGATCGGCACATCAGCAAGCACAACGACCGCCAGGGCAACGAACACTGTCACGCCCGAGCTCGTCGATCGCCTCGCCCGAAACGATAGTCCTGTTTGGTGACTCATAGGTATACTCCGAATGTCAAGGAAGATCACGTGTCCCCAATAACACTGCTCAGCCGGGTTTTCAGTCGCCTCCCGATGCTTATCCGAGATTTCCTTTCCCAGACGAGTCCAAGAAAACGGCCGATCACCCAGAACAGATGTGAAAGCGCCACCAGGACAGTGGTTGCTTCCGGCCGGACGGTCTCGGCTACTCCCTGTGCTGGATGCGCTTCCTCTGGACTGATACGACTTCATAAACCGGCTGCTGGCAATCGGTCGTACAACGGAAATCGAAATCGATCTTCTGTTCTGCCGTGCCACCAGATTCCAGGTTGATATCAGGAATCTCTGTGAACTGATTCTCTCCGACTCGGATACGCCACTTGCATTCGGTCAGTGTCCAGGGAGAGTGATTCACCAGGACAACCTGACGGGACGCGTGCGATGTTTCGTTGACAGATAGCTTTCCTGGACGTTTGGAATCCCACGTTAACGATCCTCGTGGCCGTACCTCAAAGAGACCATCCATGAGTAATCTCTCGATGGCTGATCGCAGCGTGTCCGGAATCTCACGTTCGGATACGATGCCACTACGCTCAGCGGGACCCACTCGTACGTGGGTACCAGACACCCGCCCGAGTTGATTCGGAAGCCGGCCGTTGTGTTTCCAAATCGTCCGCGCCCGCCCCCGGTTCGAGTCAGGCGAGCGCCGACGCAGGCTGAATGAGCAAGAACCACTCTTCATGCTCACCTGCGATCTGAAAGATCTCATGACCGCCTGCGATCTGCCCGATCTCGCTAGTGGATCGGGAATCTCCTTGCTGTCGACTAACTGTGCCGAGATCGCTCCGCGACACCTGATCATCAGGAAGTACTCCGCGATCTCCGGTTGCTCCACGCACGCTCCAAGAACCTCGCGAAAGAGATTGCTTCCTGTGCTGATCAGTTCGGTCTGTAGGTTTTGGTATTTGTCGGGAGTGACCCCTGTGAGTTCCATCAAGGTGACTGCCCGGCCTGGGCAAAAGGCCTTGTCAGGATCTTCGAGGCTGTAGACGGACTTTTCATATTCAACAGCTTTCACGCGATCGGGAACAGCTGTAAGCTTTCCATCCGGACCGCGTATCGTGCGCACGCCGAACGTAACATATGCGCCGCGACCATCGTATTGAATGAGTGATGTAGGTAACGTAATCCACTCTGCCTGAGCGGTGGCTGAAGCGATACACACCAACATAAAACAACATGCATAAGACAACAAGTGTCGAGAAATAGGTAACATCGGAAAGCCTCCAGTCCGATGGTCAGAGTCCTTGTCCAGAACCATTCGCTCGGGCCGCCCGCCCTCAACTCCCAACGTGATCCTCAGTACCGTAAGGGCTAAGTCATACGCCTCCACGATTTTCGGACAACCATGGTATTCGCCCAGCCATCACCCCATCGATGAGAATTGCGACCGTTGATCTGAATCGCCACAACAAGGATAGCAGGGGTGATGAGCAGTGGAAGATTACGCATAGCTGAAGCACCAATTGTGCATGGCGCGCCGGTCTCCGCATCGAGTACCTGAACTCCGCAGATCGCCTTTCCCAGGCTCCGACCTCGAAGCATACCATCCTTGATCAGCATGTAGATGATGAGGAGTACACAGCCGACCCATCCGAAGAGGTTTCCAAGCCTGTCTATGTCCCGCTGACTCGCTCCCATCGCGACGGCTACAAGGCCGACGATTACGCCCAGGAAGAACAACCCTAGATAGACGATTAGTAAATCAAGCACAAATGCCCCAACACGGCGATTTATGAGGCTATCGCGACAGAATCGGCAAATACGGAATCGGTCATAGAAGTTGTCAGGGAGACATGTACCGAAAGCCTCGCCGCACGCCTGGCACACGCGCTGCCCACGGGTCGCAGCCATACCGTTATCAAAATGTTCTCCGCAGTGTTTGCACTTGATCGCGACTGCAAGAATCGACTCGCCACAATGCGGACAGGACACTCTGCCTTCATTAGTCGGGTGTGCCTGGCTTGTGCCACGCTGCCCCACGCTGGAGGGCAGGAGCGGCGTTGTCGTCTTAACTTGGTAGTGTGCAGGCTGAGAGGAAAGGAGTCCTTCCGCTCGTGAAGCAGGGGCGATGTCGGCAGCGATGAATGGTATTTGCAGTTCTCGACCACAGGCGGGGCAGTTGGTACGACGGCCCGCGTACTTCTCCTGCAGCCGGTATCGCTTGCCGCATTCGCAGGTCACGCGGAGCGGCCGGGGTGGCTCGTCGGTCACTGCGCGGGGGATATCCAGGACCCGCCCGCATGCGCGGCATCTGCCGCGCTTACCGGCATGCTCATCCGCTACTTCCGTCTCTTGACCACAATCGCATTTCAGATGAATTGACATGGCCGCGCTCCTCTTGGAACGGCTCCTTATCGCAGCAACGCGGTTGCTCCCGGTGAGCGACCATCCATCCATGGAACCTTCTGGCCCGATTGCCTGCCACAACGAATTCAGTTGGCGACAGAACGACTCTTACCGGGATACCACTATTTTCCTTTCCGGCACCGCTGCCCGCGCGATCCACAGGAGCCGCGGGGCTAACTTCTTCTTTGCGTCCACGGCCACCTTGATCTCAAAAACTACGTCTTCACCTGGCCGCAGCGTGCGCAGTAGCTCATCTGCCGACGGCGACTGGCGGCATTTCAGGTCGATCTCATTAGGAGGGGCGGCCCCGTAGAACAACCATTCCACCGAGATCTCGTACTCGCCAAGCCCACGGCGGACCTGTTTGACCCGGCCTGCCATTTTGATGCTCAGCCCAAGATTGTCCGCGGGCTGTCTGGAGCTTCTACTCCATACGTCCTTCTCCGATGAGAGGTCGAAGGGCCGGACTGGACGACCCGCGTCGGTGACTTCCGAATGGGGAGCGTTGACCCGGACAATCCGCTTTCCGTCCAGCACCAGTTGATTGATCGTGCTTTTCTCACTTACCGCGGCCTCCACTTTTACCACGTCGTCGCTTCGATAATCGAGAAAGTCCACTCGCCCGGACTTTGGAAAGGCGACCTGAACCGCGTTGTCATAAGCCCTCTTGCTGCTCCTGACTTTCACGAGACCGTTGGAGTTGTCGTAATCCGCGAACTCGCCTTCAAACTCGACCTGTGTGCCAGGCAGCGGCGGTTGACGGATCAGTCGCGACAAGGTATCGAGCTGCCTGTTCCGCGCGAAGCTTTCCTGTGTCCGGGTTTTTCCCACGGCGGCCCTCGAGCTATCCGTCTCGTCACGGACAATCTCCAGCAGTTCAATCAAGGGGACACGGGTGGCGATAGGACTCAGGCGACACTTGGCATCCCCGGTCAGACGGACAAGGCCAGTCACCGTTACCGCATCGCCAGCGCCGAAGCCGCCGTCGGCGTCGGTCTGGTAATCCGCAAGCTGCCCCACGAAGTCCCCTGACGGCACAAATGCCTCGAACTCACGCACAAACCCGCTGCCCGATTTCTCAAGGCGAACTCGCATATGCGTCTCGTTGTTGTAGGAACAAAATCGGATAAGCTTGCCTTTCCAGATCACATCCTGACCAACGTATTGGTCCGGGTTTGCAGCGACAATGTCCGGCGTGATTTCATGGGGAATGGGACGCGTCTTGAGTGTGCCGTCAGTGGAAGGGAATCGCGTCTCGGGCCTGCCTGACAGCTGGATCCACTCGCACGTGACCTGCAACGAATCCCATGTCTGGAATGGATCCTCTGGAGCTTCTCCGGAACGCGACCGCATCTTGTTGACGTCCAGAGATATCCCTTGGCGCCTGCAGTAGGATTCGATATACATCCATTGAAGGTCGATCGACGGACCGCCGAAGAACGGCTGTGTGAGCGCGGGTTCCTTGATGACCACAAGCGCCTCGACGATTGACTTGCCCACCTCGAGCCCAGCGAGAGCGAACTGCTCTTGTGTGGCGGTCACAGGCATGTCGGCCAGGAACCTCACCGTTCCTTCCACTGTGTCCTGGACGTCGAGTTGCACGCAGAGAGCACCAGGGCGTGATATGGACCTAAGGCGGTTGTGAGCATCGGCCGGAGTGCTGGGACCCTGGTATCGGCCCGTCAGAATGCCCTTCTTGCCACTGGCAGATTGCGGGTCCCGGTATAGCATTGGCGGTGAGAGCAGTACATCGGACCTGTTGGTGAGGTCTCGCATCCTTCGTCCGTCCGCGCCGACCCACGTTTCGGCATTTCCGTCGATCTCGATCCCTTCTCCTTCCAGGCAGCAGTGAATCTGCGGCTCTCTCGGCCCCTGGAATCGGCGAAGTCCGCGCAGGATTCTGAGAGCAGAAGATGAAGATTTGCCGGCGGGTACCCTAACGCCTGTTTGGACCGACACGGCTTGTCGCGTGAGTGAGGTACTTTTGCGCCAGATGCACGGCTCTGGCCGGGCCAGCGGCCCGAGGGAGGAAGTGACAGCTTCCGGCATCGTGCATCCGGGTCCATGGAAAGCCATCTCGGCAGAAAAGCTGATACCCGAACTCCTCCCTTCGCCATGGACCCGCCCGCCCGGCTGGAGCCACACAGGCTTCGCCGAGGCGGGCTTCATTTGATGCTGATCGGGGCAGTCGGAGGATTCAACGATGCTTGATGTCGAAATCACACGCGATGAGATTCACTTCGGAGCCAGCATGACCATTCGATTCATCCGGACTCTGCGTGTGCCCGTCGATGGGCAAGAACATCCGCTGCAAGTGGATCTGGAACCGTTCCCCATCTTCCGAGTCGAGGACTACATCGAGCGTGTTCCTGATTCCTGGCGGGTGTGCCCTGGCGTTTTCATTTCGGTCCATCCCCACGAGGCCATGTGGATCAGCTTCTCGGCTCGGCCGTGGAAGCCGAATGCTGTTCGGATTGCCGTGGGGAGCATCAACGCCCTGACAGGCAAGCCGTTGGGCAATCATCTGACAAGCGACCCGCAGGATTATCTGGTCTGTCCGCCCCAATCCGCCTTGGTCGGTTTCAGCACCGCCGAGGGCTTGGTCAGGCAGTTCATTGTCATGCCACCAACGACGGAAGACCCTGATGAAGCCCGGCCTGTCAGTTGGAGAGGGTTGAATAGCCTCCGTCTGACGGTGCTGGAGCCGAGGCCGGGGCGGTTTCGTGATCGCGTGGTGCGGAAAGGCAGGCGCACAAGCGGGGACTGTGGCGGCAGGGGTTGTCAGATGACCCTCACAACGAGAGGCCAGAGACGAAAGCAGATCCAGACGGACCCGTATGGCCCCGAGACGTGGGATCTGTCGAACTTCGGGCAAGTCTGTGTCCACATGGTCAACGTGGCGATGTTTCGCGAGATCGCCGGCTGTGAGCCACCGGATTGTCTGCTGGCTCGACTGCAACCGGCCCGCCTCCCCTCCGTTGGGGGTGGGCCGTGTCGTGAGTGAAATCGGACCATCGAGTTCGTACTGCGGGCTGTCCTGCCTTCCCCGCCCGAGTCAGTCGGGGCTATACGATCTTCTACGAGAACATGATGGTCTCCCGCATTCGCCAGCGCGACAAGTGGTGGGAAGTCCTGTGGTGGAGCCATCGCGACAAGTGGGAATCCATCGGCGATATGGGCGGTGTTTTGTTCGACACCGTGGAGGAAGCAGCGACTTACGTCCTGGACGACCCGATGGGCATCTTCTGGAGATGACCGGAATGAAGGATCACACACCCGTCATCCGACTGGGCAAAGAGAAAGGTCAATCGGCTCATAAACATGACCGTCCACAGCCTCATCCTACGGCAGTCTCGTTCTGGACAACCAGACCGTCCGCTGTTCTCGTGATGCCGATGAACAATGACGTGACAACCTTCATCTCGCCCTCCACTTGGCGGAACCAATTCGCGCGGTACCTCGCGACCCCATTTCCCGACCAGAGATGGCGAACCCGGAGATCACCTTCATATGGAAAAGCTGCGCGAATAGCCTCTTGTGCTTCTTGGGCGGACACGACGGCGGAAGGAGTGCTTGGTGCTCTCTTGACCTGAGGTTTTGCGCTGTGGGCAGGCGTGTCAACCATGGGTACCTCCTGGTTACCGAGTTCACAACCGGAACAGACTCGTCAACTTGTGATCATTCAGCAGATGCCGTGCCAGATCACCACAGTAACTGCCTGGGGTGGTCCACAGCGCGTAAGCCGTTATCAGGTGTGGTCTTGGCAAACAGCGACGATAAGCGGGTACCGCATTCGAGCGGCCAATCTGGCATCGTGTTTTGGCAGCCTGTGCATGAATAGTCAGGGCAATGGGGTCGGATGACGTAGACGACAGAGTAGGGTAATCCGCGTTCTCTTCTCCGCCGAAGCTGGACATCGGTTTTCACTTTCGGGCGGAAAAAGAAAGCTACCCGTCATTTACCGATATACCTACTGCCCACGAAGGTCACCGGCTGATGCCGAAAACCGTGGGCAGTTGGGCACTTGCCGTAACAGGCCGGATACGGACGAGCAACGAACATGAAATGTGTTTGGCTCAGCGATGTTCACCTCAACTTTCTCAAGAAGAGTGCGTTCATCGGTTTCCTTCGCACCCTCCAGGAACACGAGGCCGACGCCGTCCTCCTTTCGGGCGATATCGCAGAAGCTCACAGAGTCTGTGACTACCTCTTCATGATCGATGTCGCCCTCCAGACAAAGATCTACTTTGTTTTGGGAAACCACGATTTCTACCGTGGCTCGATCATTCGTACGAGGCAGGCTGTGGCGGAATTAGTCCAGGACTCTCGGTACTTGGTCTACCTGACCCAGGTCGGCGTCGTGCAGTTGACTCCCACAACGTGCCTTGTGGGACACGATTCCTGGGCAGACGGCAGACTGGGCGACATCGAGCGCTCGGATGTCGAGATGAACGACTTTTACCTGATCGAGGAACTTGCCGGACTGGATAGTGAAGAGCGACGAGATAAGTTGCGGGAACTCGGGGAGGAGGCTGCGGACCATCTCCGCAGAGTTCTGACTGAGGCTGTGAAATCGTATCGAGACATCTTCGTCGTAACCCATGTGCCTCCGTTCAGAGAGGCGTGTATCCATGAAGGACGCATCAGCGATGACAACTACCTGCCGCACTACTCCTGCCACTCCGCAGGCGAAGTCTTGCGAGATACTGCCACGTCGTGGCCCGATCACCGATTCACGGTGTTTTGCGGTCATACTCACAGCGCGGGCCAGGTACGCATCCTTGATAACCTTGAGGTCTATACGGCCGGTGCGGAATACGGAGAACCAGTCGTGCAACGGGTGATCGAGTTCAGTTGACTTGTCGGGTCTCCTTGAGCGAAGCGTTCACATCCACCTGTCCGGCTTTGCCTTGCGTAAAAAGACCAACGGCGAACTCGGGGAAGTGTTTCCCGCTGCGTTCGCCGTTGTCATCTTTATGACGGCTCTTGAATTCGCCGGCTTGCACGAATCAAGTGCCTGGGCCCGCTTGGGGCTCATCAAAAACAGTTGCCGCTTTTCACGGCGCAATCGGGTTTTCGACCTTCGACCAGCGGAATCCTCCGTTTATTGAGAGAACTCACGGGCCGATGCCAGGACGAGCCGTGCCGCCCCAGCCCCGTTCGTTATCACGTGTTCGCCCAACAACTCTCATCGGACAACTGCCCCGTCGAAGTGCAAGGTTTCTGCCGTTCTTACGAGCCTTTCATGACTGTCGCCCCCTGAATCCAAATCCTTAACGGCTTAAGGATTTCGCTCATTGGCTGCGATGCCTCTCATGCCATTCCCTCGCGATGAATTCTGCTCCGATGAAAAGACCGAACAAGCTGTTCGTAGTGGCGAGGGTCAATCTCCCTCGCCAGCAGGAACACCAAAGAGGACCCTGATTTTAGGGTACGGGGGGAGGGGGTACCCCCTACCACCTGTCTTTGTTCATTCTGTTTGCGCGAACGAACTGGATCCATCGCAGCTCCGCCGCCACCATCTCGGCGACCTGGTTGCCACTCTTTTCGATAACCTTGGTGTTCCGCTTGCTCGTCGGCATGGATGATGATGTAATCAACGCGACCTGAATTCCCAGATCGCAGCAACACCAGCCGCCATGACGACTGTTGGGCTCATTCCATGGTTTTGTCTCTGTCAGCGGCGGCGAAAGAGGGAACCATTTTCGCGGAGCCAGGGGCACCAGGGTGTGATGGGGTGATGGGGTGATGGGGTGATGGCGGTTGGCAGGGGTGCAAGGGGCCGGGCCATCGGGTAAAAAGCGTCGCGGGGCGGAATAGGCGTTCCGCACCGCGATTTGACCTTTCGGGATCTGGCCGCCTGCTGAGAGGAATGGCTCACGGCGGACTGCCGTTTTTCGTCTCGTGCATGGGAATGTCATTACGTTTGATGTGGTTGAACAGGGGGTTGAACATGGCGTTGGGACCACCCGAGACACCCTCCTTGCCGGATCGAACCCGTGCGAGACGATAGGCGGGGTAGTCCTTCACGATGATCTGGCCGACAGGACCAGGAGGTGGAAAGTCCTTGGGGAGCTTGGCTTCTTTGAACATGAACGGGCTCTTCATGGGGGTGTCGTTCTCCGTCTCAGAGGGTGCTGTCGGATGGGTGACTGTGACGGTTGTGGAACTGCCGACGCAGCCCACAGTAGACAGAATCGCCAAGGACCAGAGATGGCCCCACTACGCTCTCACCGACCATGCCTCCTGTCTCACAGGCATGATCCATCCCCTGCACGTGCCCTCGTTGATTCTCGGTTGCATCCATGTTCAGTACCTCCAAACCAGTCATCCTTCCCGAGACCGGACTACTCAAATGCCGGGCTCGGGCACCACCTGATCCTCGAACGGCTACCGCGAACGTAGCGAGGAGAGGCGGCTTTGGAGGTTCATCATCCGTCTCCAGCCGCCGGGGTGGCTGGATGGGCCTTTTCGAATTCTCGTTCAGGCCGGCCGGAGGGGACTGTTCGCCATAAGTCCATGCGCCGGCTGGCATTCTGATTTACGCATCACCCCTCGAACCGGCCATTTCGACTACCTCGATTTCACGGAAAGCTTTCTCGACGGTTACTACAGAGACCCAGTTACCGGTGCCGGCAGCGGGCTCCGGTCGCCGCCATCCTGGAGCGCATCCAACGCCTGCGGACCGTGGTCAGCATGGCCCCGTCATGATGCCCCGACACGTCGCCAAACGTCGCACCCGGCGCAGGCGACCATGGAGATAGGCTGTGCCCAGAAGGGAAAACATGGGCTAGCTGGGGACAGATCAGGCCTTTGGGTGCCGAAAAACGACCCCCGAGTCCGCTGCACCGCAAGAAAAGTCCGAAATGTGATAGGCGCAACGGAGGGGCGCTGTATGATGGCGACACACCACCCGGTGGCGTAGCCGGGCGAGGCTATATGCGAAATCTCGGTTCGCACAGGCTTCGATACCATCTGGAGGCAGGAGGAACGCCATGCTGTTCACAAGAGTCACCTCGCGTGCGGTTTGCTGCATTGGCTTGCTCGGTCTTGTGTCTCCCATCGCCACGGCGGCATGGGATGCCGATGATTTTGACGGGGCCGCCATCGACCCGGTGAAATGGTCGGTAGTCAATGTGGATCACGGACGGAATAATGGTACGGTGCAGCTGACCGGCACCGGCTCGCTGCAGACGGTGATTTACCAGCGCGAGAATGAGCCCCTCGACGAGGTATGTGTCGAGTCGATCGGGGACGAGATCGATGTTCCGTGGACCTACTACGCCCGCGTCGCCTTCACTCCCACTGCCGGTGGCTGGACGACCGTTTTTGAAGGCTTTACCTTCGTCATGGCCGACGGCTCGACGGCTTTCGTACGATTTGACTCGCAGGGCTTTTCGCGGTGCACCCTGAAATACGGCAGTGTCAACGTGGCCACAGGGCCGACGTTGTGGCGCAGCACCTGGTACGACTTCAAGTTCAGCTGGGACGGCACGGTTCTTCGTGCGTGGTACAAGGAGGTGGGACGCGAAAGCTGGATCGGTAATTACGCGGTATTCTCATCGAGCACCACATACCCTCAGAAGCTCAGGATCGGACAGGGTCTCGTCACCGGAAACACCGGCAGCAGCGGGGATGTGAACATGGAGCTCTACGTCGATTTCTTCTCCGCGGATGCTCCAGCCGTGTTGCCGGAGTGTTTCTGGGAGGATGATTTCGATTACACATGGATCGATCCTTCCAAGTGGTCCGAGCACCTGCGGCAAGGATTCAACACAGGAAGCATCGCCTTGGACGGATATGGCAGTCTGACCTTGGGTCTTTACAGCTACGAGTCTTCCGACATGGCAACAGGGGTATGGGCGGAGGGGGTTTGCCGAATTCCCAACCAGCCCTGGGAGTTCTATTCGAAAGCGCGATTTCATTCGACGCCGCAGTCCGGCTGGGGCAGAACCGATGTGGATCTTGGTTCCACCTTCGCGATGGCGGATGGCACCAACTTCGCTTTCGTCCAGTTGGACACAAACCAGGCAACCCAAAGCTATCCGGTCGGCTTCCACTTGAAATACGGAACAGCGACCGTAACCCATGTCACCGGGCC
>CAZTQK010000029.1:0-27355 GCA_964615635.1 uncultured Planctomycetales bacterium
GAACAGGCATCGCGTGATGCTCGGTTGCGATCGTCAGCTTTGTCGGACAGGGGGATTACACCAATCCAAAGCTCAATGAGAACGGGCGCGGCTTCCAGGCGACCGGCTATATGACTGACCTGCTGACGCAGTACGCAGTGGATTTCCTCAAGAAGCCGCGAGAGAAGCCGTTCAGCCTGTGCCTCTGGCACAAGGCCGTGCATGGGCCCTTCACCCCGGCTGATCGACACAGCGATCTCTACAAGGATGTCCTTCTGCCTGAGCCGGCCAGTTTCCGCGACACCTTTGAGGGCAAACCGACCTGGCAAAGTCGGCGCCCGCGCGCGACCGGGAACAGGAACCAGGCGACTCGCCCCTCTCTGGCCGACCTGCAACCGCCGGCCTGGAACGCGCGGGATCCACAGAGACTCAACTATTTCCGCGCGCTGGCCGCCGTAGACGACAGCGTGGGCCGCGTTCTGGACACGCTCAGGGAAACGGGCGCCCTCGACAACACCGTGATCGTGTTCGCCGGTGACAATGGGTATTTTCACGGCGAGCACCGGCGCGGCGACAAGCGGGCGGCGTATGAAGAGTCGATTCGCATACCGCTGGTGATGTGCGGACCGGAGGTCCCCAAGAACGGGGGCAAGTTCGAACCGATGGTCCTCAACATCGACATGGCCCCGACCATTCTGGATCTCGCCGGAGTCAAGCCGCCGGCCTCGATGCAGGGCATGTCGTTCAAGCCTCTGCTGGCAGGCGAGAAGCCCGGCTGGCGCAAGTCCTTCCTATACGAGTACTTCCAAGAAAAACGGCTTTCTCAGGTACCCACCATAGCGGCGGTGCGCACTGAGAACTGGAAGTACGTGACCTACCCGGACATTGAGGATCTCGATGAATTGTACGACCTGGCGAAAGACCCGATCGAGATGCACAATCTGGCCGGCGACCCGGCCGCCAAGGAGCAGTTGCAGAAAATGCAGGCGGAACTCGAACGGCTGAAGAAGGAAACGGGTTACGCGGCCTCGTCAAGGTAGTCGCCCCGGTGCAGTGCGTTAGCGCGGGCCTGCGCGGTGGTTTGACACGGCTTCCGACACCCCTAGGGCCCGCTGGTAGACTCGTAGACCCTTGATCGTCCCCTTGAGCGACGGAGCAACCTGCAACGGCAGGCTGCCGCCGAGATCTGTCAGAGCGGGGTCGATGCGGCCCCAGCCGAACTGGCGTTGCTCGCCGCCGTCGCAAAGAATGCCGTCCACGACGAACATGACGGTTTTCGGGCCGCCTTCGACGATGGCAACGATGTTGTGCAATCGTCCGGCCTTGATAGCCCCGGGATCGGTGTCCCAGACGCTCCGAAGCTTCTTTCCGTCGCTGAGTTCAAGGCCGATGGTCCCCGTTTCAGTGACGAGCAGCCTGAGGCCGGATCCTTGCTCATTCTGCCCGCTCAAGATGACCTGGCCGGGCTTCAGATCGTCGAGTTGAATCCACATGTCGATGGTGAAGCCTTCACCCTCGACAAGGTTCGGCAACTGGACGCGCCCGACCTCACTCCCGGGTCTGGCGGGGGCTTGTTCGAGAACCAGTCCGCGCTTGGTCACCGTCGCAGATCGGCCCTGATTCCAGAGTCCCTCAAACAGCAAAGGATCAACCTCGTGAACCCGGGCGATTTCCTTCTGGGTCTCGGTGACCCAGCAACGGCCATCCTGTTCGACCAGATCGGGATAGCTCATGCGTATCTTCGGATCGGGGTCCCACAAGAGGATTTCCGGCTCGCTCCAGTGGATTCGACCGTCCTTCTCCACACCGCCGGTCACCCAGGCCGGGTTACGGTCGTTGAAGTCCTTTCCGCTGTGGTTGTGATACCAGAGTAGAAAGTTGCCGCTTTTTGTCTTCCACAGGCGCGGGCAGGCTCGCGGGTTCTTGATCCGCCGGCTGCCCGGCGTATAGACGGCATGCTCGGGCCGCGTCCATGTCTTGCCGCCGTCGCGGCTGTAGACATGGCACGGATACCCCGTCGTCGTGCGATAGATGCAGTACAGGCTGCCGTCGGACAGACCGACAAGATTATGCTCTTCTTGAACAGAACCGAACTCCGGGGCCCTGATTCCGTGATCGCCCTCGGGCAGCATCTGCCATTCGATCTTCTCGACATCTCCCTCGGTCAGGATGTTATCCGAGCGGAAGAACCAACCCTCGCCGTCATCGAGCATGTAGCGGCCCAGCTTGGTGAATCCGAAGAACACGCTCGGGCCGACGATCACCGGTTTGCCGATGCCCCAAAGGATCTGCACCTTGCCCTGCCAGTCGTTGGTCCGGTCGCACGCCGTCACGCGAACAGGCAGCCGGTAGCGTTTGTCAGACCACGTCCGGCCGTTGTCATCGGAGTACTTGTAGACGTACCAGCCGAGCATGTCGGCTCGAATGCCCTTCTTGTCGCCGAGGGTGTCGATGCGGTCGCCGTTGTAGTCGTAAAAGGCGTACACGCGGCCGGAGGGAACGACTAAAGGCATCACCCAGGAGGCCTGCGGGCCGTCGGCCGGCTCGATGTCGATCGGCGGGTCGCTCCAGGTCTTGCCTTTGTCCGCGCTGATTGAAGCTACCACGTGCTGCCCAAGCTGGCCCTCAATCCCCTTGCCGGTCGTGAACGTGCATAGCCAGTTGCCGTCCTTGGTAATGACCACATACGGTTGATCACAGTAACCCTCGTCGGGGATCACCGAGCCGTGTCGGATATTGCGAGGGTCGGCCGCCGCAGACGCAAGGCCGGACAAGAGGGAAAACAAGACGAGGACGGTTCCAACGGCATGCGTTGTTCTCATTACGGGCATACCTCCTTGACGCCCATGATAACGTGACTCCCATCCGTCGTCACAGTTGTCGGATAGACAACCGGCCGGCCACCACGGCGAACCGCGGTGACCGGCCGGAGAATCAAATGCACGCCTGCGATCGAATGGGCCGAAGCCCGACTATTGGATCCTCAGTGTGTCCCACTGGATCGTCGGAGCGGTCCCGCTCGAAACGCCCAGCTTGTAGCCCACGCTGATCTGTGTGTTGCTGCCGCTGCTGAACGATTTGCTGTACTGCGTCCAGACGTTCCCGTTGCCGTTGGTGCCGGAGTTGGAGAACTTCTGGATCATCGTCCAGTTGCCCGAGTTCTGGTCGAAATCCTGGGCTGAGTAGTTGCCCAGACGGTAGGCGCATTCCGCCCAGTAGGATGATGATGAGCTCGGACACTTGATGTAGACAGTGAGTGTGTAGTTGCTGCTCGCCGTGATGTTGTACACCTTCACCTTCGCGGACGAGCCGGCGTTGCTCCGTGAGGCCTGCAGGGCGTTTCCGCTCTGTCCGCCGGCCACGATCGACCAAGTGGCAGCTCCACCCCACGTCGCATCGTAGCTCGATGACCAGCTCGGCATACTCTCGAAGTCCTCGGCCACGGTGGTCTTGGAAGTGACCGTCAGAGTCACCGCGATGGTCTGGGGATTGTTCGAAGCGTTCGGGTCGCTGATGGTGATCGTGGCGTTGTACGTCCCGGCAGACAGAGAAGACGTTGTGTAGTTCACTGTGATGGTATCAGTCTCGCCGGTGCTGGTGCCGCTGGTCGGGGTCACCGACAGCCAGGTCTGGTTGACACCGACAGAGTAGCTCAACGTCCCGCCGCCGGTGTTCTGCACCGTGAATGTCTGGCTGGAGGCGTTACTGCCCTGCTGGCAGCTCGGCGAGAGGGTTGCCGGCGAGCGGGTGATGGCCGGCGGCGGCGGGGGACCGTCCGGCGTCATGGTCACGTCATCGAACCAGGCGTAACCGGTGCCGCTGGCAGGCCACTTGCGCCAGGCTTCCAGGAAGATGGTGGTTTGCGACCCGCCGGCGGCGATGTGTTGCGAAAGCGAGACCCATGTATTCTTGGTCGAATTGAACTCATACCAAGTGACGTTGGCGGACTGGAAATTGGTGCCGCCGGTCAGGTCCACGCCCAGACGGCCGATCAGGTCGTACTGGCCGCCGCCCGGCAGACTCGTGCGGTTCCAGGCCGCGATGGTGTAACCGACGCTCGCCGTGGTGTCGACCACCTGATAAACGCCAGCGTAGCGGTCCGTGCCGCTGGGTTGGGGGTTGGTCACTCGCTGCGACTTGCTCCCGCCGTGGACCACGTCGGTAACCACGGCATAAGTTGCGCCGTAGCCCGAGGTGGCGAAGGGGGTCCAGTCCTCGCCCACACCGTTGCCCTGAACGCTGCCTTCGAAACCTCCGTTGGACACCGGATCGGAGGAAGGTGGCGGGTTAACCGTCAGCGTGACCCCGACAGTCTGCGGATTGTTGCCGGCGTTGGGGTCGCTAATAGTGATGGTTGCATAGTAGGTGCTCGCCGAGAGGCTGGAGGTCGCATAGTTGACGGTGATGGTGTCGGCCTCGCCGGTGCTGGTCCCGCTTGTCGGCGTGACCGCCAGCCAGGTCGCGTCGTCAGATATCGAGTAGCTCAGCGTCCCGGTTCCCGTGTTCTGAACGGTAAAAGTCTGACTGGTCGCGTTGCTGCCCTGCGTACAGGAGGGTGACAGGTTCGTCGGCGATCGACCGATGACAGGCGTCGGGCTGCCGGTGTCCAGTTGTTTGACCTCGACCTGATCGACATAGACCTTGAATGAGGGGTTGGCCACGGTTTGAGCGGATCGCAGCCAGATGCTGGCCGTCGAGCCGGTGGCGGTGAATGTCCGCCACACGTGAGTGAAGATTTCGTGAGCGGGCACCTTGTCGGCGATCTGGTCGACGCCCCAGTCGATGGTGGCGGCGTTGCCGTTGGTCGTTTGGCCGGTATCGTCCACACCCAGGTAGAACTTGAGCTGTGTGGGCTGCAATCCCCGGAACTCGTACTTCATCCAGCAATCGAGCAAATAGGACTGGCCGGAAACCAGCCCGGTAATCTGCCGGTTGATGCCGCCGTTGAAGCTACCGGCCGGCGTCAGCTCGGAGAGATTCTTGGGATGCACCTCGCCCGCGCCGAATATCTGGGCATGATATCCGTCCATTGCGTCGGCAGGGTTGTTGTAGTTCCAGACGCCGACCGCCTGAGCCATGCTCAGGCCGCCGGTGACATACTGGCCCACCAGGTCGAAGTCGGGCCAACTCCACTGCGCCCCGACCACGAAGTTGGTGTAGCCGCACCACCAGGTGTCGGCGTTCATGTACTCGCCCATGGCGGTCAGATCGCTGAGCACCCGGTCCGGTGTGTAGATGCCGTGCCAGGGGACCCAGGTCGGCCCTTCGGTGGCGACGACGGGCGGAAAGCGCCAACCGCGACGATCATACATGTCCTTGAAACGGCGCGGGCGCAGGCCGAAGCTGCAGGCGTCATCCAGGTTCTGGTTGCTGACCATGAAGTGATCGTTCGGCCCGCCGTAGACGTGGTGGCCAAGGTAGTCGGCCATCGCCAGCACCTCGCCGCAATGGGGATCGTACGATTCGTTGACCATCTGCCAGATGTTGCCCGGACAGCCGGTGGCCAGGTTCAGCACGCAGGTCTTCAGGCCCAGCTCGTGGGCCCGCTGGACAAAGGCGGATGAGAACAGCAGCACCTGCTGCCAGTTCGCGTCCCAACCCGGCTCGTTCCAATCGATCCAAGCGTCGACGCGAGGGAATCGTTGCTCGTAGACCTTGCATTGGTCCGCCAGGCGGGCGCCGTAGTAGGTCGGGTTGGCATAGTAGTAGCCGTAGTTGCCGTCGACCATCGGCCTGCCGATGATGATCGTGTCCTGCATGTGGTCGTAGGCCTTGTAGTAATCCGCGGCGCCCAGCGTTCCGTTGTTGTTGGGGTCGGTCTCCGGGTTGCCCGCGGTCACCAGACAGGTTTTGGGCCGCATGTCCACGTTCTCAGGCTCACCGCCGCCGTCGTACTTGGCCCCGCCGATCTTTCCGACTCGCTGGGACCGTTTCCACTGACCTGATCCGGTCACCCACCACTTGTTCCAGCCGCTGGAAACACCGTCAGTGTAAGTGTCCTCGAAGCTGGGGTTTCCCACGAGATTGGACCCGACGGTGGCCGGGATCAGGCTTTCGGGGTCAATGGGATCGGGTTCGGGCCCTGGTGGTGGGCTGGTCGGTACCGGACCGCTGAATGTCACGTTGTCAAACCACACTGTGGTGACGCGGTCGCGAGCGAATTTCCGGGTGCCCTTCAGCGACAGGGTCATCACGGGTAGCACGGCCTGAACGGTTACCGTGGCCGTCTGCCACTGGCCGTAGATGGACACCTCAGTCCAGGATGTGGAACTGCTGTCACCCGAATCCACGCCGTACGGATCGAGGCCAAGGAAAGCGAGGAGGTCCCAGCCGTCAGGATTGTTGATCTGGAGATAGACTCGGACCGTCGCGGTGTACGTCTCTCCGGGAACTACGTATAGCCGCTGGTAGATGCCCGCCTCCTGACCATCCATCGTTGGGGTCGGCATAGCCAGCTTCTGAGAGTGGTTCCCCGCGTACACCCGGTCTGTGCCGTCGTAAAACACCACACCTGGCAGAAAGGAATCCTTCCAGCCAGTCCATTGGTTGGCCACACCGTCGGTGAAGCCGGTCTCAAAATCAGGGTTGGAAACCGCCGCCCAGCCGGCCCCGGCGGGTGGATACGGCGTTGGCCAGGGGCATGGATCGTTCACGCCTATTTCGGCCATCCCCAACTCGGCGGTCGCCACGAGGCCACAGAGCACCGTGGCCAACACAATCACACGCTCACGCTTCATCATCGCGTTCTCCCAAAGGCTGCAAAGCTACGTTTTCGCGGGCACGCTTCCGCGATCATCATTCATCACCGAGATCGCCCCCAGGCGGCGGGAGCAACCCGCCGTCTGAAGGCGATCTCACGTCTTTCAACAACTGCGGAGGCTGACTGCTCATCCCCCGGTCCGCTACTGAATCCGGAGCGTGTCCCAGGCCACAACCGGCCCGTTGCCTCCGTACGACCCCAGCTTGTAGCCCACGCTGATTTGCGTGCTGCCGCCGCTGTTGAACGTCTTGGAGTACTGGGTCCAGACGTTGCCGTTCCCGTTCGTGCCGGAGGTATCGAACTTCTGGATCAAGGTCCAGTTGCCCGGGTTCTGGTCGAAATCCTGGGCGGTGTAGCTGCCGAGGCGGTAGGCGCTCTCCATCCAGTAGCTGCCGGCATGACTCGGGCACTTCATGTAGATGGATATGGTGTAACCCTGGCTCGCCGTGATGCTGTGAACCTTCGCCTTGACCGATGAGCCCTGGCTGCTCCGTGAGGCCTGCAGGCAGTTGCCCGATTGGCCCCCGGCGACGATCGACCAAGTCGCCGCGCTGCCCCACGAGGCGTTGTACGACGATGACCAGCTCGGCATTGTGTTGAAGTCCTCGGCCACCGTCAGCTTGACCGGATTGACGGTGAGCGTGACCGCGATGGTTTGCGGGTTGTTCGTCGCATTCGCATCACTGATCGTGATGGTCGCGTAGTAGGTGCCCGGCGACAGGCCAGACGTGGTGTAGTTGACGGTGATGGTGTCAACCTCACCGGTCGACGTGCCGCTGGACGGTGTCACGCTCAGCCAGGTTTGGTTATCAGTGATGGAATAGCTCAGCGTGGAGCCGCCGGTGTTCTGGACCGTGAAGGTCTGACTGCTCGCGTTGCTGCCCTGAGAACAGGACGGCGTCAGAGTCGCGGGCGAGCGCGTGATCGTCGGGCGGGCAGTCACGGTCAGGGTCACGGCGATGGTCTGTGGGTTGTTGGTCGCGGCCGGGTCACTGATCGTAATAGTCGCGTTGTGCGTTCCGGCAGCCAGGCTACTGGTCGAGTAGTTTACCGTGATGGTGTCCGCCTCGCCGGTGCTGGTCCCGCTGGCGGGCGTGACTGACAACCAGGTCTGGTTATCGCTGATTGAGTAGTTGAGCGTTCCACCGCCGGTGTTCTGGACGGTGAAGGTCTGACTCGTGGCGTTGCTGCCCTGCCAGCAGGAGGGCGACAGCGTGGCCGGCGATCGGGTGATCGTCGGCGGCGGAGGCGACACGGTCAGGGTCACCTCGATGGTCTGCGGGTTGTTGGTGGCGGCCGGATCGCTGACGGTGATGGTGGCGTAGTACGTGTCGGCGGTCAGGCCGCTGGTGGTGTAAGCCACCGTAATGGTGTCGGCCTCGCCAGTGCTGGTTCCACTGGATGGCGAGCATGACAGCCACGCGGCGTCGTCGCTGATTGAGTAGCTCAGCGTACCCGTGCCCGTGTTCTGAACGGCAAAGGTCTGGCTGGCGGCATTGCTGCCCTGCTGACAAGACGGCGTGAGCGTCGTCGGCGAACAACCGATGGTGGGAGCTACCGGCCCGATGACGATATCGTCGAATTGAGCGCCGGTGGTTGGACCAACGATGTTACCGGTCTTGAGAACGATCGTGGCGACGTTGTCGGCGGAGACGAAGGAACCGACGTTGACGACCGGGGCGGTCTGGCTCATCTGACCGGCCCATCCGGCAGGCGTGGTCCAGGTGTCGTTCTTGTAGATCAGCACGACATCCGCCTGGCCATCGGCGACATCGACGCCGGTTTCGGGGATTCGCTGGCCGTTAATCACAAGGACCTCAGCCCACTGGCTGTTGGCCACCATCGGATTACTGGCCCACCAGCCGCTGATGCCGATCGTGTTGCCCGGTCCGCCGGTGGTGAACTGCTGATACACGCCGCCGTTGATGTTGTAGCCCTGGACGCAGAGTCGGCCGTTGCCGTCGACAGTGGGGGTGAACGTGCCTCGCTCGTTCCACACGCCCCAGCCGGCAAGCCCGTAGGAGAAGTCGCCATTGATGATATTAGGCTGGTTGCCGGGGTCGGTACCGGTGTACTCCATGATCATCATGGACAGGTCGATGTCGGACCTGGCGGTGTTGTCCTGATAGGCGATGCCGCCGCTGTAGCTGTCTCCGGTCATGACGTAGGGGTTGAAGCCCGGCGAGTTGGTGAACTCGACGAAGTAGGTTTGGCCGAAGGTCAAGGGCACCTCACCCGGGCTGAAACTGACGCCGTGCAAGCCGACACCAGAACCGAGAAACGCGGCCTTGGTGGTCTTAGTGGGGCTGATCACCGTTCCAGTGGGCCCACCGGCACGCACCTTCCAGGTGAAATCGAGGTCCCAGGTGCCCGCTCCGGCGGCCCAGACATCAACGGCGGCCAAGCTGGTCCCGCCGGCAGTGAAGCTCTGGCCCCATCGCTGGCCGTAGTTGTTGTCCTGGAGATCGCCGGTGCCCAAGGAGCGCTTGTTCATCGTGATTCGAGTACCGTCGTTGTCGGAGAAGACGATGTAGTTCAGATCATAGCTCTGGGCCACACCGGACGCGTTGTAGGCTTGCCCGCCCACGTAGCTGTTGGAGTCCTTGTTTCGCTTGAATGGCTGGAAGCCCTGACCACCGCCTCCGGTGACGCGGACGGCGTACTGGATGCCGGAGGTCGTAGGGATTTCCCCGGACCGCCACCGGGCCCAGTTGTCGGACATGGCAACAAACGAATTTGCCGTTCGCGATCCCAGGACGGTCCAGTTGCGGACATCGGGGTTCCCGTTGTACTGCAGGATGGCGATCTCGGCACTGGTGGCGCCGGTCCCGGCCACACAGACACTGACACCGGTCACGGATGTGCCGGTGGCGGTGAATGTCTGATACCAGACGGTGTCCGGGCTCGTCCAGTCGGTCTTGAAATAGGTGGAGAAATCGATCGGCAGCTCCACGTGAGCGGTCGTCGTCTGACCTTCCACGATGCTCACGTTAGACACTACCTTGGGTCGGACGAAGAATACCGGCGTGTCCACCAGGATGGAATATGTGGCCGCGCCGGGCATCCCACTGATGGAGTAGTAGCCATCATACGTGATGGGCCCTCCCGGGGGCGCACCGAGTCGCCGAGACGGGCCGGTCGGTGGGGAGTTGAGCGGTGAAAGGAAGAGGTCGCACTCGTACAACTCGACGTATCCCATCTGGGACTGCCCTTTGATCTTCTCGATGCGACCGTGCCCCGTTACCGTTCCGCCGGCCTGGACCATGACAGATGAGCCCGTGAACACGGCCAGGGCACACATCAGGCACCTATTACCTCTTGAACTGATCAGCATAGTGAATCTCCACATGTGCACACTTTGAAACACGGAGCCTGCGCAAAGGGCGCAGACCATCCTCCATGCATCTCGACGAGAGATGACTCGACACACCTGATAACGACGAACAAGCACGGCGACACCGCGGAGTCGTCGCGCACAAGAAGCCCTTGGCCGTCCGGATGGCGGCCACGCTGGGCAAGATACTGTTCTACTGGGCGGTCGGTCGGCAGCTTCCGCAGGAGAGACTACGGCGCGACCCATCATTCAGACAGGCTTTTGCATTCTCCTGCTGCGCCACGACTGCGTGCAGGACGGCGGGCCGGGATGACAACACGACCACCGACCTACTTCACATTTGTTGCCGACTACACTACCGCAGAAACAACGGGGATCTCCGCGCAACAACGTGACGCTCACATCACACACCCTTCCATTCGCAATCGCGAGCAGTCCTTCGGTGAGGAAGAGTGGTTCACGAACATCGAGCTTCAATCGCGGCAAGCACCATTCGCGCTCCTCAGCGTGAACCGGTACAACCGCTATTGATATGCGACCAGTATGTACTACTTACCTCACACTTGCCTCGCTGTCAAGCTGAAATCCTGGTGATATGTGGAAAAACATATCACAACATGAATCGCTTGGGTCGGGGAGAACGAATCGCCTGCCTCCCAAACTCTCATTCTCGGTTCAAGAACGTGGAAGATGGGCTGAGACATCAGATGAGGTGATGAAGAATCAGCGAGCATCAACATTTGTCGAGCAGGTGCCTGTTGCTGGAGGTTGATGATGCGTTCAAAAAGAACGCGCAAGTGGCGAAAGGACACAACACCTGCCAGGTGACGCCGTGGCGTCAATGCTTGTTCTTCGCAGCGTCATGCGTCATTGCGGCCGCGTTGCCGTGGCTCGAAGAACACCACGGAGTTGATTGCCCACAGCAGGGTCGCAGACGAGGGCCCTGTGGTTGAGACTATGCCTTGTTAACCAATCAGAAAACTCCCGGGGCCGCTGGGGATGGCGAACTGTGTCACGGGCAAACTGCCCGAACACTTTACCCCAGGGTTTGAGTTTCAGGTCTTCTGTCCATAAGCCGCTCCAGCGTGTGATGTCCGTCGAGCCCGGCGTGTCGGCAAAAGCCCAGTTGAGCCAGCCGCAGACGCGTCCACGACTGACATCCAGCAACGCCTGGCACCACTCCACTTGGTGTTCCGCCGGCTTGGGTGGGAGATTCCAGCCCTGATGCGCTTCGGAATTGCCGCCGTACCAGTTGAATTCACCGATCACCAGCGGCTTGCCCACGCTGCACAGATACAGAACGGCTTCCAGATAGACGCGGTTGACCGTCAGGCCTTCCGGCGAGTCGCAGGGCCGAGGCTGGTCGATCGGATAGAAGTGGATGGTCGTGAAATCCACATAGCGAGCGTTCGATCGGGGATTGAAGCCTGCATAGTGCTTGACTTGACCGATCATGATCGGTGCGGCCCACTGGATGTGACCCACCGTAACCAGATGGTTCGTGTCTGCCGAGCGGATCGCGGCAGCCATGCGCCGCGTCCACTCATCGCCGATGAACTCCCGAAAACGCTGATAGTCGTACAGACGCCCATCGTTGCGGGCCGCCTGGGGAGGTGGGACGGCAATTTCACCCCAGGTGCCTATCTCCTCTGTCGTGCGTTTCCATGCGGCGGCAATGCGGTCGACCGACCCGTATTCCCGCCGGAGCCACTCGTTCCACTTGGCCTTCATTGCAGGCGAGTCCCAGCCGATCATCGGCTCGTTGTACAGGTCGTACGCCCACAGCACCGGATCGTCCTTGAACTGTCCGGCGAACTCCCTCCACCAAGCCTCGTCCGCTTTGAGCAACTCCTCGTCCGCAAAGCGGTCGCCCTTCTTCCGCCAGTCCGGTGTGCCCTCCCAGTGGTCCGGCCCGCTCGGCATCGCGTAGATGCCCAATTCGCGGCACAGATCCAGAAGCCTGCGGAACTTGGTCAGCCCTTCGGAATGGACATGACCTGCCTCGGTGTGAAACGACTGGTAGGTCAGAAACACGCGGATCGAGTTGAAGCCCTGATCCCGCAGCATTTCCAGATGTCGCCGAACGCGCGTCTCGTCGAACTTCTGCCACAACTTGGGGGCCCAGCCGGTCTCGTGGTCGAAGTAGTTCACCCCGACCATCACGATCGGCTGCCCGGTCCCGCGTTCCCGGAAGGAGGTTGTCGAGTTCGGGTCAACCTCGACGAAAGGCATTTCTGCCGCCGCCACAGACCCAGCCCACAGGGAGAATCCCAGGAACAGAACCATCGTGGCAAACCGTGATCTCATCGGTCGTCTCCTCTCTTGCCCCAGGGGCATGATCGTACCCCGCTCTGACCGGCAGCAGCGACACATTGTCAATGAATGTCTCCAGAAAGACCAGAGCCGCAGTGTCAGCACGATTCTCCCTTGAACGCAACATCGGTCCTCGATAGAATCCTGGCGGCGCGGCGGTGGATGCCCAAATCGATCCACCCGAGGAGTTAGCAACTCATGCTTGTTCTGACACGCCACCCCAATGAGGCTATCCTGATCGGCGATGATATCGAAATCACCGTCCTGGCGATCATCAATGACACGGTCCGGTTGCGGATCAGTTGCCCGCGCATGGACCCGCCCGTCCGCGAGGAGACGCTCCGGTTTGACAATCTGCTCGGTATCAGTGGAAAGGTGGAGGTGCGGGTGGTCTCACTTCGCCCGGAAGGCGGCCGAGTACGACTTGGCGTGAAAGCGCCGCGCAGCATCCCAATTGCGAGGGAAGAGGTCAGGGAGCAGTATCTCAGGAACCAGATCAGTCGGTGAGTCGGCCGAGCATCACTCCAGCAGTTCGTAGTAACAGTTGCGTTTCCTGGGCTGCCAGCCCGCATCGGTGATCAGGCGGCGGATCTCGGCCTCGTTCAGCCGGTAGGTCGTGCCGGCGGCCGAGACGACGTTCTCTTCCATCATGACCGAGCCCATGTCGTTGGCCCCGAAGAACAAGGCCAGCTGCCCGATCTTGGGGCCCTGGGTAACCCAACTGGCTTGAAGATTCGGGATATTGTCGAGAAACAACCGGGCGATCGACAGAGTCTTGAGGTACTCATGCGCTCCGGCCAGAACCAGGTGCTCGCCGTCGGGAGGATCGGTGCAGCTTGCCACGGCGGAGCTTGACGCAGCCGGGTCAGCCGGTCTCATGGGGAATTGCCGAGCCAGAGCCGTCCCGGCCGGCTGAAACGTCCAACAGATGAACGCCGTGAAACCACCGGTCTCATCCTGCAGGTCGCGAACCCGTCGCAGGTGCTCGATTCGCTCGGGAATGGTCTCGATGTGCCCGAACATCATGGTGATGGTCGTGCGCATGCCGATGAGGTGGGCCTGACGCATCACTTCGAGATACTCGTCCGTTCTCGTCTTGCCGCGACTGATGCGCTCACGCACGCGATCGACGAGGATCTCCGCCCCGCCGCCGGGAATTGTGTCCAGACCGGCCTCGCGCAGCCTCAGCAGCACGTCGCGGATCGGCATCCGGAAAACGCGCGAGAAGTAGAACACCTCCGGCGGGCTGAAAGCGTGGATGTGGATCTTCGGGAAGCTGCCTCGGATAAACCGCAGAAGATCGAGGTACCAGTCAAAGCTCAACAGATCCGGCGGGGCCAGCCCCCCCTGAAGCAGAATCTGAGTGCCGCCGACGTCGACCAGCTCCTGTATCTTGCGGCCGATCTGGTCGAGGCTGAGGACATAGCCCGCGGGAGAACCCTCCGTAGCGATCGGGTCTTGCGGCGGGGCCTTGAAACTGCAGAACAGGCACTGGGCCGTGCACCAGTTGGAGTAGTTGATGTTGCGATCGACGACGTAGGTTCGATACGGTTCCGGGTGCAGCCGGCAGGCCTCGGCGTGGGCGCGCCGTCCCAACTCATGGATCGAGAGGTCGGCGTACATCGCCAGAGCATCGGCCTCGCTCAGGCGAGAAGAGATCTTGTTCGTGCCGGCCAAGGTCATTTGACCAGCGCTCCGGGCTGTGGGATCAGCCCCTCGACTTTTGCCAATTCGAGGAATTTGTTCATGCCCGCCTCGGCGGCCGGGGTGATGGTGTACTTCATGAGCCGGGTCAGGTAGTCCCTGGCCAGATCCACGGGCCAGCCCAGGGCCGGACCGTGCTCGGCCGCCAGTTCCGCCGCTCGGGTCACGCCCCGATCGCGGGCCTGACTCAGCAACTGAGCCAGACGTGATGTTTCGCGGTCAACCGGTGCCGCCCATGCCGCGAACACGAATGGCAAGCCTGTCCAGGCCCGCCAGGCACCGCCCAAATCGACCCGGTACTGGAAGCTGCCGACATCTGCCCCAACGACCTTGTCGCCGATCAGCAGGACGGACTCGCACTGCTTCACGTCTGTCTCGGGCTCGAGTGGGACCACCGTCAGCGGCCGTCGGTGGAATCCCTTCCATACCAACTGCGCCAGGATCACCGATGTGTGAGAATGGGTATCGGCATGGAGGGTGGTCATGTTCTCCGGCGGCACCCGCGAGAACACCTGGACGGTGAGCGTATCGCCGTTGCTGCCGATACCCGCGTCCGAGATGCGTTTCCACCGCCCACCCGCACGGCCGATATCGATCACCGGCACGAGAGCGGCGTCCACGCATCCGGCCTGCAGCATGCCCGCGAGTTCCGCCGGAACCGCCAGCTCAAGCCTCACCCCCGGTTCATCGGCGAGTCCCTCGATCAGCGGCTTGGTGTTGAGGAAGGAGACGGCCCCGAGACGAAACGCTTTGGATTCGGATGTTCTCATTCTTCCAGATTATAATCGCGGCTCCGGCGGTCTGACAGTCAGCGACAACGCCCGGCGACAAACCGCCGCCAGGAGCGATTCGGGAGGCTTATCTCATTTCGCAGGAACCACACCCATTCTGAGCCTGACCGGGATCGCGTTGGTCTTCGTCATCGGCTCTCTCCTCTGACGGACACCGGACACGAGATCCGCCAGCAATTCCTCCGGCCGGCACTGGCAAACCTGCTTGGCCTTGGTACACTGCCTCCATCGCCGCAAGCCGGCGGGACAGGATGGCGATGATGACCCATTTCAGCAGAGTATGGCACGGCGTCATGTTAGCGGGCTTGCTGGCCGGCCTGGCCGGGTGCTCTTCACAGTCGACGCGGATCCACCTGACCACCTACGACGAGACCGGCCGCGAGCAGCACCACTACGCCGATTTCAACCGGGTGGCGTTCCTGATCAACCCGAGCGGGCTGATTGAGTTGGGTATGCGCGTCGAGCAGCCCAGCAAGCTGGACCCCACCCAGACGATCACCCAACTCATTCACGTCAAGGAGGTGTGGAAGCCGGTACCGGGACGCACCGCCGTTGAGCGAACGCAAATCAATGTGCAGATCCGGTACGCGATCCTCACACCGCCGACCGGCGTGCGCTATGACGGGGCGGGTTTCGTGTTCGCCAAGGTCAAGAAGGATTCAACGACCATCAGCGGCGAGATCGAGTCCGGCCGGCTGGCCCCGAGCTACCGCATGGCCGAGGCCGCTCTGCCCTTTGGGGTGGCCCGCTTCTCCGGGCCGTTCAGGGCAGTCGAGAACCCGGGAGAGGTCATTGAGATTGCCCGGCAGCTTGACCTGCTGTTCAGCAAGCAAGCGGGGCGGTAGGCCTGGAGTTGTCAGTGCTCAGTGATCCGTTATCAGTCAGAGAAGATCCAAAACGGTTCGACTGAGAACTGAATACTGACAACTGAAGACTGCCAAGTCACTCATCAATCCCCAAATCCGTCTTGGTCATCAGGGCCGCGAAAACGAAGCCGGCGCCCTCGATGTTTTCTCTCGCGCCCTCCTGGCGGTCGATGACGGCGACGATCCTCTCGACGGTCGCCCCGGCCTCGGCGATGGTCTTGGCCGCTTCGAGCACCTGGCCGCCGGTGGTGGCCACATCTTCAACCAAAAGGATACGGTCGCCCTTCTCGATCTTGCCTTCGTACATCTTCTTGGTGCCGTAGTCCTTCTTGGCATTGCGGACGATCACGAACGGCAGGCCCGAGGCCATCGAGGTGGATGCCGCCAGGGCGACTCCGCCGAGTTCGGCACCGGCGACCCGCGTGGTCTGGGGGCCGATGTGTTTGGTGAATCGCTCGCCCAACTCGCGAAGGATTCTCGGCTCGGCCTCGAACAGGTACTTGTCGAGGTAGTATTTGCTCTTGCGGCCCGAGCGAAGGGTGAAATCGCCCCGCAGCAGAGCCGCCGCCGCCACCGCGTCATACAGCTCCCGATCGGTCATGCTTGTGGTCTCCATAACAAAAAGTCAGACGGCGATCATATCATGATGGGCCGTGACGGAAAACAAGCCGCGTCGGTCGACCCCTTGTCAGAACGCGTGACGCTTTAGGCGGGAGGGCGCTATGGCTTTTTCAGAACCGCGACCGTAAGGGAGCGGCCCCCGTGTGGTATTGGCCGCGTCGCGGCTTGGCCCCTCGCTTACGCTCGGGGTTCTGAAAGAGCCGCCTAGACTGTCACGGACCCTGGTCGGGCTTGGCCCCGCGGGTCTGGTTGATGCCGCCGGCCCAGGTGGTGTATCATACTGGGTCCTATGCACCGTATGGACGAGTTCCAATCCGGTCTGTCTCCGCTGAAGCTGGCCTGGCTGGTCGCGCTGACGCTCGTGGCCGGTACGCTATCGACCCGTGCCTGGGTCCTGCCGACCGAGAGCAACGCGGCCAAGGCCCGATCGGCCCGGTCCGGCTCCGCCGACGAGACCGGGGCTACCCAGCCGGAATCGGATAGCGAACAGGCCTTTGAGATCGCGCCGCAAGCGGATGTCTGGCACGGCGTTGCGGAGCGCCCGCCGGTAGAGCGGCCGGCCGGCACTCTTGAACATCTTTCAACGGCTGGTTCCTGCAGGCCCCAGAACCGTCCCAAAATGACGGCCCTGTGGATCGAGTTGCCGCCGGAAGGCCCGCCGAGGCAACGCTGTCGACTCATCTGTCGCGACACCCATGCACCTCCCGTCAATGGCTGAACAGCGATCGGCACCGGCGGGTCATCGCCCGAGGTGTCGTCTTCCCGTGCACTGAAGCCGCCTCGTGGCGGTTTGGAATGGTTAAACTCATCGAAAGAAAAACATCGTCAGTGAATAGTTGAATTGGACAAGGGCATCCCGCGACGGATGCCAGTGCGATTTTGAGGTGATTGTCATGGGTGAGAAAAATCTGTGGTCGAAAGTCGGCCTGATCGTGCTTTTCGCAGGCATGTCGTTGTGGCAAACATATCCCTTTACGACAGAACAGCTCAAACCGGGCATCGATCTGGGCGGCGGGCACAGCCTGTTGTTTGAGATCGATGACAGTGGAGACACGAGTCACGATCTTGCAAAGCGCGTGATGAACGTGCTCAAGAACCGCGTGGACCCGCAAGGGAATCGGAATCTCGTCTGGCGCCCCATCGGACGGAACCGCCTGGAGATCCAGATTCCACGCGCGCCCGAGCACCAGCGGCGCAACCGCGCGAAGTACAATGAGGCCCGGCAAGCCCTGGTCGATACATACCTCAGCGAGCCGCAGATCCGGCAGGTCCTGAGACTTCCGCCCGACCAACGAGAAGAGACGATCAAGGAGCGCGTCGGCAAGTACCAGGCCCGAAGACCGCTGTTCGACGAACTGATCAGAGTGGATGAGCGGTACAAGGAACTCAGCGCCCGATTCGAGAAAGAAGGTGCGACCACACAACCCGAAGCGACTCCGGCATCGGCGGAGAAGGAACCCACCAGCCGTCCGGGAATGGAGTGGGACGACGTCAGTCTGCCCCTCGCGCAGCGCGTCGACAATGCTTTCAAGAAGCGCAATGAGTTGATCAGCCAATTGGTCACCAAGAACCTCGAGGTTCGCGTCCTGGAGGACCTGTTGTCCTTGGGAAGAAAGAGCGACGCTCGCATCGAGGGAATCGAGCGGCTCAAGAGCGAGCACAGCGATCTCGGCGAGTTGATCGACGACATGATCCGCACCTACGACGCCTCCGCCCGATACCGCGGCTCGCTCGACGATCCGGCGGACCTCATGCGTCTCCTCAAGGGCGCCGGCGTGCTTGAGTTCCGAATTCTGGCGACTCGCTCCCCCGGCAACACGGCGATGACCGACTCGAAAAACCCCGAGTACCAGGTTGAGATCTCAACTTACGAGAACAATCTGGCCCGGTTCGGACTGCGCATCCAGACCGGCGACAAGTTCATGTGGATCAAGATCGCCAAGCCGGATCCGGAAGACTGGCGTCAAGACTACTACATCATCCGCGAATACGCCGGTTCGCAGTACGTTCTGGCCCACGCAACGGCGGACATGGGATTGGGGAGAAACACCGGCTGGACGCTCGCCGGCGCTTATCCGGGTCGTGACCGTCTGGGGCGTTTGGCCATCGATTTCCAGTTGGGCGGTAACGGCCCGAAACAGTTCTGGGAATTGACCAACAATAACATCGAGCGGCCGTTGTGCATCGTCCTGGACGACGAGGCGATCTCCTCCGCGACCATTCAAAGCGCCATCTCCGACAGAGGCCAGATCACCGGCCGGTTCGCGCCGCAGCGCGTCGACTACATCGTTCGAACTCTCGAAGCGGGCTCGCTGCCGGCCAAGCTCAAGGAGGTCCCACTCCAGCAGAACAGCGTCGGCCCGTCGCTCGGTGAAACCAACCGCCGAATGGGTTTCCAGGCATCGGTCATGGCTTTTGCCGTCGTGGCGGTGTTCATGGCGATTTACTACTTCTACAACGGGGCGATCGCCGACATCGCGCTGCTGCTGAACATGGTCATCACGCTGGGCATCATGAGCTTCCTCCAGGCGACATTCACCCTGCCGGGCATCGCCGGTCTGGTGCTGACGCTGGGCATGGCCGTGGACGCCAACGTGCTCATCTATGAACGCATGCGTGAGGAGTTGCAGCGCGGCATTTCGGTCAGAATGGCCGCCAAACTGGGTTACGAAAAGGCGTTCAGCGCCATTCTCGACTCGAACGTGACCACGATCATGACGGCCATCATCCTGGGCGTCATCGGCAGCGAGGAGATCAGGGGCTTCGGCCTGACGCTCGGCATCGGTTTGTGCACGAGCATGTTCACTGCCCTGTTCGTGACGCGCCAGTACTTCCACATCATGGTGCCCAACACCCTGAACACCGAAGAGACGAACAAGGCCTGGCTGGGCACGGGTATTCTGGTACTGGCAGGCGGAGTGCTCATGGGGGCCGGGTACTTGTCGAGCAACCCGGATACGCTTCAGGATTCACGGCTCTACGGACTTGGCGTCTTCGTCGCCTGGCTGGCCGGGACGGCCGCGGTCATGATGGCCAGCCTGTGGGGTTTCCGCCTCCTGTACGGCTGGACTGGCCACCGGCAGGCCAACCGTCTCCCGATGTTCAAGCTGCTGAGCGCTCCGAACATCAACTGGATGGCCAAGTACCGCATCTTCTGGGCTTGTTCGGCGGTGGTGATCGGCGCCGGCCTGCTCGCGATGTTTTTCGTGAAGCCCGCCGATTACATGGACATTGAGTTCATCGGGGGAACCAGCGTCCAGATCGAGGTCAGAGCCGACAGTCAAGAGCGCCTCGACGACCAGAAGATCCGGCAGCTTGTCACCACCGATGCGGTCAACTGGCTCAGACAGGCAGCGACGTGGCTGGCCGGCGCGACGGTGACCGAGGTGGGTGAGAACCGCTTTCGGGTCACGACACCGGGCGATCTGACGGCGTCTCAGATCACGTCGTTATTGATGCCGACTCTTGAGGAGGACGATGCCGTTGCCCGCAACGGCATCACACCGACCGATGACGGCAAGGGTGTGATCGTCCAGGTCAAGGTCCCCACGGCGACCTCGGACGAGGAGGCTCCCAAGCCGCTGGATCTGGCCGGCGTTCAGAATGAGGTGCAGAAGGCAGCCGAATATGCCGCGAACGCCTGGCGGAACCTGATGTCCGCCCGCGTGCAGACGATGGAGTTGGCCTCGGCGGGCGACAAACGCGAGGCATACGAAGTCATCGTCACCGAGCCTCGCAAGACGCTGGTGGCCGAGGCCATGCTGGCGACAATGAGCGACATTCTTGAGGTGACACCGTCAGTCGATGCCCGACTGGAGACGGATCCGGAAAAGGCGCCCGAGGGCATCTACCCTGTCAAACACGACACCGTCGTCCTGGCGGATGTCATCGGTGGGCACTCCCAGGCCCCAATTCTCCAGAGGGTTCAGCGGGGTGAGACCTTGGAGGCAGACACCGTCGATTTCCATGGTGGCCTGGTGATGGTTTTCGACGACATGAACCCGGCGCAGACGGCCGCCCAACTGGAGGCGAGAATCAAGCGCATGCGGCTGCAGCCGGGATTCGAAGACCAGGGCTCGCGTCCTACGAAGGTGATCGGCCTGCAGGCCGTCGGCGGCGGTGATCCCGCTGAGGCTCCGTGCAGCCGCGTGGCCATTATGGTGAAGGACGCGGTCTTCAGCTACTTGGACGAGGAAGACAACACCAAGTGGCTCGGCGACGTGGCCAGGAAGGAAGTCAGCTTGGTCAAGGAGGCACTGGCAACCAGCCTGTCGCTGCAGAGAGTGACGCAGTTCTCTCCACAGGTGGCCAGCGAGGCGATCACCAAGGCGATCATCGCCGTGGTTCTTTCTCTCATCGCCATCGCCGCATATCTGTGGATCCGGTTCGGATCGCTGACCTTCGGTCTGGCGGGCATTATCTCCCTGTACCATGACGTGGCCATCGCCCTGGCAGGCATTTTCGTCGCGCACCACATCTGGGACACGCCGATCGGCCACGCGCTCATGCTCAGCGATTTCCGAATCGATCTGAACATCATCGCGGCCCTTCTGACAATCGTGGGCTTCTCGATCAATGACACGATTGTCATCTTCGACCGTATCCGCGAGAACCGCGGCCGGATGGCGACGGTCTCTGCCCGGCTGATCAACGACTCGCTGAACCAGACGCTGTCGCGGACGATTCTGACCACGTTAACCGTGATGATGACGTTATTTGTGATGTACATCTTCGGCGGCGAGGGCATTCACGGGTTTGCCTTCGCGATGATCGTGGGTTCGCTCAGCGGTACGTACAGCACGTTGGCCATCGCCACACCGCTGACCCACCATCCGCGAACGCTGTGGGTGGTGACGGTGGTGCTTGCCGGCCTGACGCTTGCCGGCCTGGCGTGGATGATCCCGAGCCCGACGCTGTCCAGGGTGTTGCCGATTGTGATTCTGGTGCTTTCCGCAGCCGCCCTGGTCGGCTTGTACCGGAACTTCTCGCGGCAGGATCGGGCCGGCAGCCACGTGGCTCCAGCCTGATTCTCCGTCGGGGTTTCAGCTCTGGAAACAAACGGGCCTCGGTTCGGCGCAGCGCGACGGGGTCCTCTTACGGACGCCGGACCGCCCGTCAGGATCCGTACCAGACTCGGATCGTCGATCCGGGGGGGACTTGGCCGGGGAATCGGATCTGGAATCGCGAGCGATAGCCAAGACGGGGAGACAGGGTCTGCGGCTCCAGTTTGGCCGCTCTTCGGAAGGCCACCTGCCCCGAGGCATCAACAACCTCGGCATGAACTCGCCCACAAGGGCGAGGGCCGCCGCGATGATAAGTCCGCGCCGTCCCGGTGATCTGCGTGTCCCCCTGTTCCGCGCATGCCGTGACTGCGAACAACCGGAGATGGCGATTCTTGAGCACGTTCAGTCGAACGGCATCGTTCCTTGTCAGATCATCACACGGTTGCATGCAGCCGACTTGCAGCAAACCTGAGAATGCGACCATTCCACACAGTACCGTCAAGCGATTCATTCCGACCTCCTCCAGACTCACTGAACAACTGCTCTCCGTTGGTTTCGATGCTACCTGCCCTGCCCCTCGATGGCTGCCGTCTTGCAGTGATAGGTGCGCCGGTGAACGTCGGCTGACACAGACGAGCGGAGCAGTGTTACACTCGGTTGTGAAGATCCGTCCGTTATCTCTCTTGCCATTTGCAGCATCCCCCAATTCGAGTACCCTCCGATCAGGTTCTATTCATTCACTCGCTGATTCGATGATATGGCGTCAGGAAGACGCATCGGCTGCAGTTGCCCGTAGGTGAGCGTTCGCCAGAGCCATTCAGCGGGGCCGAAACGCAGATGCCGGAGCCACAGGACACTCAGCGGCATCTGCACGAGAAAGATGACAACGGCGAGCAGAAGGCAAGCCGTCGGCCCCAACTTGCCGTAGAGACCCAACCCATATCCGTAGAACAGGAACGAGCATATGACGGATTGCAGCAGGTAATTGCTCAGCGACATTCGACCGACGGCCGCGAGAGGGTTGAGTCGGCGCCGCCAGTCATCGCTCTGCACGAGCAAAACGATCGCGGCCGCAGATGCTACGCATAGCGAAGGGATCCGGATGGAGTCACCCGCGAAGGCCGCAAGCCCCGACCAACAAAGTGAAATCAACTCCTCATCGTGGTACCATCTCATAGCGATCGCAAAGAGACTCGATGCAACACCGACAATCGCCGCCCAGACCGCGATCTTACGGATGAACCCCAGGTGCGCCGGAATGTCCTGCAAGATCCCCCGGCGGCCCGCCCAAAGCCCAAGCAGGAACATCCCAAAGACCCGTGGGTACTGAATGAAGACCAGCACCGCAGTCCACGTGACAAAATCCGCCACCCGCCACAGAAGAATCTGTCCGTAAGTCCCTTGTGCGTAGGTCTGATACGTGCTCCTGGTCCATCGGCGCTCCAAATCCTCGGCAGATAGCGTGGCGTTCTCCATCGCGGTGGTCGACGTGGGTGTGGCCGGCAACGCTGGGGTGGGTGAGGGCGATCCGGTCGGCACCGGCTGCATGGCCTCGGCCGTCGCCGGCGTGTTGACAGTCTTGGTGAGAACGACCAGCCCCGCAAAACCGACAACTCCGATCAGCAGGCAGACCGAGGCCCACGCCAGCAGCGTCGAGTCGGCCCGCTCCCTGAACGCCAGCAGCAGGAAACCCAGGATGGCAAACGTGCTGAGGATATCTCCCGCCCAGAAGAAGACAATGTGGCACACGCCGAACGCCAGCAGGACGAGCAATCGCCGCACGTACAGGCGAACGAACGGGGTCCCCCGTGCCTGGGCCCGTGTCATCAGCGTCGCCATACCGGCGGCGAACAGGAACGCAAAGAGGGAATAGAGCATATCATTGGAGAGGAAGAACACGACCGCATGTACCGCACGATCGATGGGCCCTGCCTGATGACCGACGCCGGTGATCTCCACAAACCTGTCGAAGCCGAGGAACCACGGGTGACCGAAATAATAGGCGTTGATTGTAAGAATGCCGAAAATCGCCAGTCCCCGGAGAATGTCCACAGCAGCGACTCGCTCATGGGCATAGATGGGACGTAGGGGGGGCGGTCCTGCATCCAGGCGCCCAGCGGCCGTTTCAGCGTCAAACGTCATTGGGAACCTCCATTGGTCGAGGACGGCCGTGTGGCCGCTGTCTTGTCGTTTCGAATTGGCTTGTACGTGTTCAGCGGACAACCGACTGCAAGCTCCACATCCGCCCAGGCAGCCGCCGACTCCGACCACGCAACGACATGGGCTTGCCGGATCTGGATTGCGGTCCGTTGAGCCTGCAGAAGCGTGACGAGATCCGTGTTGCCCGCCCTGTAAGATATCTCCGCGAATTCCACGTTGCGCGCGGCCTGCGGGATGAGCTCCTCGTGATAAAACGCCACCTGCGTTTGGAGGACGGTTGCCCGATCCGCGGCGATACGGATGTCCTGGGTGATGTTGGCCTGAAGCTCCTCGTAGGACTTCACGACCTGGGCATGCGCAAACCGGGCGCGGGCAGCCTGGGCCTGGTTCTGATCGAAGATCGGGATCGTCATGTCGATAGACGGGCCCAGAATCGCATCGATTCCCCCGCTCTCTTCGGCATTGCTTTCCATCCGTTCCAGATACGGTCCAACGCCTATTTCCGGAAAGACCCGCAGGTGTTCGAGTCGGAGCTTCTCACCGGAGGCCTTGACTGCCTGACGAACCGCTCTCAGGTCCAGACGCATCTCCTTTGCCAATGCAATCAGCTTGTCGGCCTCGAGTGCCAGGGCCTCCGGTGCCGGCAGCGGATCAACCAGCTTCACGTCCCGCAGGTCTGTTTCTATCGACAGCAGTCTCGCCAATTCGCGTCGCGAGTCTGTGGCTCGAAGATGGGCTTCGCGAAGGGCGAGTTGGGCTTGCAGTACCTCGCCGCGAGCGAGGTTCTCATCCAGGGCGCTGGCCGTACCGGCCTCTCGCTGGGCCCGAATGGCATCGAACGACTTGGACAGGACGGTGAGGTCCTCCTCCGCGAGGCGGGCGAGGTGATCCTGGGCGACGGCGCCGTAGTAAGCCCGCTTGGTATCATTCGCCAGCTCACCAGCCAGCCGGGCGATCTGCAGGATCGTCCGTTCCAACTCCCGCTCGGCGATGCGTCGCTTCACCGGCAACTGCCAAAGATCGACGATGTTCTGGGCCAGACTGACCTGGAGGTTGCTGCGCCCGCCGCCCTCGGGAAACAGCAGCGCCAGTCCGAGGGTCGGATTGGAGAGCAGGCCCGACTGGACCCAGTCGGCCCGAGCCAGACCAATTTCTAGAAAGGACGAGTGCAATCGCCGGTTGTTCGACAGCGCGAGGCGAAGGGCCTCATCGAGGCCCAGGCCATCGGCAAGGTGCCGGTTGATCTCCTCGGGGGCAAGCCCGTGCCCCTCGGGATCCTGAACAGCCTCCAGCGATGTACTCTCGCGAATCAACTGGTTGGCCCGGTCGTAGTCCGGCTTCGGGTTCACCTGGCAACCGACGAGCAACGGGCCGGCGAGGCCGGTCACGACGATAAGCAGCTTTCGGTTCATTCTTCGTTCTCCGATCACATGGGAGCAGCGGGCAAAGCGTGTTCAATTCGGACCATCTCGGCACTGACGTCGGCGGCGGGTTCGGCGGCGATCGGCCGGCCAAACCGAAGGAACAGCGCGGGCACCACCAGCATGTTCAGGAACGTGGATGACAGCAGGCCGCAGAGGATCACAATGGCCATCGGCGTCAGGATCTCGCGGCCGGGCTGCTCACCGCTGATGGCCAGCGGGATCAGGGCCAGACCTGCGGCCAGTGCCGTCATCAGAATCGGCGCCAGACGTTCCATGGCCCCGCGGCGAACCGCCTCCGCGAAGTCGGCGATACCTTCATACCGCTGGAGATGGCGGATATGAGACACCATCATGATGCCATTGCGGGCGGCGATGCCGAAGACGCTGATGAACCCGATGACCGAGGCCACGGAGAGGATGCCGCCGGAGACGTACACGCCGGCAACGCCGCCGATGAGAGCCAACGGCAGATTCACCATGATCAGTAGCGAGTCCCGAATCGACCGGAAGACGAGGTGGAGCAGGAAGCCGATGCCCAGGACGACCAGAACGCCCAGTACGGTCAATCGCCGGCGGGTCTCTTCAGCGCTCTCGAATTGGCCGCCGTACTCGACGTAGTAGCCCTGTGGCAGCTTGACGTCCCGGGCGATGGCCCTCTGGATGTCCGCGATCACGCTCCCCAGCGCCCGGTCGGCCACGTTACACATGACCACGATCTTGCGCTGAGCGTTCTCGCGGCTGATCATGTTGGGACCGAATTCGGGGGTGATTCTCGCGAGCGACTTGAGCGGCACCTTGGCGCCGCCCGGCGTATCGACCAGCACGTCGCCGACCATGTCGGGTGTCGGGGGCTTCGAAGCCGCGGCCGGGTCACACGCCCGCACCACCAGATCGAACGCGTTGCGGCCTTCGAGCACCTGGGTGATGGCCTCACCTCGAAATGCCGTTTGCAGAACGGCAGCAGCGTCGCCGACTTGCAGGCCGTGACGAGCGAGGGCGTGGCGGTCGAACTCCACGCGTCGCAACGGGATGTTGTTCTGCTCCTCGGTGGAGAGGTCCACGACGCCCGGGATCTGCTGCATGACGGCCTCGGCCGCACGTGCTAACTGCCGCAACTGCACGAGGTCTTCGCCGAAGATCTTGACGGCGATGTTGGCCCGCGTGCCGGAGAGCATGTGGTCGATGCGGTGGCCGATGGGCTGGCCGAACTGCGCTCTCACGCCCGGAATCGCTCCCACATCGCGGCGAATCGCGTCCATCAGCTCCGTCCGGGTCCGTTTCGGTCTGCCCAATCGCACCGGCGCATCCATGTCCAGCGTCAAATCAATCTCGCTGCCCTCGGTGTTCATCCCGTGGGCGTCAGCCTCGCCACGGCCGGTGCGCCGTCCGATGGCGGCGATCTCCGGATGTCGCATCAGTGTGGTTTCGACGAGATTGGCCAGGCCGTCGCTCTCTTCGAGTGACGTGCCGGGCACGGTCACGAGGCCGACCACCAGGGCGCCTTCACTGAACTCGGGCAGGAAGCTCGATCCCATGTTGGCAGCGCCGAGAACAGCCAGCACGAGCAGGACGGCCGTGGGGGCGACGACCCACCACGGGTGACGCATCACAAAGCCGAGCGGGCGCACGTACAGCCGCTTCAACAGGCGGACCACCGCGGGTTCCGCAGCCTTGCGCACGGCCCTGCTGCCGGGCAGCAGGTAGTAGCTGAGGGCGGGCGTGAGCGTCAGCGCGGCCAGCAGAGAGACGGCCAGGGAGACGGCGAACGCGATGCCCAATGGGCGCAGAAGTCGGCCCTCCACGCCGGACAGGAACAGCAGCGGCACGAAAACCAGCATGATGATGAGCGTGGCGAAGACGATCGACGCCCGCACTTCGACGCTGGCCCGAAAGATCACTTCCAGGGCGGGCCGCTGACGTTCCATCGGCAACGCAGCGTTCTCTCGCAGCCGGCGGATGATGTTCTCCACGTCGATGATGGCATCATCCACCAGCGCGCCAATTGCAATGGCCATGCCTCCCAACGTCATCGTGTTGATGCTGGCGCCGAACGCGCGAAGCGTCAGGATGGCCGCCACCAGCGAGACCGGTATTGCCAGCAGCGTGATGAAGCTCGCCCGCAGACTGGCCAGGAACAGCACCACCACCAGGATGACCATGATGCCGCCGTCACGCAGGGCGTGGATGGTGTTGGTGACGGAGGCCTCGATGAAATCGGCTTGTCGGAACAACCGTTTGTTGATGACCATGCCTTCGGGCAGAGTCGCCTGGATCTCATCAAAAGCCTTGTCAAGCAGCCGGGTCACTTCGAGCGTGTTGGCGTGGGGTTGCCGCAGGATCGCCATCACCACGCCGGGCTCGACGATGGGTTCCCAGTTTGGCCCGCGACGCGAAGCCGAG
>CAZTQK010000030.1:0-27054 GCA_964615635.1 uncultured Planctomycetales bacterium
GTCGGCGAGGCCGTCGGCTGAAGCGCCTCGGGATTGTCCCAGCTCTCTACCGGTGACCATTGAAGGAAGTAAGGTGGGGTTCCCCCGCTCACCGTGCCCTCCAGGATCGTCGAGCCGCCCGAGTTGATTTCCTTGTCCGGCCCGGCGCTGACGAGCAAAGGCTGCGGGCCGCAGGGATTGGGATCACAGCTCGTGCCGTCGCCCTGATAGCTGCCACCGGCCGCTGCACAGTCTATCGAGAGCATCTCCCCGCACGTCTGGTTTGGCAGGCAGCACGCGCCGGTCTGAGTCGGGTCGAGGGTGAGGCCGTTGCGCACCGAGACGTTGTCCACGAAGCTGTAGCGGGCGGTGCTGCTGAGCGGGTTGCCCATCGTCATGTTGACGCGGTTGAAACCGCCGGTGTACGTGCGGGGCACCGTATGGGGGCCGCGTACGACCGGGTTGTCGAGGGGGTTGGTGAGCTGAATGGTGACGGTGCTGGAGCGGATGACCATCTTGAACGTCGTCAACCCGCCGTAGGAGCTCTTCCACAGGCTGACGGGGTTTCCGCTGAGGTCAGACATCTGCTTGGTGTAGTGCCATCGAAGGCCGTCGAAGTAACAGGCCGACCCCATCGTGCCGACGCTCTCCGAGTCCGTCGGCTCACGGTTGACGGCCGTGAAGGAGCCGATCGCCAACACGTTGTGGACCCGGCTGGCCAGCCAGGGACCCTGGTCGCCGTTGCCCAGATCGGGATCCTCAGTGGTCATGCCTTGCCGGGGTGCCTGTTCGGCATCCAGGGAGAGTTCAAGGTAGAAGTTCGAGCGGCTGCCGTACGTCTCGCCGCGGAAGTCCACGGTGAACTCCAGCGTCAAGGGCTTGTCGTCGGTGCCGAAAAGCACCTGGCCGGTGCCGATGCCCTCATTGCCTGATCCGTAGCTGCCGGACATGTCGGGTTCGAGATTCGCCGTCATGCGGTACGACGTCTTCGTGGTGTTCATGGCACCGCCGCCCGGCTCGATGCCCTGGTTGGTCGCGAACGTGCCACCTGTTGAGCCCGCGTAGTTGTAGGTCAGGGGCCAGCGTGTCTGCATAGACGACAGGTTCCACGAGCCGATGTCCTTGTCGCCGGTCAACATGCCGTCGAAACGCTCATCGAGCCGCCGGCCGCCGAAGGGATCCGGATCGCACAAGTCGCCGATGCCATCTTCGTCGTCGTCGGCCTGGTCCGGGTTGTGCATGGTCGGGCAGTTGTCGCAGAGATCGCCCACGCCGTCGCCGTCCGCATCCAACTGGTCGGGGTCGTACACACTCGGGCACTTGTCGCAAAGGTCGCCCAGGCCGTCGCCGTCTGAGTCGAGCTGGTCGGCGTTGAGGACCTCCGGGCAATTGTCGCAGGCATTGCCCACGTCGTCACCATCCGAATCGAGCTGATCCAGATTGTGTACGTACGGGCAGTTGTCCTCCGCGTTGAAGATGCCGTCCCCGTCAATGTCCGGGTCGCAAGCATCGCCGAGAGTGTCGCTGTCTGTGTCGGCCTGCTCCGGGTTCTGCACGGTCGGGCAGTTGTCACAGGGATCGCCCACGCCGTCGCCGTCCGTGTCCGGGGGGATCGGCGTGACGGCCATCAGGGCCTGGCCCTCGACGATGGCTTCGGCCAACTGCTGCCTGTAGCTGTACAGGACCGCCGGGTCGCGCGTGAAGGCCGACGTCGGCAGGGCCGTGACCACCTCAGCGGGCACGGCCAGCAGCGCCTGAGCCGACTCGACATAGGCGCCGACTTCGGGCGTCGACGGGCACCGTCCCAGCTTGCCGGCGATGTCCTTCAACAACGCCAGGTACTCGTAATCCTCAAGGCCGTCGCGGATGTTGTGTGAACGGATCGACGGCAGCGGGCCGACACTCGCCGGTCCGGGATAGTAGAGGCACCCGTCGGCGTCGGTGAAGCCGTTGTATTTGTCGCTCCAGAGCGTGCGGGCGTCCCAGTTTGTGTAGGGCCCGCTCTCGATGAGTCCGTTCTTGTCCATAAGGCCGGCCTCACACAGACCGTAGCCGTAGTTGGTGACCGCGTAGTAGAGGAAGCCGCCCGGATTGTACTTGAAGGTCATCGCCCCCATCAGAAGACGGGCCTCGATGGAGGGGTACTCGAGCAGCCAGTTGGCCCCTGTCGGGTGGCGCGGGTACTCGGCGACATACCACCACATGTCCTTGCCTTCCGCTCGCAAGGCCTCCGCCGCAACCTTGTTGTAGGTCGGCGGCCCTGGCACCCAGATGTCCACGACGTCCCGCAGAAAATAGGTGGTCGGAGAGGTGCCGAAGCTGGCATCGTAGGCCGTCGTCATCGTGCGCAGGCCGGGGTAATTGGAGTGGATACCTGAAAACGTGTCGTATATTTCCTGAAACTTGTCCGAGGAAGCCTCGTCGTAGCCGTAAACGTATGCTTCGTTCAGCCGGCCCAGGCTGTCGAAGTAGTTGTACAGCGTCGTCAAGCCGCTGGGGCTCTGGGTGGGCACCTTACTCAGGCAGAACGCGTTGTTCAGATCCAGCCAGGGTGTGAACCAGCTCGGGGATTTCGGCGAGGCGTTGTAGATCTCCGTCACGCTCAACCGGTGGGCCTGCTGCATCTGATAGTACTTGGTTTGGATGGTGCTCGACCAACTGCTGCCGTACATCCAGCTTGCCTGCCAGAGGCTGTCCATCGAGAAAGCCGTCGGCAATGATGAGCGGGCGGGAAGCGCGAAATCCCAGACGCGCACGTTGAGCGTCAGCGTCACGGGCGTCTGGCCGGTTGCCGATACGGTGACGGTGGCCGTGTAGTCGCCCGGTGGGGTGGTGCTCGTCGTGGCCACGTTCACCCAGAACGCCACGCGTTCGCCCGCATTGATGTTGCAGGTATTCTTGAAGGTCAGCAGCGGGTCCGGCCACCAGCCGCCGTTGTCGGTGAGGTTGTAGTTGACCAGGTACGATGGGTACTCGATGTTCAGGTCGGATCGGGGCTGGGCGGCGCCTTTCACGTGGCCGACGAGCCAGACGTTCACCTGCCCATTAAACGCCCCTTGACCGCCGGTCGGTTGAAGTGTCGATATGGTGACACTGGCATTGGTGACGTTCTGATCGGGGATGACGACGACCTGGAAGGCTTCGTGTTCGGCGCGGGCCAGCGCCAAGCTGTACGAGGTGGCGAAGGTTCCCTCATACGGCTCGAAGGGCCAGCCTTTGTGCTGGCCTGCGATCATCACTTTCTGCATGGGGGACGAGACCCCCACGGTCAGAGCGGCTTGGCTGACCGGCGCGGCACAGAGAGCTCCTATCAGCGCCACAACGGCACATCGACACGTTCGCATAACCCCCCCCAAAAAAGCTGGGTTGTCTCTTGGTTGGACAGACTCCGCAACAGGCCCAATGGCCCCCCCTGTCCGTGAGTTCCCGAACAGACCTGCCCGCCCACACGTCACCGGGCGGTGTCAGGTCACTGTATTATACGGTGCCTCTATCGTCGCGCCCAGCCTGTTTCGGCCGGAAAACGCCGTAGACTGTGGCAGTGCGGGAGGGGTGTCTCGGGCACCCGTTGTGGTTGTCCGGTCCACCTTTCCTGACTGCAGCGAATAACGAGCAGACAGCGACCCGGCTAATCGGCGCAGTCGATTGCATAGGCAACACCCGGGCCGGCCATGCAATTAAGGAAGATGGCGAAGTCCGCCGGATCGACATCATCATCACCATCCAGCATCGCCTTGGCGCAATCAGGATCCTCCTGTGCAACTCCCGGGCTCGTGTAGCAGGCCTGGAACAGACCAAAGTCTTCCTGGTCGACATCGCCGTCGCGGTCAAAATCGGGAATAGAGGGCAGCCGGGTACCCACCCACAAATCATCAAATGCCGCCAGCCACCATGGTGCCAGCAGGTAGAACTCCTCATACTTATGTTGGCAGAGCAGAGTCGCTTGGGTGCCGGAAGCGGTGAACGGTACCGTCAGTTCCCACCATCGGCCATCGGTGAATCGGTATCGACCCCAGATCACGGACGAGCTTGCGGGGTCGGTGCCACCGGTCGGATCCACGCCAATGCGTGCCAGGGCCAAACCGGGAATCGGGTCATAGGCCACCGAGCCCCAGGCCTTGGTCAGCACCCATCCGCCGAAGAGATAGCTTTTTCCCGGCTGCGTTGCGATGGTGCGGTAGATGCCGCCTTTCTTCCCGCCCGGACCACTGGTGATTGAGCCGACCCATTTTGGCCCCGTTCGGGCATAAATGCTCCAGTCCCCGCTGTTCCATTGCCCGTCGAAAGTGCCGAATTCGGTCCAACCTGCGATCGGGTTGTCGTCGGTCCCCGACAGCAGGTTGTGGTAGCCGACGAGCTCCACCTGGGTGCCGGCGGATCCGTCCGGCGCGACATCGACTTCACAACTCGCGGACTCACAAGCCACGTTCTCGATACGAAGGGTGTGACGTCCGGTTGGCACGTTGGTGAACGTGAACTCGCCCAGACTGTTGGTTGTCGTGACCTGGCCGATCTCATCGAGGAAGACGAACGCCCCGCTGACTCGGCCGATCTGGCTGTAGACCTCGCCGGCCAGCGTTGCCGTCTGCGCAGGCGTAACGACCGTCGACCACCCCGAACGCAGGACATTGCGAGTCGGATTATGGGCGAGAATGGACATCTGGTAGCTTGTTGCGGGGTGAAGGTGGCGGACGATTACTTCGTGCGACGACCGGATTGTCTCGTCGGCGGGGACGATCGAATCGAACACAGGCGATCCGGTCCGATAAACCACGGTGGCCGTCGTCGGCACATCCGTGTCAAAGGTGGCTCGGACCTCGGTGGCCGACAGCGGCGTGATGACCAGATTACTGAGCACCATCTCACCCAGATCGCGTTGGCGGGTGACCAGATTACCGGTGATGTCGATGCCGTTGTCGGCCACGCCGTCGAAGTAAGCCTGACCAAGGCTATAGTTGTCGGCGTCGCCATAAATCGCGAAAGGCTGACCGTCGACGCGGACGAAGCGGATCGCGTACGCCTGCCCCGGCGTGAGCGGTACCTCCTCAGGGCCCCACACGAAGCCCTGTTTGAGACTTGCATGCATCTGGGCGGTCTTGGTCGGGCCGACCTGTGCGCCCGGCGGGTAAGCACCGGTCCACTGGTGGATGCTGGCACGCATGAGACGCGCCTCCTGGCCGGCGAGCATCATCTGGGCTACCCGCATCCGATCGCCTTGTGGCACAAATGTCTGGACCAGCTCGCTGAAGAACACCGACCGCCACCAGTTCGAGACGCTGTAGTCCTTGGCAAACCCGTTATCGCGGCAGGTGACGGCGACACGAAGATCTGCCTCAGACCGATACACGCCGTCGAACCACGCTCTGCCGTTGGGGTACTCGTTGATCCGGTAAGACACGCAAGGTCGCCAGACGTTTGTCCCGACGCGGTCAAATCGCACCGCATAGCGACGCCCCGGAATCACCGGAACCTCGTCCGGCGCCCATTCCACGAATGCGGGGTAAAGCGCTCCGAGGGTCTTGGTTACGGCAGGTCCGATTCGAGCACCCCACGGATCATTTTCGCGGATCGACACGCTGACCTGGCTGCCTTCGTTGGGGGAAAGGATCAGCACCCGCTCGACGCTCGTGCCGGTGGCGACGAACTCCTGGGCCGCCCAGAGGCATTCTCCAACATCAGTCAGGCCGTTGGAATTCACCGTTGCCTGATCGCGAATGGTCAGGCTGACCGTCCCTGACGCGGGAACGGTGACCAAGCCCCCAATGTAGTGGGGGAATTGCCCGTATTCGTTGGCGGCGAAGTAGTATTGTCCGGCGGGCACATTGTCGATTGTGAAGTTGCCGCACCAACTGAAGCCGATCGCCCAGGCGTTGGCGGCGTTGTTCCCGATACCGGTGAACCAAATGAAGGATTCATGGATGTCGTTGCCGAACGCGTCTTCGCGCCGGCCATCGATTGTTCCCGCACTGGCTTGGGAAGCCGCCGATGCAATCAAGGCCCAGGCGGCAGCCAGGCAAACTCGCCGGCAACGGAGTTGACACATCCCAGGTCCTCCGGTTTTCCCTGACGATTCAGGGGTGCGGCAGCAAATGGACGATGGTTGTTCACCCGCGACTCTCGGGCCGACACCTGGCCGGCACATTGTGCCCATTATACACGGAGAATCTCAGATAACGCCGCCACTGGCGAAACCTTTCAGATAATCCAGCCCGGCTTCGCCGCCATGCAGGGTCCAGATAAGCCACAATGAAGCAGATTCATACAGGGTTTAATTGGCGAAGCCGGTTCCGTCGATGGTGACGGAAGTCGCTGTGCCAAGACCGTCGCATTTCTTCTGGCAACCCCATCGTCATCATGTATGATGGATTCCAGGCAACGGGAGATGCCAGAGGGCCTGTCTCCAGGCGGGCCATCGTGGGTGAGGGGATTCGATGTCTCGCCGAATTCAGATCGTCTATTCCATTCGGTTTTTTGCGAGGTCTGGGCGTCAGGAGCGCACGTCATGAGCAAAGGTTTAGCTGTCGCTGCAGTGGTCTCGACGGTGTTGGCTTCGGTCGTGCCTGCGGTTGCATCGGGATCGGTGGGCGTGTGTTTTCGCACCGAAACCGGCGGCTTGCAGGCTGTCGAGAGAACGGTGCCCGATGACGCGGACCGCATCGAAGCCGCCTTGTTGGCCTTGTGCAGCGGACCCACCGTTGACGAGCGAGCCTCAGGGCTCTTCTCGGCGATCCCCGAAGGAACCACTGTGGTCTCTGTCGTCGTGGAGCCGGATTTCGTGGTTGTCGAGTTCTCGGACGCTGTCGTGGCGGGTCTGGACGATGCCCGTCTGGAGGCGCTCTCCGAGCAGGTCCGGGCGACTCTGTGGGGCCTGGGCCTGGACCTCTCGACGAGACTGACCGTTGGCGGAAGACTTCTGTCTGAGTACCTTCCCCCGATCGCACCTGTCGAGCCTGGCCCGCCGATACTGATCGCCGGCCCGCCGCTCGAACCGCAGACGGCGGCCGGGACCGCCCTGAGCGGCCGTCTGATCTCGCTGTCGCCCGGGCACGGACTGCGTTGGGGCGGCAGCAGTTGGGTGTATGATCGCCCGGTCTACTGCGCTCCTCTGAGCCGCGAGGACATTCACAACGCCGAGCTGGTCGCCTACCTGAACACCTACCTGATCCAGGACGGCGCGACGACCAAGGTATACCGTTGTATCAACAAGACGTACGGCAACCACTCGACCGGTAATCCGTGGTGGTACATGGGTTCCTCGTACTGGCTGCAGCACATCGGCTATCCCTGTTCCATTTATGCCAGCAGCACCGGTGATTGCACGTTGGGCGCGGGGGCCAACGAAGACTCGGACAACATCCGGTCCCGCCCGCTGGCGGCCGATTACGACAACACCAATATTCACATCTCCATGCACACCAACGGTTATCAGGGTGACTGCTACGGCAGCAACTGTCCGAACGGCACCTGCACTTACTACGACAACAGCACCGAGCATGCCTCGTGGGGTGCGATCAGCCAGGCATTGGCCCAAAGCATCAACAGCGCGATCGTGGACGCGATTCGCACGAAATACACCGACACGACCTGGCGCGACCGGGGAGCAATTGATGCCGCCGGCAGTTTCGCCGAGACACGCATCCCCAACCGGGCGGCTGCGTTGATTGAGCTGGCATTCCATGATTCGTGCGATCGCGACGGCCTGTACCTGCGTGACAACTACTTCCGGTCGGCGACGATGTGGGCGACCTACAAGGGAATCTGTGACTATTTCGGCGCGACGCCGACCTATGGTTTCTACTCGTCGGAGTATGTCAGCGACACCATTCCCTCGGTCATGCAGCCCGGCCAGACTTACAGCGTCAGCATCACGTTTCGTAACCGCGGGGTTCTATGGAACGAGACCGAGGCCTATCGGCTTGGAGCCGTGGGCGACAGCGACCCATTCACAGCCACGACGCGCGTCGCGATCTCCGGCGAGGTCGATACCGGCCAGACTTACACGTTTACGTTCTCCATGACCGCCCCGACAATCGAAGGTGCCTACACGACCGACTGGCGGATGGTCCGCGACGGGTTCACCTGGTTCGGCGCGACGCACAGCGAGCAGGTCGTGGTCGGCACGGTTCCGGACATGCCGGTGATCACCCAGCACCCGACGAACCAGAGCGTCCCCGAGGGTTCGACGGTTACGTTCTCCGTCGAGGCGACTGGTCAGGCGCCGCTGTCGTACCAGTGGTACAAGGGTGGGGTTGGCATGACCAACGGAGGCCGGATTTCGGGTGCGACAGGGGCTTCGCTTCAGATCGCCGGTGTGATCACGGCCGATCAGGACAGCTACCAGTGCACGGTGACCAATGCTCATGGCAGCGCTTCGTCCAACCCGGCCTCACTGACGGTGACGCCGAACGTGTTCATCGTGGAAAGCCGCACAGGCGGGATGAACGTTGCCAAGTATTCTGAGACTGGGATCTGGGCGGACACGACGGCCAAGAGCACGGCGGCCGGGACCACGGGAGGGATCGGCTCGCGGTATGGCAGCACTTACCGGTCGGTCGCTGGCGAGAAGCACGCCCTCTTCAACGCGGACTTGCCGGTAGCCGGGACCTACGAGGTCTTTGTGACGTGGGGCGGCGGCAGCAACCGACGCTCGCCGGTCCTGCACAGGCTTACTCATGCGGGCGGTACCACCGACGTCAACGTCGATCAGACGGCGACGCTGAACGTGTGGGTTTCCCTGGGGACGTTCCAGTTCAATGCCGGGACCAATGCCGGCCGGGTTGATGTGAACAACCTGAACATCGACGTGAGCGGCAGCATGTATGCCGACGCGGTGAAATGGGAATATCTTGGTGCGGTTGCGCCTCCGACCATCACGCAGCACCCGCAGGCGAGGAGCATCTGCCCCGGCTCGAACACCACCATGACCGTCACGGCCACAGGGCAGGGCACGCTCGGTTATCAGTGGCAGAAGAACGGTGTTGACGTGAGCAACGGAGGGCACTATTCGGGGGCAACGACCGCGACGCTGAGCATTTCGAGCGCCGATGAGGGCGACGCAGGTAACTACCGGTGCGTGGTCTTCAACGGAGGCGGCAGCGTGACATCCAACGCCGCCGCGCTGACACTCAAGGCCGCGACCACGATCACCGAGCACCCCCTGCCGCAGGGCGTCTTGGAGACCGGAACGGCGGTCTTTACGGTGGCCGCGTCGGGCGAAGGGACTCTGACGTACCGCTGGCAGAAGGACGCCGTTGATCTGTCCAACGGCGGGCACTACGCCGGCGTTACCACCGCGACGCTGACGGTATCGAACTGCGACAGCAGCGACGAAGGCAATTACCGTTGCGTCGTGACGGGCGATTGCGGAGCGGCGACGTCGGCCGAGGCGAGCCTTGCCATCACCGGGCCCCCTTCGGTCCCCGGTGACTACGACAACGACCAGGACGTCGATCAGGCCGACTTCGGTCAGCTGCAGGCCTGTTTCAGCGGCAGCAGCGTGCCTCAATTGGATGAAGGCTGCGCCAGTGCCCGCATTGATGGTGACAGCGATGTGGATGACCTCGACCTGGCGATCTTTCTTGGTTGTTTCACAGGGCCGGGTATTCCGGGCGACCCGGGTTGTGCTAATCCGTGAAGTTGGCACTGCTTGCGGCACAACCTGTCCTTGTCGGATTCTTTGAACCTGCGATCGGGCGCCCTGGCGTGATCTCGGGCTGAACTCGCGGCAGCGCGCATCCGACGCCGGGCCTTCGCCGGTGGTTGGCACAGGCAACGAGTTCTCCCAACTCATTTAACAGAAAGGTTTTACGACTGCAGGCCACAGTTGCGTGACCAGCCGGATCTTCGTCGGCGCAAGACCGGCTGCGAACCGTCCTCCCCGCGATCAGACATGAGGCCAACGCACCGACAAGGGGGCGTGCGGAAACCTGCGGAAATTGAAGGGAACGTCCTCGGTGTCGGTGCGTCTATATAGGCATGAGAATCAGTCTGCCCGCTCCAAGTTGAGGAGGAACGACATGTCAATCGCGAATGCTCTTGCGGTCACGTTGCTGCTTGCCCCCGTCACTCAGGCTGAGGTCAAGAAGATCCCGCACGCCGAGGTGCAGTATGAAGGAATCGGTAATGCTCAGGCCTCAGCGCTCGCCGAGGTGATCGCCGCTGCCAGGCAGGTCTGCATGAGCGACTTCGGCTTTGACATGCCGGAGACGGTGGTGTTGCGGGTCGAGTGCGGGCCTGACGAGCCGACGCGTCTGTACACCGACGGTCAGGATCGCCTGTTCCTGTCGATGCCCTCCAAGGACAAGCTTGCCAAGCCCAGCAGCAGCGGCGTGTTCAATCTCTACGGCATGTGCCACGAGCTCGGCCACATGGCCATGTACCGAGTCTTGAAGGAGCGTGACTGGATGAGTTCCGCTGCCGCCGAGGGCTGGGCGCATTATGTCGGTTCGGTGGTGGTTGACCGGGTCTACGTCGCCAAGGGAGAGAAGCTCTGGCCGGATCCGTATGACTACCGCGAGGATGGGACTGCCAGGCTCCGCAAGCAGCTCGCGTCGGAGAAACCATCGGCGGTTGCCCAGGCGGCAGGCTTGTGGCAAAAGTTGGAGAGCATCATCGGCGCCCGCCAATTTGCCAAACTCTTCGCCGCGTGGCAGGAGGCAAAAATCGATCCGACCGCTCCCGAGGCCGGCATCATGGCGGCCCTTGCCAAGATCAAGTCCGACAAGAAGAGCGCGTTGGAGGAATGGTGGAAGACGGCCGCGCCGCTTTTTGTCGAAAAGCGAGCGGTGAGCCGGACGAAAGCGGTGGTGGTCCCGGCGGGCAGCCTGACCGGTGAGCCTGTGCTGCTCAAGTTCGATGATGGCGGCGAGGACGGCAAGAAGTCGATCGCCGGCGGGGGCCATGCGCGGCGATTCGCGTCGCCGGGCGGCGGGGACTGGTACCTGCGAACCGTCCACGTCTACGGTGCCCGCTACGGCCATCCGAAGGCGCCCAACGAGAGCATGACAGTAGCCCTGTGCGACACGGATATGGCGACCATCGCCACCTGGAAGAAGCCGTACGGTATCTTTGAACGCGGCGACATGAGGTGGGTCGAGATTCAGGTTCCGCCGACGCGCGTGCCGGGCGAGTTTTGCGTTTGTCTGGACTTCAAGCCGACAGCGACCAAGGGCGTGTTCGTTGGTTTCGACACGAGCACGCGCGGCAACTCGCAGGTGGCCACGCCCGGCAAGAAAGGTGATGCCTTTGAGCAGGGCGACTGGATGATCCGGGTCGAGCTCGATCAGCCCAAAGACGCCGACTCGCTGAGAGCCCCGCAGTAGCAGCGAAGAGCGGCCCTCGCACGCCGACACGTGGATGGTGTCGGTTACTGTGCTCTCCGTTCTCTGCCCGGCTAGCTTGCTCCCTTGCTGCCTTGCTCTCTCGCTGCCTGGCTGCCTTGTACTTCCGCTGCCTCGCTCGCTTGCTGTCTCGCTGCCTTATTCTCCCGCTGCCTGCTTTCCTCAATGCCCGCTCGGCTTGGCCACGGGGAACGACGGGATCTTCGAGTTGAGCACGCCGAAGTCGGTGTTCAGGATTCGCCCGTCGCCGTTGATGTCACGCCGGTCGTCATCGGCCGCGCTGAAGGTCGGGATCGCCGCGTTGACCAATCCGAAATCGGTGTTCAGCACCCGGCCGTCGTTGTTGGCGTCGCCGACCTGAACGACGTACTGGACCGTGAACGGCGCGACGGCGGCCCACGCACCGGTGTTGCGGACCGCGTACCACTTACGGTGCTGGAGGAAAGACGCGGTCTCCCGGATCCTGAGCACCCGCGGTTGTCCCTGAGTATCGTTTTCGACGGTGAAGGTGAAGCCTGCCGAGAGGTCATCGCCGCAAACTCCACCGTCAATCATCTCCTGGATCATCACTTCGCCTGCGGCCGGGACGGAAATGTCACCGTCGAAGGTCAGCCGAATCACGTTCCTCTGGTTGCGCCACAGGCTCCGGCCGGAATCCGGATTCGACGATTGCAGCCCCACCGGTCCATGCTCGTACGCCCCCATGTCCACGATCGGCGGCGTGCCCGCGCCAGTGTCGGTCACGAGCGGCTCATCGAAGAACCGAGGCTTGCCGGATAGATCGAACGGAATCGGCTCGGTCGTATCGCCGTCACCGTCCAGGTCAAACGTATCGGCCGGCACGGTCGCGTTGTCTCCCGCATCGATGCAGGGCGAGCCGGCGATCAGACGGTAGTCGTTGTCATTCCAGGTATTCGGGTCGCCATCGGGGCCACTCGAATTCATGAACTGCGGATCAGCATCAATGTTTCCGCTCCCCGACCAGCCGCCTTGAACGTCGCAGTAGGTGAAAGTCAACACCGAGTTGTCATCGTTCCAGACCTGGTTAGTGCCGTTCCACAGGATGCAGTTCGATGCGGATACGGTGCTCCGCGAGCCGGGCTGGACTGAATCGCAAGCCAAGCCGGACCCGAGACTCGCCGTGTTGGCGGCCACCGTGCAGCCGGCGAGGGTCACGCTGCTTGCGTCCGTACGAACCGCTCCGCCTTCGTAGACGGCCTTGTTACCGGTGATTTCAGAGTTGGCCAGCACCAAGCTGCTGTTGTCGGAGTAGATGCCGCCGCCCGAGTAGGCCGAGTTCGCGCCGATCACGCAGCTGATCAGCATCGGCTCGCTCCCGGCTCCTGCGCAGTAGAGCCCGCCACCCGCGCCGTAGTAGACCGAATTGCCGATGATCTGGCATTCAACAAACACCGGGCTGGCGCCGATGGACTGCACGCCCCCGCCCCAGAACTTGGCTCCGTTGCCGCTGATGCTGCAATTGACCAACGACGGCGTCCCGTTCTCGAAGTGCACGCCGCCGCCCCCGTGGGTGTAGTGATCACCAGTTGATGAATTGCCGGTGATGGTGGCGTCGGTCAGACTCGGGTTGCTGTCGACACAGTACAGTCCGCCGCCTGCGGCGGCTTGGTTGTCTCTGATGGTGCCCCGAAGGATCGTCGGGCTGCTCTGCAGACAATAAACGCCTCCCCCGCCGTGCCCGCTCGAAGTCCCGCTCGAGGTATTCTCGCTGATGGTGCAGTCGGTCAGCCTCGGATTGCTCGTCGAGCACCAGACGCCCCCGCCGTTGGCGATGACCGAGTTGCCGGTCAGGACACATCCTGTCAGCACCGGGTGACTTTCATCGCAACACAGGCCTCCACCGTCGACCTTGCCGTGGTTTTCGCTCAACGTGCAGTTGTTCAGAGACGGGTTGCTCCGGTTGCAGTAGAGGCCGCCGCCGTTCCCGCTGGTTGCCGAGTTGGTTTTGATGATGCACGTCTCAAAGGCCGCGTTGGCTTCTCTACAACACACGCCGCCGCCTGAACCGGCCAAGTTGTCTTCTATTGTGCAAGCGGTGAACGTGGGCTGACCAAGGACCGAGCACACCGCACCACCCTCGACGAGGGCGGTACAGTTGCGGATGACACAGTTCCTGATGGTTGGGCTGCCGGTGTTGCAGTAAATGCCACCTCCGAGGTCGGCCTTGCCGTTGATGATCGACAACGCCTCGACGATGGAATCGGCGCCTTCGTCGCTAACAAACTGGACACCACGGCCGCTGCCCTGACAATCAATGACAGACGTCGCAGGGTCGCCGGAGATGCTCTTGAGCGTCAGTTGCTTTCCGCGGAAATCCAGGTCCTTGTTGCCCTGGCCTTGGAAGACCCCGTCCAGCAGGACAACCTGCTCGCCCGGCAGTGCGGCATCGATCGCTGCCTGGATCGTGTCGTACTCTCCGGGCACGATGAGGATTGCGTCGCGAACCTCGTACGCTCCGATATCGATGATGGGCAGGCTGCCGTGACCGGTGTCTGGTGTAGCGGAGACATCCATGAACCGGGGAGAGCCCCCCAGGTCAAGCGGCAATGGTTCGGTGGTATTGCCGTCCTGGTCAAGGTCGGCCGCATCCGACGGCACGGCGCTATTGTCACCCGAATCGATGCAACCAGAGCCCGGGCCCAGGCGGTAGTCGTTGTCGGCCCACGTCGTCGGGTCGTTGTCGGCCCCGTCCGGATCGAGAAACTGGGGATCAACATCGATGTTCCCCTCACCCGGCGCACCGCCCTGAACGTTGCAGTAGGTCAGGACCAGGCTCGAAGCGCTGTCGCTCGAGATCTGGCTTGTACCGTTTCTCAGAATGCAGTTCGACATGGTCACGACGCTCAAGCCGGACGGCTCGTGCGATGTGAGGGCCAAGCCGGCGCCCACATCCGCGATGTTGGCGACCACCGTGCAGTTGATCATTGTCGGGCTGGTCTCATTACCCGAGAAGGCACCTCCGCGCACAGCCTCATTGAGGGCAATCACCGTGTTTTCAAACTGTGCCTGGCTGCCGAAATCACAGATTGCCCCACCCTCGAGGGCGGAGTTGCCCTGGAGCGCACAGTTGGTGAGGGTCGGACTGCTCCACCAGCAGCGGAGGCCGCCGCCGAAGTTCGCCACGTTGTCTGCGATCAAGCAGCGGATCAGCCTGGGCTCGGCGAGCGAGGCGGCAAACACGCCGCCGCCGTCGCGGGCGAAGTTTCCGGTTATTTCACAGTTGATTAGCGTTGCCCTCCCGGAGTCGCAAAACAGTCCACCACCCTGGTCGGCATAGTTGCCGCTGATGATGCAATCGACCACGGTGGGACTGCTCCCGTTTTGGCAACGAATGCCGCCGCCACCGCCCATGGCGCCGGCATTGCCGTTGATGATCGACAGCCCCTTGACGATCGAATCGGGCCCCTCACCTCTGAAGAACGCAAAGCCGCGCCCCTGGGTTGCACAATCGATCACGCACACAGCAGGATCGCCCGACGCGCTCCGCACGGTGATCGCCTTTTCACGGAAATCGAGTTCCATATTGCCGGTGCCGGAGTACGTTCCATCCGCGATGACGACTTCGTCCCCCTCCCAGGCGGCATCGATTGCCGCCTGGATGGTCGCATGCTCAGCCGGCACCTCTTGAATCCGGTCCCGGACCTCGTATGCTCCGATGTCAACAACGGGCACATCACCTTCACCCGAGTCGGCGACCGTTGAATCGTCCATGAAGCGGTCAGCCATATCGAGATCGGAGGGCAGAGGCTCGGCTGTGTCCCCGTCGCCGTCGAGGTCGGCCCAATCAGGCGGCACTCGGCTGTTGCTGCCGGAATCGATGCACGGCGAGCCGCGGTTCAGCTTCACGTTGCCGTAGTCGTCGTCGTCGGTCGCCCATGTGCCATCGGGACCGGGAGCGGGGATGCGGATGAATTGCGGATCGAGCGAGATGTTGCCTTCGGTTCCTGTCGGATCGCTGATGCCGGAGTAATTGTACTGTGTGTTACCGAAGACGCAGTCGTATTGCGCGACCATTGCTCCCGTGCCGTATTTGAAGATTCCCGATGAGTTGAAGGCGATGATGTTGTTGACCATCGTCGGCGACGCGTCGCGCGAGTAGATCGCACCTCCTGCTGAGGCGGTGTTCGAGGCAATGGTATTGTCCGCGATCAGCGGAGAACACTCCTGGCAGTAGATTCCGCCGCCTTGATTAGCGCACTTGTTGCCGACGATCATGTTGTTGCAGATCGTCGCCGCCGAACGATAAAGGTAGATGCCGCCGCCGTAATCGTTGATTCGGTTACCCGTGATTCGGTTGCTGATGATCATGGGGGATCCACCGGAACAGCAAATCCCGCAGCCGTTGTTGTCTGCGCCGTTTCGCGTGATGGTGTTGAACACGATGATGGGAGAGCCGTTTTGGGAATAGATCCCGCCGCCGTGATCACCAGCGCCGTTCTGGGTGATGACGTTGTTCGAGATTCGGGGGGATGACTGGTAGCAGTAGACGCCGGCTCCGTTCCCGGCATAGGCCTCGCCGTTGCGGATGGTGAAGCCGTCCAGGGTACAGGGTTGAGCACCCAGGTTGTTTGCGGTGACGACCTTGCCGCGATACCCGTCCAGAACCGTCACGTTGGCGTTCAGGTCGCGCTGGTCCCGTGATGTTTCCGAGCCCGCAAATCCGCCGTACACGTGCGCGTAGCCCTGCAGGGTAATGCGTTCGAGATAGGTTCCCTGTCTCACCCAGACCTCTCCGCCTGCCGCGGAGGCTGCGGAGGCCGCATTGATCCCGGCCTGCACCGTCTTTTTGGTCTGGCTCCAGGTTGAGCCGTCGTTCTGGTCGTCGCCGTCAGGGCTCACCCGAACGATGAGGCTCGGAACGTCCGACCAGATCGTGCCGTCCGACTCGTCGGCGCCGATATCGACCTGACCGTCCTGAATGCGTTCCTGGCCGTCGATGTCGCCCCAGCCGGCTTGAACATGGTCGTTGCCGCCGGCGTTCCTGCAGGGCGAGTCCGGATGGATGTGCGTGTTGCCATAGGCGGACCCGGCGATCTTCGGATCAGCGGCGATGTTGCCGTCAGTCCCGATGGGATCGGTGATTCCGGAGAAGGCGTAGCTCGTGTTTGCGTACACGCAGTTGTAGAGCAACAGCGGCATGCCGGTGCTTTCCCGGCAGACTCCTGAAGAGTTGAAGGCGATGATCGTGTTCGCAATCGTCGGGGAGGAGAGGTAGCAGTGGATCGCGCCTCCGTCCTCCAGGGCATCATTCCTCAGGATTGTGTTGTTGATCAACATCGGGGAGGACGAGTTGCAGTAGATGCCGCCGCCGTCCTTGGTCGACCGGTTTCCCGTGAGCACGTTGTTGATGACGATCGGACTCGCCTGATAGCAGTAGATCCCGCCGCCGCAATTGGAGGCGCTGTTTCCAACAATGAGGTTGCCTGAGATGATCGGGACCGATTCTGTGCTGCAAACGATGCCGCCCCCGTTCCCCCCGACGCGGTTGGACCTGATCGTGTTCTCGGCAATCGTCGGCGACGACCTGTAGCAGTAGATCGCGCCGCCGTCATCAGCAGGCGCGTTCTCGACGAAGATGTTGCGGGTAATCGTCGGGGAGGACTGATTGCAGTAGATACCTCCCCCGTGGTCACCTGCGCTGCATTCGCGGATTGTGTTGTTGGTAATCGTAGGCGAGGACTGGTTGCAGTAGATGCCACCACCGCTCGAGGCGTAGGCTCCGCCCTTGCGGAGAGTAAAGCCGTCAAGGCGGGCTGAGGATGTCAGCCCGGAGGGCGATGTGACAACCGTAGCCGAGGAACCGTCCAGGACTGTCTGGTAAAGCGTCCAGTCGCGCTGGTCGAGCGAGATCTCCGTGCCGGCAAATCCTCCGTATAACGCGACGCCGGCCTTGAGCGTGATTCGCTCAACGTAGGTGCCCGCGGCGACCCATATCTCGTCACCCGAAACGGCCAGACCTAGCCCGGCCTGCACGGTTTGCTTTGCGGTTGCCCATGTCAGGCCATCCTTGGCGTCGCTGCCCATCGGCTTAACGTACACGGTCTTGCCCAGGGTCATTTCTCCAGTGAGCGACAAAACGATGGCGGCCAGCCCCAGGATTCCCACCTTCGTCACTCTGGGCCGCAGCACCTGGACGAGCGGGGGCAGGGCGACCGACTGCAAGACACACACCGATGCACTCCGAATGCGGTTCATGAGGATCTCCTTCCCGTTGTCTCCGAGGAGCGGCGGGCGTCCTCCAGATCAAACCCGGATCTGAGGAACAAAACGAGGACTACAATTGCACCATAGTCTAAACCCAAAAGACGGAGAATACAACCGAAAGGGAGTCTTTCGATGCCCCCTGGTCCCACGTCTTCTGGTTTGGGCTCAAACTGATGAGCAGGGCGCCGGGGCTGCCGAGCCCAACAGAACACCCTTGGCTACGATTCGGCTCGACCGATTCCTCGCATCGTCAATGCCCGCTCGGCTTGGCCACGGGGAACGACGGGATCTTCGAGTTGAGCACGCCGAAGTCGGTGTTCAGGATTCGCCCGTCGCCGTTGATGTCACGCCGGTCGTCATCGGCCGCGCTGAAGGTCGGGATCGCCGCGTTGACCAATCCGAAATCGGTGTTCAGCACCCGGCCGTCGTTGTTGGCGTCGCCGACCTGAACGACGTACTGGACCGTGAACGGCGCGACGGCGGCCCACGCACCGGTGTTGCGGACCGCGTACCACTTACGGTGCTGGAGGAAAGACGCGGTCTCCCGGATCCTGAGCACCCGCGGTTGTCCCTGAGTATCGTTTTCGACGGTGAAGGTGAAGCCTGCCGAGAGGTCATCGCCGCAAATTCCACCGTCAATCATCTCCTGGATCATCACTTCGCCTGCGCCCGGGACGGAAATGTCGCCGTCGAAGGTCAGCCGAATCACGTTCTTCTGGTTGCGCCACAGGCTCTGGCCGGAATCCGGGATTGATGACGCCAGAGCTACTGCCGGGCAGCCGCGATCATCGACCACCGTCCCTTCGGGCGTGTCCGGACAAGCATCGCAGACGTCGCCCACGCCGTCGCCGTCGGCATCGTCCTGATCCGGATTGGCATCGGCCGGACAATTGTCGACGTCGCCGCAGATCAAGTCCTGATCCTTGTCGTTCTCCGCATCGTTGGGGCAGGTGTCGCAGGCATCACCGAAGCCGTCGGCATCGGCATTGGCCTGGTCCGGGTTGGCCACCGCCGGGCAATTGTCGACGTCGCCGCAGATCGAGTCATCATCCTCGTCGTTCTCCGGATCGTTCGGGCAATCGTCGCAGGCATCACCCAGCCAGTCGTTGTCCGCATCGGCCTGGTCCGGATTGGCGACGAAGTAACAGTTGTCACAGACTGTCCCGACGCCGTCGCCGTCGTGGTCGTACTGGGTGCTGTTGTAGTCTTCGGGGCAGTTGTCGCAGGCATCGCCGACGCCGTCGTCGTCCCCATCGGCCTGATTGAGGTTGACCACGGCCGGGCAGTTGTCGCAGGCGTCGATAACCTCGTCCCCGTCGCCGTCGGGTTCACATTCGTCAGGGACGCCGTTCTGATTGCAGTCCCCGCTCGAAGACAGCGAATACCGCACACTCACCTTGAGCATCGCACCGTAGTATTGGCAGGTCGAGTAGCTGACGGCGGTATTGGCGACCAAGATGACCTGCGCATCACCTGTTCCTACAAGGCTATTCCACATTGTCGGGGACACAGTGATCTGGTCCACGTCGGGCGTGGCCGGGCAGTCGTGGAAAATGGAATCGAAGACCCGCCCGACCATGGTGCTGTTGACGTAGACGTCCAGGTACTCGTTGATGTCGCTCAGGTCTGCGATGGCGGAGATCTCGATCACCACGTTGTCAACTGCCTGCGGCGGGGAAGGAATGAGCACCGTTCTGGGCATGCCATAGCCGATCACGCCGAGATCGCCCGACGTGAAGGAGAACTCGTTTTGCAGCTCGCATTCATCCGGTATGCCGGTGCCGTTGCAGTCCTGGCTGGTTCCGGCGGCGATGTCCTCCTCGTCGGGCACGTCGTTCTCGTTGCAGTCGGGCTCGCACTTGTTTCCGATCCCGTCGCCGTCGTTGTCTGCCTGGTCGGGGTTGGCGACGTTCGGGCAGTTGTCGCATGCGTTGCCGACGCCGTCGGAGTCGGTGTCGTTCTGGTCGGCGTTGGCGATCAGCGGGCAGTTGTCGCAGGGGTTGCCGCGGCCGTCGCCGTCGGTGTCGAGCTGGCCGGGGTTGAACAGTCCGGGGCAGAGGTCGCATTCGTCGCCGGCCCCGTCGCCGTCGCAGTCGAGCTGGCTGGGGTTGAACACGGTTGGGCAGTTGTCCGGTCCTGTCAGGTAACCGTCGAGATCGGGGTCCTCGTGGCACGCCGGATCGACAGGGACACCCGGCCCGCTGAAGCAGGCCAGGAGCAAGTCCAGATCCGCGTCGTCAACGTCGTTGTCCCGGTCGAGGTCCGCGTTCTCGCAACCCGGAACCGGCGGTCCCTGCCCGGAGCCGGTCTGGCAGGCCTGCACGTATCCGTAGTCGCTGTTGTCCACGTCGCCGTCGAAATCGATATCCCCTACGGCATAGGCCGGCATGGCGGGAACGAGGTAGGAGATGAATACGCTGCCGTGGAGTGCAGTCTGACGAACCAGATACAGAGTCTTGCCGTCGCCGGTGACAGTGACAGAGTGCTCGTTGGTGGAGGTGTTCAACTCCTTCACATTGACCGGCGGTCCGAAATCGGCGGCCCGATCTGGGCGGCCCAGCACCCACACATCATCCGCACCCATCACGCTGTTGCTGGTCGACGTCACGTACAAGGTCAGGCCGTCCGACGAAAGCGCGGCCGCCCGAGGCACGAAGGTAGCCAGGGTCGCGATCGGCTTGATGTTGCTCCAGGGGTCGCCGGCTGAGGTGCGCGACGCTGAGTAGTATTGGCTGGTGCCGTCGCGCGCAGAACCGAAGACAGCAAAGAGCTCATCGCCGGTCACGTCGATGCCGTGTTCGTGAGCCGTCGTGTTCAGGCTGGTGATCGCAACCGGCGAACTCCAGGGCGATGCCCTCGTTGCTCGCTCAGCAATATAGAAATCGCCGGGACCAGTGTGATACTGTCGGGTGAAGTAGATATGGAGGCCGTCCTCGGAAATGCTGCCGGTGGTGTCGTGGTTGTCGTAGCCGGGGATGGACAGTTCCGAGACAAGTACGGGCGTGGGCCAGGCTGCCAGGACGGACGGCCTGTCGGAGGTGTACACGTCCGTTTCGGCGAACGCAGTTCGCTCGCTGAAGATCGCCATGAACAGGTTGTCGCCGGTGACAGAAGCTGCGTGATCGTTGCCCGAACTCAACTGCGAAACCAATACGGGCGTCGTCCAGTAGCCCGCGATCGGGTCGCAGGCATCGCCCAGGCTGTCGTAATCGCTGTTGGCCTGGTCGGGATTGGCGGCCTGTGGGCAGTTGTCGCAGACGTCGCCGATGCCGTCGGAGTCGGCGTCCATCTGCGAAGCATTTGCGACACTCGGGCAGTTGTCGAGGACATCCCTGGCTCCGTCCAGGTCTGCATCCTCGCAGGCAGGGTCGGCAGGCACACCTGCACCGCTGACGCAGCTTGTGAAAAGGGCCAGATCGGTCTCATCCACATCTCCGTCTTGATCGAGGTCGGCATTCTCACAGCCCGGCGTTGGCGGTCCGAGGCCGGCTCCGGTGACGCAGGCGTCGAAGAAGGTTTGATCGTCTTCGTCAACATCGCCGTCGCGGTCGAAGTCGGATGAAACGACGAGGCAGACGACGGCGACGTTGTCGAGTGCCGGACCACATCCGGTACCGGAGTAATCCAGGCTATAGAAATGAATCGTGGTCATGGTGCCGGCGGCGGTGAAGTCAATCGAGTGCGTCTCCCATCCCATGTCGGTCATGCTGTGGCCGCTCGAGACGAATGCAAAATCCTGCGAAACGCTGCCGACGTCGACCCTCATATCCTTGATCGCCTCGCCGCATTGCGGATGACCTGCGTAGTCGAAGAAGACGCAGTAAGCACGTCCCGGAACGGTAGAGAATGTCTGGGCGACTCCCCCTGCGTAGCCGTGTGAATTGAGATCCAGGCTGCGACTGCCGTGAGACGCAACCCAGTTCGTACCGATGTAGTCGATGCCGTTCGGAGTGATGGTCCATCCAAGGATTGCCGTTGATGCCGCGGGCAGATCGATATAGGCGCCGGGGGCCGGTCCCTCCTCGAAACTGCCGTTGATCAGCAGACCGGTACATGAATAGTCGCATGCGTCGCCGATCCCGTCCGCGTCTTCGTCGGCCTGGTCCGGATTGTAGCGTAGTGGACAGTTGTCGCAGGCGCTGCCGAAATCATCAAGGTCCGGATTGGCTTGGTCCGCGTTTACCACGAAGGGACAGTTGTCGCCCGTGTCCGCCAGCCCGTCGTTGTCGTCGTCGATGTCGCAGGCATCACCGGCCATGTCGTTGTCGTTGTCGTTCTGGTCGGGGTTGGGAATCGAGACGCAGTTGTCGCACACATCAGCTACGCCGTCGACATCGGAATCGGCACCCTGGTTGCACTGGTCGAACGACCAGTTGAGAATCTCATGATAGCTAGGACCCCCTCCTGTTGCCGCCGTGAAGCCGACCCACGCCGTACCGTCGGCGAGCCCGAGCAGCACGGGAAGGTCAACCTTGACCGCCAATACAGGCACCGTGAGGTTATCCAGGAAGACCCGCATGTTGTTGCCGGTGTACACAATCCTCGCCGTGTGGATGGCGCCATCCTTGAGTGAGGCGAACGGGCCGGCTAATCCAAACGAGGCGGAGTACAAATACTGGTTTGCCTCTGTGCCGCGGCTCTGGATGCTGATGTGCGGATTGCTCGGCCCGTCAGTCGTGCTGCCGTTATCATAGATGTCGAACTCAATCGCCAGGCTCTTGCTGATGCCGGTTGTGCTTCCGACGGTCGCGTACCCCAGACCCTGGGCTGCGCTGCCCCGGGCCAAAAGACATTGGTCCTGAATCACAAAAGCGAAGCCGTCAGTGTATGGACTTCGGATCTGAAACTGAAACTGGGTCTCGAAACCGGCATCGAGTCGTTGCTTATCCTTGTACCACGCCGCACCTGCGGCGGAGGTGCTGTACGGGGTCAACTGAAGGCGATTGTTGACTTGCGTGGCGCTGCCCACGAGCTTGAGACCGTCCACGGAACTGAAATCAGCGTAGTTGAGGTATCGCTCGACGTCGCAGGAGTTGCCAATGCCGTCATGGTCGTAGTCGCCCTGGGTCGGGTTGTAGATGGTCGGGCAGTTGTCACAGGCATCACCCACACCATCGCCATCCTGGTCGGCTTGGTCGGCATTGGTCAGGAGAGGGCAGTTGTCGCAAGCGTCGCACATCCCGTCAGAGTCCGTATCGGACAGGGGCGCGTAGACATCCGATTGGACCCAGACGGGATCGTCCGTTCCCACTGCGGTGTTCACGCCGAGCGAGCCATGATTGAGGTTGCCCGTCAAGTCGTGTACGACCTGCCCCGTCCCCGCGTCGAAGGGCCAGTACCCAATCAGGCCCGCTTCGTTGCCCGCCGCCGGCGCATGCATGTCCAGGCAGATCTCTGGAGCGGTGCGAGCGACGTTCCAGATCTTGACCTCGTCGATGAGACCCTTGAACGATTCGCTCGATGACTGGCCGTTGCCGATGAACAGGTCGGAGACGACATGCGTCAGGTTGCCCGTTCCCGGCTGCTGAGCCACGAGAACCCCGTCCACGTAAAGGCGACCTATCCCGGTCACGGCGGAGTAGGTTCCGGCAAAATGGTGCCACTGGTTGTTGTACGTGCTGTTAGGCGTCGGGTCGGGCACGATGATCGACTGCGACCCTCCGAGGTAGTCCAGACGCAGTTGAACCACGCTGCCCGTCTGTTGCCAGGCGAGCAGGTAGCCTGCAGCGGAGTTGCCGGACTTGCGCACGAGGCGGGCGTAGCTTTGAGATCCCGCGAACGCCTTAGCCCAGCACTCGATGGTCAATTCCTGCGTGGGTTCCAGGTGTGCCGCCCTCGGGATGACGACCCGGTCGTCGGACCCGTCGAACTGAAGGGCGTACCCGGCGGTACCTGGTGGGTCTGCGGTCGCGGTGGCGGCTAGGCCGAACATGGCAACAATGATCGAAAACCGTTTTGCGTGGCCGGCTGACAAGGCAAAGGCTGCGGACATGGTGGCGACCTCCCGGCAAGGGCCTTGTGCCTGTTGCGGAAATGAAGCGGCCTCCGAGAGGCGTCTGTCCCCCTTCATGCTCCGCGGTCTGCGAGTTCTCGCAAGATTCCCCGTCGTTGCGACAACAGTGCGGGCAGGTGCAGGCACCATGCATGATCGTATCCCAAACTGGAGGGGCAATCAACCGGTTTCTGCTGCAATTCAGGGTTTTCCCGCAGGCCGGTGGTGATCGTGCCTCCGCGCGCGATGCGTACAGGGTGCGGACCGGGTCTGAGCGTGTCCATAGCTGACGTTCATCGCCGTCGGCGGGTCATGAGAACGCGGGTCAGTGGCATTCTGGCGGTTGTTTCAGAACCCCGAGCGTCAGCGAGTGGGCCAGATGACAAAACGACCACGCTACAATGGGACCGCTCCCTCACGGTCGCGGTTCTGACAGGGTCGGCCGCTCCCTCGCGGTCGCGGTTCTGACAGGGTCGGCCGCTCCCTCGCGGTCGCGGTTCTGACAGGGTCGGCCGCTCCCTGACGGTCGCGGTTCTGACAGGGTCGGCCGCTCCCTCACGGTCGCGGTTCTGACAGGGTCGGCCGCTCCCTCACGGTCGCGGTTCTGAAATGTAGTCGGTGCGGCAGGTGCGCGTCGTCTTCGGCAGTGTTGGCCGTGTTCGGCAGGCTGAACCCTCGGTTGTCAGATTTTCTCGAGCTGTTCTCTGACGAACTTCGCCGCACGGGGGACGTCGTCGAGCTTGAGATGCTCGAGGATCAGGTCGAGTTCCTTGTTGAGCTCAACCAGTTTTCGCAGGTAGAGCGGGTAATCGAGCGCGCCGAGGCCCGCGGCCGGCAGGTCGGGGCCGTTGGGGGCGGCCTTGACGTCCTTGGCATGGGCCAGGACGGTCTGCTTGCCGATCCGCTTGAAGATCTCCTCGAGCATCGGCTTCATCTTCGGCAGGTCTTCGTTGCGGAAGTAGTTGCACGGATCCATGGTGAGTTTGAGCGAGGGCGACTGGATATCGCGGTAGAGCCGCTCGTTGCGTTCGGGGGTGTCGATGACGTGGCGGTAGTAGGCCTCGATGGCGATGATCGCCCCGGTCTTCTCGGCGGCTTTGACCAGCGGCTCGACGGCTTTGCGGAACTCGGCGTAGCCGGCGTCGGTATGGTTCTCGGGGGCGTCTGCCCACTCATTCTGCTTGTTGAGCGTGCCGCTCTCGGTGGAGATGATCGGACAGCCGAGCCGCTTCCACTCCTTGATCAGCAGTTCCATCCGGGCCTCGCCGGGTTTTCGCTTGACGGGGTCGGCTTCGATGATGTTGTAGTACCCGAACAGGCCGGCGATGCGGATCTCGTTCTTCTCGAAGGCGGTGGTGACCTTTTTGACGGCCTCCCAGTCCGGCTTCAGCGGGTCGAAACGCACATCCTTGAACGTGAAGTCGCAGACCGCGCTCTTGAAGCCCGCCTCTTTGATCCGGCGAACCGCGTCGGCGAGCGGCAACCCGGCGTAGACGCTGGTGAAGATCCCGAGTTTGAGGTTCTTCTTCGCTTTCTCCTTGAGATCAGCGGCATGGGCCGGCCCGACGGCGGGCAATGCCATGGCGGCCATGCCGACTCCGGCGGATCTGATAACCTCCCGACGAGACAAGTCGCGTTGAATGTGCATTTGCGATTTGCTCCTACCAATCTTCCCCCCTTAACAAGGGGGGAATGAGGGGGTGTTGTTCGTGCCGACCAGCGGCTCTGTAGGGCGGGCTTTGCCCGTCGATACCTCCAAAGCGGGTCAAGGCGGGCAAAGCCCGCCCTACCTCATTCCACCGGCGGGATAAACCCGCCGGCTCGTCAAGATCGCGGCTGCAAGCCGCTCCTACAGGCACTGAACCCTGATCCCTGAACCCTCCGTCAAGCAAACTCCTTCGGCAGCTCGTATCCCTTGCGTCTCGGGCGCGACAGTTCCTTGTTCGCCTCGTCGTCGCCGATGAACTTCTCGGCCTTCGGGTCCCACTTGAGCTTGCGGTTCATGTCCCGGACGATGTTGATCAGATAGCAGAGCGTGGTCGCGCGTTGGGCTGCCTCGACGTGGGCGGCCGGTCGCTTGCGGCTCCGGCAGCAGTCGAAGAAATTCTTGATGTGCCAGACCACTTCGCCGTTGGTGGCCGCGGGGTAGCCCGGCGGGGCATCCTTGATCAGTTCGGGATGATTGCACACCAGGCTCCCGCGACGGATCTCCAGCGTGGCCTTCTCGCCGACGAAGATCGCCCCGAGGTCGTGGTACACGTTGTGGCCCTTGTCGTCCTTCTGCCGCAGCGGGCTGTGGCATTTCAAGAGCGTGCCGTTGGCGTATTTCATCGTGACTCTGACGTTACCCGCCGCGTCGGCTCCCTCGGTCCAGATCTCGACCGGGCCGGTGTCGTCGGCGCCCAGGCCGTCCTGTGCCTGATCGAGGGCGTGTGTGCCCCAGCCGGTGACGCCCCAGGACTTTCCGCCGCCGTCGTAGTCCCACCACTTCGCCCAGCCGAATTGCAGCTCCTTGTGGTATGGCCGTAGCTCGGTCTGGTTGCACCACAGGTCCCAGTCAAGGCCCGGCGGCATCTCCTCGGCGGGCAGCGGTTTCCATCGATCCGGGGCGATGAAGTTGGGGGCAAGGACCTCTTTGACTTTGCCGATCGCACCGTCGCGGATGAGCTTGCTGGCCCACGCGTTGATTGGAATCGTTCTTTGCTGAGTGCCGACTTGCAGCACCGTCTTGTACTTTTTGACCGCCTTGGCCAGCGAGCGGCCCTCGGCGATCGTCAGAGCGAAGGGCTTCTCCGCGTAGACGTCGCACCCGGCTTGCATGGCCGTGATACACGCGAGCACGCGGGCATGCGTGGTCGTCGGGACGAACACGGCGTCGAGCTTCTCCTTCTCGAGCATCTTGCGGTAATCCTGGTATCTGACCCACTTGTCGGCACCGGGGGTGGCCTTGGCCCGCTCGTCGATGCGGGTGAGGTAGCAGTCAGCGACGGCCACGACGTCGGCGTGGTCGGAGAGCCGCTCCGTGTTCATGAGTGCGTGGGCCCGGCCGCCGCAGCCGATGAAGCCGACCTTGAATCGGTCGTTCGGGCCGATCCGGCGGTGTGTCGGCCGGACGCAACCGGTGATGAAATACGGGATGGAAATGCCTGTCGCTGCGGTGAGTGCGGACTTGCGGAGGAAATCACGACGCTTCATGGGTGCCCCTTTCTGTGATGGTGCCTGCAAGGTCATGTTCATTGAATGTCTGGGCTTCGAGCTTGTCAGACTAAGCCAGGACCGGCAGGTCTCCGCCACCTTCGGCGGCTCCGACCATGCCCTACCGTTTGCACACACATTCTCAGCGTATCCGAAAGGCCTCTAGTCGTCCAACCGTGTCAGTCGGCTGGGTCCATGACAGTGTACGTGGGGAGACGCTACGGCTTTTCAGAACCGCGACCGTGAGGGAGCGGCCCCCGTGGAGTGTTGGCCGCTTTGCGGCCCCTGGAGTTTGGCACTTTCCCGGCGTGCCGATACTCGCCC
>CAZTQK010000031.1:0-19119 GCA_964615635.1 uncultured Planctomycetales bacterium
CTTCACTTCGTACCCCGTCGGCATCTGGCTCAAAGCAGCGAGCCGAGCCCTCCGAACGGTCAGATCGAGGTCGATCGCGCCGAGCAGCCTCATGTCCTGGATTTCCTCGGCCGTTGGTGTGTTTTCGGCCGCCTCGCGCGAATGACACTGGGCATCCTGCCAGGCAGCCATCGCTTCCTTGAGTTGTTCGCTGCGTTCCTGATCGCGCGCGGCAGCCTCAACCGACATCCGGGAGGCGAGCTCGCGAATCTCCGTTTCGGTCAGCTCGGTTACGGCTGCCGAGCCTTGAACGTTTAAGGCCGCGGTTCGCTCGGCCAGCGAAGAAACCAGCCTTGCGGACCGTGCGGCATGGTCCGTGGAAGCAGTGAAGTCCGCGAAGCCGTAGTCTCGCGCGAGCCCGTAGACGAGGCTCGCCCGCTGGAGGTTGTCCTGTGACTCGGCCGTGGCCCTTCTCAATGCGCCAAGCAATGTCAAACGCGCACGGACTCCTATTTGTCGTTGTTCAAGGGCTTCGATCTCTGTTGTCAATTGGGCCAACTCCCGATCGCGTTCTTCGTGCTCCGGGCACGGTATTTCGACGACGGCCAGCAGGTCTCCCGATTGAACTGATTGGCCGACCCGAACCTGCGTTTGCACGACTCCAGCGATGGGGGACCCAACCGCCGTCTCAGGTACGTCCATGTGTGCCCGGATTTCAGGAGCCGGCACCAGCCAGCGGTACAGGGTGTATACCACGGTAACCACGAAAACGACAGAGAGGAGAATGTGGATGCATCGCGTTGCGGGCGAGGCGTGTCGTGGCTGCCTTCTGGTGTCACCCGGATCCGGTCGTGGCTCCGCTGGAGGGATGGTAATCTCTTGCGAGAAGGTGCTGACCCGTGGCAGTGACGGTAGCCGCAATCCCGTCTCGATCTCCTCGGCCTCAGGGCTCGTCACAGACCTCGCTCTTGCAGGAGAAGGGAACGGCCCGGCCTGTCTACTAGGGAAGGAGTCGTCACGCGATCCGGCAACCGGCTGGAGATCGATCGAGTCCTGCCCGGCCGACCCGGCTGCATTCCGGACCTCGCCGGCCGATCTTCCGTCCAGGACCGGCGCTGCTGGCATCCCAGCCCGAGGTTTGCCGATCTGGCAATCGAACAAGTCCGCAAGTGGTGAGCTGGCCATGATGAGACCCGACTCCTTTGTTGGCTTACGCTGCGATGGAAAGCATCGAACCCTCACACTTTCAAGGTTTTTCCTCCACAGTTGATGTACGCTGATTTCAGAAGGATTGCTGAAGTGTCAAGACAGTCCAGTGGCCGTCCACGTCGCCTGTGCCCGGGCAGCATTGGTCCACCGTACAGGACGTGATGACGGATGACCCACCTGCCGGGTTCTTGTAGACGCTACGGCTCCTGGCGCAGGGATGGAGATTCTCGTGGGATTCGTGACGCTCACACAGGTCAGAAGCACCATCGGGAACACGATGCTCGCGGAAGAGTCTCACGGTGGGCTTGTTGTTTGCGTGGTGGCAGGCAACTGCGGAACACTGAATACAGCTTTCTGCTCCGGATTATCGAGCGGTGCCATCCACAGCAGTCTCGTGCGCGGGACCACGAAGCTACCAGCCTGCAAACCACCTTTGCCGAGGACAGTAACTGCAAAAAGCACCTCGTGTCCTACAAGTGGCTCGAGCAAATGCTGGTCACCGGGTGGCACAGCGAGTTCGAGTGTGTCCTTGCTTGCACCCAGGAACAACCGCTTAACACGAACGCGGTCGTCCCCCCGTCTTGTCCTCCCGGCAAGCACGCCTGTCAGTCTGTAGGTTCCGCCCGGTTTGAACCTCTCCAATCTCAGGCCGTTCCACCAAAGATCACACTCCTTCTTGAACGGGTCATCCGTTTGTTTGGACGCGATGTCAATGAACTCAAGTCTGGGATCCTCCTTACGGGCAATTCGGTCCCCCTGCAGAACGAGTTGTCCATCTTTGTCCCAACCGTGAATAATCGTGCTTATGCTGATCCGATCGCCAAGATGATAGCCGGAGAAAGTGCCTTCCTGACATCCTGGAAACCAGATACGGATGCGAAGACCCTCCGACACCGTGTCCTTCACGTAAACGCTGCTACAATCACTGTCATATCCATCGTAGACGGCGTCACCCCCGAGTTCTGTTCCCGGTGCTCGCACAACTCGAATGGCACGAGCCAGGTCACCCTCTTGGCGATTCGGATCGAATGAGTCCTGGGAGCGGGTTTGGCCAACGGTCGCGCGAGAAGACGGAGCGTCATCTCGCACTATATCCTGCAGCTCAACGACAGGACCGGTGAATCCAAGGCGGCTGACTATCGTATTTCGTGGTCGCAGCACACCTCGCACGGTCACTGCGTCGCCTTTGTTGTCCCACAGGGAGCCCCCGATGTAATCCCGCAGTTCGTCAACGAATCCAAGTTGACGTGTGAAACAGATGAGCTGGTGGGACTGCGTCGTGGAATCTGGACAGTAGATCCCCAATTGCGTCTCGTTGTTCAATGCTCGGATGTCAAGCAAACGCCCCCGCCAGGTAATCTCACGTCCAGCCAGTTCGTCTCGGAGTGATTCGGCTGCGTCGAACGTAACCTCCTGAATCTGGCTCGCGTTGATTCGCCGGGTGTCACCGGATCGAACCCGCGTTTCCGGCTTGTCTTTCTGTTGAATCCAGTCGCATGTGACGCGGATGCGATTCCAGGCGGTCAACGGATCGGTCGGCAAGGCCGGCCTCTTCGCCGCTGGTTCTGTTGCTGGGGGACTCGGTGGGCCCTGAGAGGCTGAGTCGTGCTTCGACGATTGGCCGGCGAGATACGGCAGATTGTCGGGCACCTCAACAGGACCCGACTCGTCCTTGAGCCTGACCATGGCTTCGACGGTCATGCCGCGTTTGAACAGTATGGGGGGGTGCTCCATGTGCATTGAGCCGATTTCTGCTACGATGGGAATAACACCTTCATGGGTGCTTACGATGTGCAGAAACACAGAATACGGGTTCTGAGACATGGCGGCGCCGTGATTGAACATGTACTCCGGTCCGCTGCCTTTAAACAGCGCGACTACGGGCATCGCCCCGCTCCTATGCAGTTGATTTCGAAGGTCCCGCAGAAGCCAATGGGGCGTGTTGATGAAATCCGGCGAGCCCGTGGGTCGTTGGGCCCGTCCGAGCTCTGGTGTCATCCACGTCTCTTCGACCCCGACTTTCTCAATTCCGTGGCCGTTAAGGCACCAGTAGGTGATGGTTTGCCTCTCCTCAGCAGGGCGTACCGCGAAGGTGCGACGAAGGGGTCCATCGACCACTGCTCGCACCCGGTTGCCATAGGAGAAGTCTGCCATGCAGCCCCCGAGGTCGGGGTTCGCGAATTCGATCCCAACCCACGATGGCTCGCCACGCACGGAGGGAGAGACACTATTATGGCTCCCCGCGAAGCTAGGACAGAGATACACCCATGTTCTTGCGTCGAGAACGCGTATGGCTTGGAGACTCCCTGTCAAAGCAAACTTGCCCGAGATCTGACCCAGGTGCGAAGGGGAGCTGGCCAGAGACGCGTCCCACTCATACTCACGAGCGCCAGCGAGAAGCTCGGTTCTGCTTTCACGGATTCTTCTCGCTTTGTCGTCGCCTACTGAAGCCCAGCGAAGTGCTTTTGGCGCGAAGGACTCCGCAGTCAAATACTTGTATGATGCGACAGTGCCCAGAACGATGCCAACTACTGCGGTCAAGACAAGGGCGACGCCGGTCATCTTCCGCCAGCGCCGATGTCGAGCGGACCGGGCATCGGCGAGACGCTGTTGTTCAGCGCTCGCTTCGCGTAACCGGCGTATCGGTTTACTCAGCTTCTCGTAGGTACTGGCACCGATGTCGCTGTACCGGTAGGTCTGGGCTACCTGTTCCGCTTCGTCGAGCAACGGAGCGGCCTTCTGCCAGTGGCCGTCCTTGATTGCTTCCCGTGCTTGCCTGGTCCATTCGGCCACGCGCGCCGAATCGAGAGTCTCTTGAATCGCTCGTTTCTGAGGATGCCCATCGGGCGTAAGCTCTGCGGCCTCACTCAGCACCTCAATTGCGAGGGCGTATTCCTTCGCTTGAAGGGCGGCTTTCCCTGCCGCGATTCTTTTACGAACGACCCTGTACAGGCCCCGGCGAGCGGTCGGCTCGAGCGAGGCCACTTCCTCATTGTCCGGGTCGATGGCCAGCGCCTCGCGGCAGGAAGCATGGGCGGCGATGAAGTCGCCGGACTCCAGGGAGCTGCGGGCGTTCTCGATTGCCTGGGTCAGCTTGCGGTTACGGAGATCCTGCTCGGCTTTGGCAAGCTGCTGGGCCGCCTCGGCATCTCCCCGGGCGATCTCCAGAACGCTTCGCCAGGCCTGGGCGGTGGCCTCCAGATCACCACGATTCGCCGCCTCGTTGGCCTCCCGCTTGACGGCAACAATCCGTTCAATGCTGGCTTCGATCTCCTTTGCACGCCTGCGGGCATGTCCACGCGTGCCGTCGAGATTCAGGGCCCGCTCGTATCGCTGGAGTGCCCCCTCCAGGTCCCCCAGGAAATAGCGTTCGTCCGCCTTTTGGATCAACGCGTCGACGTCTCCGACCTTGGCGTCGTTCAGGGCAGCGGCGAACTCCTCGGCACCGGCGTATCGCTCTTGCGGTTCGTCCTCCAGGGCCTTGAGCACGTACGCCCGAAGCTCGTCGGGCAGCCGCTCCGGCCGGATAACCTCCGGGACCTCGCCGGTCAACATCTGATAGAGCGATGCTCCCAGCGAGTAGATGTCCGCACGATGGTCAACGTGCTTGGCATCCCGGCGCTGTTCAGGAGGCATGTACGCCCGAGTGCCAATGACTGCCCCGGTTACGGTCACATCATGCTGCTCGCCGATCTGGGCAAGACCGAAATCGACCAGCTTGGGAACGCCGCTGGAGTCAATCAGGATGTTGCTCGGCTTGATGTCCCGGTGGATGATGCCCTTGCTGTGGGCAAGGCTCAGTGCCCTGCATACTTCGCGGGTGATCTCGATGGCCCGCTCCGGGCCAAGCTTACCTTCCCGGGAGAGCTTAGTCTCAAGGTCCTCCCCGTCCACGTACTCCATCACGATATGGAGGTTGCTGGCCTCCTCGACCACCTCGTAGACCTGAACGATGTTGTAATGGTTGAGCAAGGCCAGGGCCCGGGCCTCGTTCAGGAATCGCTGCCGGGCACGGGCTGAACCGGCTTGTTCTTCCCGGATCTGCTTGATGGCCACCAGGCGCCCCAGCCGGCGATCTCTGGCCTTGAAGACGACCCCTTGGCCGCTCTTCTTGCCCAGTGGGTGAAGGATCTCATAACGCGAGGATTCGATCGGCTCGGTCTGGACGGCCTCGCCCGGCCCTTCTTCGGCCAGCGATCCCATGTCCGAAGGCAAGGCAGGCGAAATGACTTCCTCTTCGTTGGCCCGTGTGGCCCCAGCAAGAACAGGGTCAGGCGGGGCAACGTCTTGTTCGCTTTGAGGGCCAGCACGGCCGCTCTTCGGAAGATCTGCTTGTCCCTGCCCGTCAGTCACCGATTCACTCCCTCGCTTTGGGCTTGGGCCAGGATCCTCGGAGCATGAATCCCTCAGCAATCCCGTAACACCCGCTGCGCGCGACCTGCCACGTGATGTTGTCGTCGATCTCAGCTCAGCGGCAGATGAACAACAAACCTGGTCTTACCGACCGCGAAGGTGTCACCTCGTTGCAGTGTGGCCTTCTCGGTCGTGACGCCGTTCACGCGTATCGCTGGGTTTCCAGGTAGAACGTCCACCTGAAGCCCGTCTGGCCCCGCGACGAAGCGGATATGTCTCGGCTTCACGTCGGTCTCTCGAACCTGGAGATCGCAGTCGCTGCCCGTGCCCATCGTCTTTCCGGTGCTATCCGTGAACACGTATGTTGCACCGCGTGCCTTGCGTCGATAGCAGGTGATCGACCAGCGCGAATCCTGTCGGTGTTCCCGAGGTGCCTCATCGGCTACTGTTGCCAGGACCTCGCCCATCACCACGCCGGACAGTCTCGCGTCCCGTCTTGCCGCCATGCCGGACAGCCTGTAACCAAAGTGCACCGGCTTTCCGGGAGCCTGCGTCAGGATCAGAGACAGTCCGGGCAACTCGATCTTGTCGCCGGACCGGAGACGGGCTTGGGTCAGTTCGTTGCCATTGAGATGGGTCCGCCCGGGTTCCTGGCAGTTGATGGCGACCAGATGCCTGCCGATTGCCGCCACGACGAGGTGCCTGCGGCTGATTCGTTCCGAGGTGAGCACTAGGTCGTTTGAATCCCCACGGCCAATGCGGACAACCGGGCGATCCAGGGGTACGCCTTCTTTCGTACCAGCCTTCAAGAGATAGAGGTGCCCGGCGAAGTCTCGCTCGATAGACGCTACCGGCATCAGCCGCAGGTGCTTTCGAATCTGCTCGCCGGTCGGCGGTCCGGGACTGTCATCCCCCTCCTCGCTGGGAATCAGGTCGATATAGGCCAACGCCGGTGGCCGGGCAGGGCCACCGGCCCGTCTGGCGCCAGGGTAGGGCTGCCCTGGGTCGCGAGAGCTTGTTTCTTCGGCCTCCGTCTGCAACCCGACCAGGGATGCCCGAGGCTTATTATAAGACCCCCTCGGTGCAAATAGGTCGATACCACCGGCCGGTTGGTTCTGCGGTTCCCCACCCTCGTCATCGGGAACCGTGCCCAGTCCGTCGAGGGAGCCGCGTTCATTCTGTCGTGAGTGTGTGGAAGGCAGCAGCATGGCGTTGCATTTCTCGCAGAAGTCGGCACCTGGAGGATTATCTGCCCCGCAGTTGCGACAATGATGACGGTCAGCGCTGTCCATGGCTCAGTCTTCCGAAGTTGTAAGGGTACCTCGACCCAGGTGATACGCTCAACACTGATTCTACCTTCCCGAGGTTCAGTTGAACAAGCCGACTAGCCAATCGACATAGCCCATTGGGCGTACCTCCTGGCGGCCTCGGCGGAGCAAGCCCGGCGAACGCTGGCCAGGGCCTCTCGAAAATCCAAGCGGGTGATCGCCTCCTGCCGAATCTCGAAATCAGCAGCCGAGTCGCGGCCTCCGTCGGCCGCACTGGCCAGATTCGGGTTAGCCCGAGCCGTCATGCGACGGATCATTTCAGCGCAAATCTGGGTAGTCTCTCGACCGCTGTATCCCTCGGTGCGATCAGCAAGCTGTTCGCCAGTCAACTCGCACTGATATCCATTCTGGTTGAGATGAGCATCGAAGATGGCGGCACGGGTCTTCGCGTCGGGCAGTGGTACGTGCACAGCTTGCCCGAAGCGGCTCAGCACCGCGTGATCGATTCTCCAGGGAGCGTTCGTGGCCGCGATGGTCATGACAAACGCCTTCTCTGCCTTTGATTCCAGGCCGTCCATCTCCACCAGGATCTGGCTCAGGATTCGTGCCTCTGGCCCGCTGACATCCGTCCCGCGATCGGGCACCAACACCTCAAAGTCGTCGATGAAGATCACTGAGGGTTGCCTTCGTCTTGCCTCCGCGTAAAGGGCCGAGACCAGGCGCGACGAGTCCCCGAACCACTTGCTCAACAGATCGCCGGCGCTGACCGAGAAGAACGTCGCGTCCAGACCGTTGGATACCGCAGCCGCCAGCAGGGTCTTGCCGGTGCCGGACGGGCCGAAGAGCAGCAGGTTCTGCGCAGGCCAATTCGCTGAGCCCTTGCGGCGCGATGCAAGGGCCAGCACATAGGTTTCCTTGATCTTCTTCTTGATCTCAGCCATGCCGACGACGTCTTTCCAGCAGACGTCAGACCGGGTGATCAGTTGGCTGATACGATCCCTGAATTCACCGCTCGGTGTGTTCCGGGTGTGTGCTGAAGAACTTAACCGGGAATCAGATTCGCACATGTGCCGAGCCATCTTCTCCAGTGCCACAGCCTTGAAGTGGTACTGCTGTTTGAGTGTTCCCGAAACAGTGCTATCTGCGAGGCACTTGAAATGCTCGGCGGCCCGACGGTAGTACCAGGAGGCCAACTCAGCATCACCGGCCTGCTCACGCCTTCTCGCCGTATCGATCGTTTTTGCCAGACGCCGTCTCAAGATGCCCGTCATGTCCACTGCCATGTGACTGCGCTCGCCTTTCAAGCCTTGTCTCTCTCTTCATCCCTGGTTGCCGACAGTCTTGCGGACACCTCTTGCCACCGGGTCTCGTCCAGTTCTCGGTCACCGCAGGAGGTCATGGTCTCCACGATTCGCTCGACGTCGGGGTCTCCTTGCCAGTCCAGGTCGTCTCCGTCACCCATGATCTCGAGCAGGCGGGCAGCCTGCCGGTCTCCCTGGCGGGCACGAGTCTTGGTCTCGAGCACGAAGCTCTCTATCTGCGAAGGCTCGATCCTCGCGACCAGAGACCACAGACCGGCATCCTTGATCAACTCCATCTGGCGTTTGAGCCGTATGAGCTTGCCGGTAAGCTGGATCCGGTTGGAGATCATCAGGTGCTGAGCTTGGTAGTCGCGGGCCTCCTCATCGACTTGCTTGATCTTCACCGCCAGGGCCCGCCGCTCGATGTCGGAGCTCTTTCGTACACCCTCTTCGAATAACGATCTCTTCGATAGTTCGAGGGCCTGGACACGCCTGATCAGTGCCTCCTGGATTGACTCCAGGCGGATTCGCTCGTCATCGAGTTGCGCGCAGGTCAGGCGTCCGAGTGCCAGGCGCCTCCGCCATGGGAGAATCGTGGTCAGAATGTCGTGCAACATACCCGCTGCCTCCACTGTTGCGGTCCTGTTTTCGTGCAAGGGACCTGAGGTCGGACCCAGCGTCCCGGCTTACCTTTCGATCGCCCCGGACTTGAGCATCCCCTCGATCCAAGTGTAGATTTCGCCCCGGTTCACGATCTGCTCGGCCAGTGCCACTCCCAGCCATCCAAGGCCAAGGCCGACGAGTGTTCCGGTACAGGTGAGTAAACCGCGAACTAGCGACGTGGACATCAAGTTGGCCGCCGTAAACATGGCAACCAGAATCAGGGCTCCGCCGCACCAAGCCGGGCGAGGCCAAGTTTCTACGTGGGGCCAGATCGAGACCAGGAGGGCGCAGATAATCGATACGGCTAAGGCCCTGGGGAAGGTCGCTCTCTCCGCTTTGGCAATCTTGGCTGCCGCGAACCCCAACAAACCGCCGACAACGAAGATTAAGCTCTTGCAAACCAGAATGCTCGACATGACCGGTGCCTCCAGATCTCTGTTTCCCGCCTGTGGCCGCCGACCCGCGGTCAGCCCGCCACTGTGCCATCTGCCGGGAGGTACGCCGATCGGGTCAGAGATGCTGAAGCACGCTTCCAGAATCAGCCCAGAGGCCTCAGTTTGCGTAACGAGCTGATGCCGGGAATAATAAGCTACTGATCACGCAGTTTCAGCTTGTTTGAGTGCATTAGCAGGCAAATCGGAGATAGAGCCATGCAGTGCCCTGTTTGCCAAACCGCTCTGATCGAGGAGAGTGATTTCTGCCACAAGTGTGGGGCAAGGATTGATGCCAACACTGCGGAGGGAACAGCGCCGTCAAGCGGCGAGGACGGCATCATCGCTCAGGTCGGGGCGACGGTGCTCGGCACGCTCGACAAGACCATGGGTCGGGAGGCAGAAGGCGAGCCGGCGTCCGTGGACCGCTATGAGATTCTCCACCCGCTGGGCAAGAAGAGCGGTCAGGGCGTGGTCTACAAGGCCAGAGACCGACGGCTCGACAGATTCGTCGCGATCAAGCGAATCAAAAAGGAACGATCAGCGTCTCCGATAGCCCGGCAGAGGCTCTTGGCGGAAGCGCGGGCGATGGCTTCGCTCAGCCACTATAACATCGTGACGGTCCACGAAGTCGGCGAGGACGCGAATGGCGTCTACATCGTGATGGAATGCGTTGACGGCGAAGACCTGGAGACCAAGCTGCGACGTGATGGCAAACTGGATCCGGAGCGGGCCATCGAGATTACGCGACAACTCTGCAATGCTCTCCGGCTAGCCCATGGCAAGAAGATCATACACCGGGACATCAAGCCGAGCAACATCTTGATTGATCAGGAAGGCGTTCCCAAGCTGGTCGACTTCGGCTTGGCGCAGGTTGGCGAACAACACGATGTCACGGCGACGGGCGTGGCCCTCGGGACCCGCGCGTACATGAGCCCCGAGCAGCGCCGGGACGCCAAGCATATCGAGCCCAGCAGCGACATCTACTCGCTCGGCGCGACGCTCTACCAGATGCTGACCGGTCCTCCACCGGAGGTGATCAATAGGGAGATGCTGCCCGAGGAGTTGCGGCACGCCGTGATGAAGGCCTTGGAGCACGATCCTGCCGAACGCTATGCCAGTGTCGAGGAATTCAGCGCAGCACTGGGCGAAGCGAGACTTGGCGACGCTGACTCCCTGGTTCGCAAAGCCGAAGAGCGATACCGGCTTGGTGACCTAGAGGAGGCGACGGATCTCTACCGGCGGGCACTGGGCATGGATCCGGGCCGCAAGTCGGCCCGAAGACGGATCGAAGAGATCGCATCGAAGATCGATCTCGTCCGAAGGGCGCGTCAGGAGGCTATCGAACGGGCAAACAATGGTGATCTGGAAGGAGCCGTGGAGGCCTGGAGACGTGTGCTGGCGATCGCCCCGGGCGACGAGGAAGCTGCCCGGCAACTGGTCAAAATGGAGGAAGCGCTTCGTAATCAGCAGCTCGATACCGCGGTGGACAATGCTCGCCACCGTCTAAACGCGGGCGAATACAAGCTCGCGTCTGAACAATGCGCGATCGCGCTGCGGTTGGATCCGGACAACGAGGAAGCCCGGGCGATCCTGAAGGCGGCTCGCGGCCGCCGGATCCACGATGCCAAGGAGAAAGCCAAGGCCGGGCAGGAGTCATACCGCCGAAAACAGTATGCCCTTGCCGCAGATTCTCTGAGCCAAGCATTTGACCTGCTTCCAGAAGACCACCCTGATCTTGTGAAGCTCGAACAGGCTATGGATTTCGCGGTGGTTCTGCAGTGCCTTTCAGAGGCGGACCAAGCGATCGACGCGGAACGTATGGAGGAGGCCATAGTACTCCTCGATCGCGCCGCAGGGCGTGCCAGACCCTATGAGAATCTCATCCATCGCGTGGAACGTAGAAGGAAGAAGGTCGCCGAGTCTCAAATGGCCGCCGCCACGGCTACGGCTCGCCAGCAGCGACTGCGGAAGACTTGGATGATCGGTCTTGGAGCCACAACCCTGCTCGCCGTCGTTGTGTTGGCCGGCGTGAAGATTCAGGCCGCCAGAACACACTCCGCCGAGCAAGCCGCCTTGGGCAGGCGTTTCGATGAGGCTGTCGGGCAGGACGACTTCCGCGAGGCAGAGCGGATCCTGGAACAGATAGGTCGGTCCGATCCAAATGGAGCCATGTACAGGGGCTTGAGACATCGTTTTGAGTGCGCGTCCTCGTTGTCGCAAATCTCAGCCCGGTGCCGTGATGGGCGTTATCTGGAAGAGGCCAAGTCCCTCGCGAGAGCCGTCAAGTATTCAGAAACCTTTGAGGAGTTGTTCGGGGCGAAAAGGCGTGAGCTCTACAAGACCGCTGCGATGTGGGAAAAGAGCGGACAGTATGCGAAGGCTCTTGGCACGCTTGACGTGTTGGATCTTCTGCATCCCGGCCATCCGGGGGCGGCTGATCTGCGCAGGGATATCCATGTGGCGATGAGGCCGCCGGAGCCCCCCACGGTTTCGTCGCCTTCACCGTCAAGGACTGGTAGCAGCGGAGAAACGGCCTCGATGACACCAAGTCCCGACAACAGCGTACGGGCCGCTCCACAGACGCCGAAAGCGAGCGACATCGCAAGCGCTGCCCCCCAGGCGGAAGAAGACTTGTGGAGCAACCTTGCTGGCTACTCTGTCCTGACAGTTTGCCAGGCGATCAGTGGCGGCTTCCAACCTCCAGGAATGCCGACAGCCCGTTCGGAGGCCATCGACCTGCCGAACCGGTTTCGGCTGAGCGGCAAGATTGTCTTGATTCGAGCATATAACGGCAGTACCTGGGTCTTCCTCCGGACGGAGACTGAGGCGAATGCTCCACCTGGCTTCATGGCGTTCGCAGGTGTGGAATTCCAAAGTGCAAGCATCGTGGATCTGATGGCCGACTACAGAGTTGGCGATGCTGCCGAGGCGGTCGTCGAAAAGAAAAACTGGGGGGCCTTCAAAGCCACGGCCGAGGTGCGGCCAGACGGCCGGCACTCCGCGCTGCCTTATGGCGCCATGCCAAACTATCCTCCCGAGTGTCGGCCATTTCGAATCCAATTGCCACCCGGTACCCGCCCTCCAATGTATCAACCGACGCCCTATGGCGGGGGGGGGGCTGAACCGGCGTTCGCGTACCCTTGTTTTCCCGGCAAGGCGATCCAGATCAAGGACCGGCGTGGCACCCGGATCGAGGCAACCAGCATCGGTACGCAGGCGCCGGCGAGGAATGGGGTCGAAGCCGCCTCGATGGGCTTGCTGTATCGAAAACTGGCGGAGAGCGGGTTGGAAACGATGACTGTTCATGCCCAGTACCGAAGTGCAAAGAAGGAAAACGGCCGTGTAGTTGTCGAGATGGATGTGATTGACGAACTCGAAGGCCAGATTTCCGTGGTGGCGGACTTCAGACTGCCGGTGCAACTCGAGGAGTTCCTCGGTTATGTGGCCGGCGATACGGTAGAGGCCGACATCTCCACGAAACGGCCGACACTCTCTGTCAGAAGCAGGAACCCGCTCACGGACCTGGCGTCGGCAATCTGGCAAGGCTCGATCAATCGATCTTATTCACCCGGGAACATACTGGTCCCAATTGGGCCGACTGTGTCCCGCGCTGATGATCCCGCCGATCCAATCACCGCCTGGAACGCTGTCCTGGCCGACTGCCAGCGGATCGAGAAACCGGGCGATCCTGAAACACGAATATCGCCGGCCGGACCGCGGCGTATCCCCAAGGGCAACACTCCGACCGCCGATGAGCTATATGTACATTCATCGAAGTGGCTGAACCAAGAGACAACATTGAGCGGAACGTTGGAGACAGTCCTTTCACATGACGGCGAAACGCACCTCAAGGTTCGCATCCAGAAGTCTGCCTATGGATTGGCTTACTTTGAAGCTTTTACCAAGCAACAGGGCTTTGGGCAGGATACTCTGGATTACCGAGGCACCGAGGGGGGGGACGGCAACAAGACTGCGGACTCCGTTTCGGTGAAAGGCATCGTGCGGGATCCCAAGATGGCTCGATACCGGCTTGACTCAAGAGCGCTCTACATTCTTGAAATTCGGGAGGTATGGAAAGACAGCGATCCGATCTCGTCGCGCGTTGTCGTTGGCCGCAGGCGGGACCCCGCCACGATAGATAAGAGCCGGGTGCCCACGGATCTGGCCCTGCTCCTCCGCCAGCATCCGGCGCCGGGAGAGAAAGTCGAGTTTGTTGCTCTCTGCAGCAGCAGCAACAGCCATGGCAAGACGGTCACAGTCCGCCCCATTGAGTATTACGCCTCCGTCGAGGTTGCGTTTCCTGAGATGGGAAAGAACACCTTCGAGAACTACAAGTACAAAGACCGTGTTCGTGTGGAAGCCATGGGTGACAAGGAGAGCTCTCCCACCACGCTCAAGCTCAAGGGGATACGTATCGAGAAGGTCTCCAAGGCCCCGTGATCTGAAGGCCGAACAGCAGGATGGGCGTCGGGATTAAGACCTTGCTCCCGTCCAGGAGATGGGTCAGCCGGCAGGCCGCGATTTGCGTAACTGCCGGACGAAGGGAATAATAGAGCTATCATCCTGTCACGTTTCGGGCAAATTCTGTACCGGCAGAGCGTCTCATGGCTATTCGGTTTCATTGCGATACCTGCAAGACACCCTACAGGATCGAGGAGCGGCACGCGGGTCGAAAGGTCCGGTGCACCAAGTGCGGCGCGTTCTACCAGATACCCCCGGCCGACGTGATCCGCGCCAACAACGGGCGGCAGATGAGTGCCGGCGAGCTGGTCTCGCTCAGCGGCCAGCAGACGATTACCGACACTCCTCCGGTAGGAGCGGTTTCCGACCGCGATCCACGCGGTTCGGGGCAGAATGCTAACCGTATCCCCGCCCGGACAGATCGATCCGAATCTCTCACGTGGCAGCCCGGCCAGGTCATCGACGACCGCTACGAGGTCAAGGGCTCGGCCGCTGGCGGCATGGGCATCGTCTATTTCGCTCACGACCGCGACTGGGACCTGGATGTGGCCATCAAGACGCTGCTGCCCAAGGCTCGCGCCTCGCAGCGAGCTCTCGACCGCCTGATCAACGAGTGTCTGGCCTGGGTCGAACTCGGTGCCCACGAAAACATTATTACCGCCTATTTCGTTAAGCCGTACGACGAACGGCCACACCTGTTCCTCGAGTATGCCGACGGCGGCGACCTGGGCTCCTGGATCCGCCAGGGCAGGACCAAGGACCCAGCGGTCGCCCTGGATATCGCCATCCAGATCGCCCACGGCCTTGCCTATCTGCACAAGCGCGGGATGATCCACCGCGACCTCAAGCCGGCCAACATCCTGATGACCAAAGATGGCGTGGCCAAGCTGACCGGTTTTGGCAAGGTGGTGGGCACGCCGGAGTACATGGCTCCCGAGCAGTTTGACGATGCCGCCCGACTCACCTCGGCCGCAGACGTTTACTCCTTCGGCATCATCCTCTTCGAGTTGCTGGTCGGCCAACGGCCGTTTCGGGCCACCCTAGATTCCTCGCTCAGCGATGCAGAGAAGTCCAGGCAACGTATTGCCTTGTACCGTCAGCTGCAGCAGCAGGCTGAGCCGCCAGTGTTGGCAGACGTACGCAAGCAGCTTCCTGATTCATTGGTATCGCTACAGCGTCGCTGCTTGGCCAAATCTCCAAACGACCGATTCGGTGGCGCCCAGGACGTCAGAGATGGGCTGAAAAAGGCTTACATCGAGGTAGCAGGGACAGCATACCCTCGCGACCTCTGTGAGGGCCTCGAGGAATCAGTGGACAGGTTGAACAACAAGGCCGTAACGCTGTACTACCTTGGGCAATCAGCGCGCGCCACCGAGATTCTCCGGCAGGCCATTTGGGTCACCCCGTCTTCTGTCGAAGTACAGGCGAACGTAGGAATTCTGGCGGACACTGCCGCCCCTCTGCAAGCCGCAGTGGTAAACGCCCCAGGCAGACCAGGCGTGCGGTTGTGTCTTGCCTCCTACCTCGCGCAGCGAAAGCAGGACTATGAGGCGCTGGATGTGATCGAAGATGGTCTTCGCTTATTCCCAGACAATGCCGCTTTCTGGGACCTGCAAGGCCTGCTGCTGATCAGGATCGGACGGCCCAACAACGGGCTCAGATCGTTGACCCGGGCGGCTGAGCTCGAGCCCACCCGGGCAGAAAGGCAGTTTCGCTTGGGACTCGGCCTAGCCGCTGCGGGCGAGCAGTCAGAAGCCTTGCGTGCGTACGAAAGGGCATTACAGATAGACCCGACATACGCACCCGCTCGAGCGGCGATCGAGTCGCACAACACACCGCATCCGGCCAAAGCGGTCAACAACGCAATCGACGACGGAACGACGGCGAGCCGGCTCACCGTTCCGGAACCAACGCTGCAATTGGCCAAGACCCAATCAGTCGCTTCAGAGACTCGGATGTGCTGCGTCGCCTCGACCCTGCGAAAGCGGGCGAGGGAGGCAGAGCAACAAGGGAGGGCACGTGACGCCGTCGAACATGTTCGGCGAATTCTGCAAATCCCGATTCACAATATGGAACCGCAACTGGTCGGGCAGTTGAGGTCGGCAGCAGCGCAGTCCGGAGAGTACCTGGGCGAGGCGTGGGGACCGGACTCAGACACCGTGCAGCAATCCGGACGGTTTTTGGGCATCGACTTGGGGTACAGGTACACGTACGCGGGGTTCAACGGCCCCGACGGCGCTCGCCTGGTGACGATGCAGAACGGCCAGAAGGGACTGCCAACCGTTGTGTTTCTCGAGAAAGATGGAACCATATGTGAATCCCCAGCGTTCGCTGACCTCACCGACTGGGCGAGCCATATCATCGAGCGAGGCGGCAATATCATTCTCGAACACCGGGATCCCTTTGAGGTCTTTCGCGCCGAAGGGATCGACGACTGCCCGGCCTTCGCTGCGCTGGGATTCAAGGGCGCTCTGAGTCTCCCTCATCTCGCATCCGCTGTCGTGGGCGAACGCAGGATAACGATCATTGATCTGCTCAGTGCTATCCTCAAGCGAGTGCGCCATAGAACAACAGAGCAGCTCGGCGAGTCCAACTCATCCGCCGTCATGGCAATACCACTCGGTAGCAGCTACGGGGCGAGAGCACGCATGACGGCGGCCGCCCGTGCGGCGGGCCTTAAACCAGAGCGTATTCATGCAGATTCGGCGGTGTCCGTCATGTCAGTTGCGGACCAACTGGAGCGTCAGCGAGATGAACGCATCCTTGCACTGGATCTCGGTTATGACTCCTCCCGCGCCACCCTGGCTTGCGCAGGTAGCGGTGTCGTCGAATTGCTTGCCTCGTGTTCCCTTGCGGGAATCGGCAGCCTATTGCAGGAGTGCTATGAGAACGCCCTTGCCGCCGGCGCAGATCCGACGTCATGTCAACACATTCGAGCGATGGCAAGGATTGACCTGTGGGCGCACCTGACACCCCTGATAGTGGGTGTTGACAGTAATAGGTGGTCAAGCGACAACAGCATAACCGCACGGATCGAGTCTCTGGTTGGCGCCGCAAGGTTGGCGGACGCAAGGGTGCTTCTCCATAAGAAGACGGGGACAGTTCTAGCAACCTTTCTTGCAAACTCTCTTGTCGAGATGAAACCCATCCTTGAGCGACATGGTTTCGGGGGCGGGGACGAGCATCTGCTCGTTGTCTCTAGCGGATTGCCAATCGTCGCGAAACGCATAAGGAGTCTTTCCGCAAGACACCTGCCACACGCGCGCATCATCGAGGCCCCTGCGGAGGAGTGCGTGGCTCGGGGACTTGCCGTGGTAGCAGGTGGGTTGGAAGGAGATTGGGATCATGTTGTCTTGCTCAACCGGCTCCCTGACACACTTGGCATTGTGATCAAGAAAAAGGAGGCTGGTTCCGTGATGTCCTCTGAGCAGGCTGCCCATCCCGCAGCGGTATCCATGCGAGACGGCACATTGGACAACGAGGAGCGGGGTGTACCCGCGAAGGCCGCGTCTGGTAATCCTCGCGACGGCGAGAATGCAGGCTTCCTGCCTGAGCGTCCTCCAAAGTCAACAAGTGACCTCGCGGGCATGAATGTCTTTGCGATCATCAGCCGGGACGAGACGATACCGACATCCAGGAAGGAATCGTTCGGCACGCTCCGAGAAGACCAGCGCAGCGTGGGGGTCTGCCTCGTGCGCGGAACCGACGAGAATGCGACTTCCGGCGAGGTGTTGGGCACCGTTCTTCTTGATTGGATTGCACCCCCTCGCCCTGGAGACTCACAGATTGAGGTCACTATCGATATCGGCGCAATGAGCGAGGTGAATCTGTCGGTATGCGATCTATTCACGGGACGCAAGAAGACACTCGATGTATTTGAGCTCATGTTGCGAACCGAGATGGCCGCGCACTGGTCCGCGAAAGGTAGCCACTACTATCAGCGGAAACAAGATTGGGCAGCCGAGATCGTCATGGAGCGGGCCCTCGCTTATGACGATCAGCAGGCCGAGTGCTGGTTCGGCCGCGCCCTGGCATTGCTCAGGCTCCGGCGATTTGGAGAAGCGTTGTTTTGTTTCAGGAGGGTTCTTGAGGTCAGCCCCCAGCATCCCCGTTGTGCCGAGTACTGCTCAAGGTGCGAAGCCGAGCTGGCGCGAGAGCGGGAGTATCTGTACCGCCACGTAGAATCGCGGGCTGATGAGATGAGCGCCGCCCAACCGGTGAGCCCGAGCGGCGGCCGGCCAGATCAGCCTTCGCGAGCGAGGCAATCTCAGCAACCCGATGGCGGTCCCTGGTCGCCGGGCAAGAGGGTTGCCGACGCTTACGAGATCCGTGGGGTCCTTGGCCGCGGGGGCATGGGCATCGTCTACCTCGCCCTCGATCATGCGACCAACAGGGAAGTGGCGATCAAACTCCCGCTGGGCTCCTTTGTCGAATCGGACACCGCCCGGAAACGGTTCACCCGCGAGGCTATGGCCGTCACTGAGCTTATCCATCCAAACATCGTCCACGCGTTCGATGTCCGTGACGATCAGACAACCGACTACCGCCCGATCATCCTAATGGACTACTGTGATGGGGGCAGTCTCGAGGGCCGCCTGAGGAATGGGCCTTGGCCCACGCCCGCCGAGGCCCTGGACGCGGTCATCCAGGCCTGCTGGGGCCTGGCATTCGCCCAGGCGAAGGGACACGTTCACCGGGACATTAAGCCGGGCAACTTGCTGTTCATGGGGGCCGACAGGGTGCTGGTTACCGACTTCGGTCTGGTGAAGGCGACCATACTGGACATGACCGGGCCAGAAGATGCGGACGCCGGTGCACCTTCCATGCAGACGGGCGTCACGCTGGCAGGCAGGATCATCGGTACTCCGGAGTACATGGCCCCTGAGCAATCTGCTAATTCCGGCCAGGTTACCAGTGCGGCCGATGTTTATTCGCTGGCGGTCGTACTGTTTCAACTGCTGGCCCGGCGTCTGCCGTTCGAGGCCGACTGGTCGACCCGGCAGGAGCGGATCGATCGGTACGCGGGATTGCACGCGCGGGTGGCTCCGCCCACGTTGGCCTCGCTGGGAGCGAAGGTCCCGGATGCACTCGAGCGATTGCTGGCCCGATGTCTGGACAAGAATCCGCAAGGCCGGCCGTCGAGTTTTGACGAGGTTGCCGCCGGCCTCGCCGACGCCTTCGCGGTTATGACCGGCACGGTCTATGCATCCTGTCGGGCGATGCCCTCGACCACGGAGCTGTCCCGTGAGGACAGAGCCGCCCGAGCGTGGTCGCTGATTCGACTAGGGATTGGGTGTCGGTTGCGCGGAGATCTTGCCGACGCCCAGGAAAGCTACAGGCATGCGGAGGCCATTTTCCGCGAGCTGGGGAACGAAGAGGGCTTGCAGGCCAGCCTGGGCAACCAGGCGTTGATCCTCGGGGATCTCGGTGATCTCGACGGGGCGATGAAGC
>CAZTQK010000031.1:19219-26701 GCA_964615635.1 uncultured Planctomycetales bacterium
TCTGCCGCGAGCTGGGGAGCAAGGACGGGCTGCAACGCTGCCTGGGCAACCAGGCAATCCTGCTGACAGAGAAGATGAAGGATCCGAGGCGAGCCCTGCCCCTTGCCGAGGAAGCCAACCGGCTGGCCAGGACAACGGGCGTGCAAATTGAGTGGACAGAGCAGATTCTGAGCTGGGTACGCTCGCTGATCGGATGAATGCTGTTGCTTGGTATTGGGTGCTGTCAGAGTGTACCGTTGGGAGCAGCAATCTGACCTGTTTCCCTTGAGCCGGCTTCGGGCCGAGAGTGTGCGGCCAGGTTTCACGAAGATGGCCGCCAAGTGGACCGGGCCGCCGCCGTTGCCGTGGGAAACGGGAGCGTCCTGACGCCGTCGACGGATTGCGGCAGGAAAGAAGTCGGGGGCAAGGTGTACGATGAGACGACCGCGGTGGATACGCAAATGGTTGTTCAGTCGGTGTGGGTTCCTCACTGTTTGAGCTTGGTGCCTGCCGGCACGACCTCGCTCTTCCTGCCGTTGCTGGGAGCGTGGATGGCTGAGGCCGTCCTGGCCTTGGCCCGATGGTGAGTGGTGGGCCGGGGTGCCCGTCACAGGCAGCATCGTTTGGGCGATGGCGGGCCTTTCAGCAGTCGGTCCTCGAACTGCGTATGGGGATGTGACGTCCCAGGGCTCCCGTAGACCGCACGTATCCTGCGGCTATTGCCGTTGGGGGACCAGAAGCGGTAAAGTATCACTTGGTAGGAGAAGGTCCTTTCGTCGAGGGCATCATCGCGGCGTTGGTCCTCAAGGTAGTGTTGTCATGCTTTGTCCGTCCTGCAAAGAGAACGTGGGGAAGAACGACCACTTTTGTGGGCATTGCGGTGAACCGCTTCGAGCAAGCGATACGCAAGGCCCAGGCGGTGAGACGGAGACTCGCCTCGGGGTTGCGGGCGCACTCCAGCAGCCGAATTCTTCTGAGGGCAAGGAGGGTCAAACGGGAGAATCGGACAGAAGCGCACCAAGGGACGCCTCCATCGAACTGGCTACGAACTGCAACCGGCCATTCATCGAGACGGCGACCGGCACGCTGCAGTATCGGGTCACGAACTCGGGCGGGCAGGTCCTGGAGGATGTCGAGATCATGGCTCGGGTCAGCACGGCCGGGATATGCGTCGCCGACCGGATCGACCAGTTGGGAGCCGGCGAGACCGAAACCATGTATCTGGGCTTCAACGTGGGGGACCTGTGCGGCTTCGCGGCTGTCACCGTGGAGGTCCGGTTGCGCGGCGAAGATGGCCTGCACATTCTGCGCGGTCAGCACGAGATCAAGGTCTTTGCCCGACCAACGGCGAACACACAGTTTAACCTTGGCGGCCTTGGCTCAACCACAGTCAACATCAAGGATGTCAGCGGAGTGGTTGACGCTTCGGACATGACAGTCGTAGGACCGGATCTGGCCGCCGCCGTCCGGGCCGCGTACGAGGCGGGACCGATTGCCGATGTTAACCAGTTGCTCACACGCATAGGCGAGTTGCCCACCGCCTACGCCGGCGTGCACCTGCGGCCCGCCGTCAATCGCAAGGGCCGGAAAACGGTCAGCCGACAGTTCAGCCGGCCTGCGGGCAGTGTGCCGTGGCTCTCGCTCTTCATCGGATCGGGTTCCGCACAGCGGCGCGTTCATATCTTCACCGGGCACGAGGTGCGCTTCGGTCGGGATCGCAAGAACACGCTTGTGCTGCGATGCCTGCCGCGCAGCGATACCAACGATCAGTTGTCCATGAAGATCAGCGGCACACATGGCGCCTTCCAGTGGCGAGGAGCCCTCTGCACAATCGAGGACCGAAGGAGCGAGAACGGAACCCAGGTAGATGGAGAATGCATCGGCCGCAATACGGGCGTTCCTCTTCGCAGCGGGCAGACCATCTCGATTGGCAAGGCGATCGATCTCCGAGCGACGGCATGTCGGACGCCGGCCGGTTTCGAGGCGGCGGCCTACGCAAGTATTCCGGACCTGGGCTGGGCTCAGGACAGCGGCGAGCCGCCGGGTTCGATGAGGCTCGATCGCGTCGGCAACCTGTGCCAGGAATCGTACCTGCTGCTCCACGACGCGGCCGTGATCGGCTCGTGCCCCGACGCTGCCATCTTTGCCGTGGGCCTGGCCCCGGTACACGCATGCCTGCTCGCCGGCCGGGACACGGTGTGGATCGAGCCCGTCGCAGAGGAGGGCATCTTGCTGGAAGGTACAAGGCTCCATCCGGGCGAACTCGCATGTCTGCTGCCCGGCATGACGCTGGGGCTGGGAGCCGTTTCTGTGGAGGTCGCCGAACGGAGGCAGCTTGGCTTGTAGCGCAACGAACCGCCTCGGCGGCGGTTGAGTGGATGGAAATGCTCGGGCCGATCGGAGAACGATCAGCGTTTCCTGGGTGATCTGCGTGTGTGATGTGTAGGCCGAAGCGGAGGTATCTCGCCGGCCGATTCTTGTGAAGGAGCCTTACCGATGGCACAAACACTCCCTCCTGACCGTTGGGCGAGAGACTTTGACGATTTTGCCTGTCGCATCGAGTACGAGGATCTCAGCGGACTGCTCAGCCGGACACTGGTCGTGGAAGAGGGCACCCGCGCGATCATCCTGCAAGCAGGGGTTTGCAGGGGGCAAGTCAACGCGGGCTCCTACACCCTGGCTGGGGCGCTTGACCGCCTCCTCGAAAGCTTGCGTCTGGACAATTCGTCGCGAACCAGCGTTCTGCTTTTTGACGCGGGTGATGCCGTTCTGCGGGTGCTCTTCCGCAAGCTGCGCACGCAGGACGCTCTCGAGGCGGATGCCGCGCTCGAACTGGTGATCAGCCTGACCGACCCTCTGGCATGCCTGAACAACCTGATGAAGAGCCAGGTTAGGGTCAAGAACGATCAGATCGAGGGCATCCTCCGCGGAGCGATCAGCAACGTTCTGCAATCTGTCGTGCGGTCGGTGCCGGCACGGGACCTGTACGGCAACGTCGACCTTCGCGAGCGGATCAAGGACGAGTTGGACCGAGAGCTTCGCGACACCCTCTCCCGCAACGGCCTGCAGCTCAACCAGGTTCGCGCGTTCGAGGCGGCATGCGCGGCCTACGAGGAGCATCTGACGAAGACTGGAGGCCAAGTTGCTTTCAAGGCCGTGGAAGTTGAAGCCGCGGCGGAGTGGGCCGCCCTCAAAGCTCGAATACGCGAGAGCAAGGTTGCGGACGCAGTCGACAAGATCAATAACCGGAAAGAGCTTGAGGAGTTCCTTCGGCAGGCCCGCCACGATCTCCAGATGAAGAAGATACTCCTGGATGAGGAACTGGCGGATCTGACGCGAAGAGTCCAAGAAGGTGCCGACGACAAGACGCAGCTTCGCCAGCGCATCCTGCAGCAGATCGATATCGAGCATCAGCTCGCCATGATGCGGATCACTTACAGCGGCGAGAACGAAGCGGTCGACCACCAGCTTGCCATCGAGAGGAAACGGTTCGAAGACAAACAAAGGAAGGACTGGGAGGCCTTTGAGCAGGACCGGCGGCGGCGTCAGGCCGAGTATGAAGATCGGCTTCGGGCGACTCGGGATGAAGAGGAGACTCGCAAGACGAAAATGGATCGCCGCATCGAGGAGCTCGCGAAGATCAAGGGCGTCCGCGGTGGTGAGAAAGACCGCGATGTCGACCGCGAGCAGAAGGTCGAGCAGGCCAGGCATGAGCGCGAACTGACCGGCCAGAGGATCAAGGCCGAACTGCAGCTCACCGAACTCGAGGCAAAGAAAGCGTTGAGTGCCGAACAACTCCTTGCTTTGGCCGCTGAGAATAGTGCCGCTGCGGCTGACGTTCTCAAGGCCAAGTTCGGGGCCGAGTCCCAGGGCGAGATCAAAGCGATGTACGAGAAAATGCTCGAGATCCAAAGGCAGAGTGGTCACCAGCTTTCTGATGCTCAGCAACAGATGATGAAGACGATGCAGGAAATGTTCACCAAGGGTCTTGAGGCTCAGCGTGACACGGCCAGCGCCGCCGCACGTGGTTCTTCACCGCAAGTGGTCTATCCTCCGGGCGGGGGCCTGCCGCAAGTCATGGGGGTTCTCGGAACGGCGGCCTCAGCGGGGACGAGGATGTGCATCAGTTGCGGCCATCAGATCCCGGCAGACAACAAGTTCTGTTCCCAGTGCGGCGAGAAGCAGGCGTAAGAGCCGTTCTCATGACGGAGCGATACGATGGCTCAGTGCCTCTCATGCAACCGGCCGGTCAGCGGAGTTCTGGAGAGCTGCATCTACTGCGGGGCCTCGCTCAAGAGTAAGACGACATCTACTCCGTTAAGCTCTCCCGTAAACCGCGACGAGCGAGCTCACCCGATGCCCCCTCTTGCCGCCGCGCCGCAGCTCGGCGACGGAGTTGACCAGGAGCTTGAACGAGAATGGGCCCGTGCAGCCGGCTCGCCGCGTTCCAGCGGAGGCGAGGCCCGATCGCCGGGTGAAGCCGATCCCGGTACGCCCCCGGCCATTTCGGGGGTCTGGACGGTCCAGGCATTTGACGACATCTTCGGGCCATCTGCCGGCATTACGATGGAGTATCGGCACAAACTGAACGCGGCGATGGTGCATTGCGGTTTTCCCGTTGTCCCGAGGATGATCATCACGGCCGGAGGGCTTGAGGAACTGATTGACCTGATCGTCACTTTGCAGGTGCCCCTCTACAGCCAGCCGTGGTCGAAAACCCTGCCGCGGCTGGAGCCGGGCCAGCGAGTTGTGCTAAAGGACATCCCCCTGCAGCTTGACTATGAGAGACTTTCGCGGCTCAAGGAGGCCGACACCACGACTCAGATCGTGGTGACAGTCGCTCGCCAGGGCACTCCGATTAGCAGAGAATCGTACCCCATCACGGTCCTGGCATTCAACGAATGGCGGAGAGATCCGGATCTGCCGCTTCTGGAGGCGTTCCGTGCTCTGGCAGCGTTTGTGATGCCCAACAGTTCGGCCATCGAGCAGGTACTGACGGGTGCGGCCCAAATCCTTCTGGAACGCACTAAAGACGACAGCTTGCCAGGTTACCAGGCCGGTCCCAGACGAGTCCACCACATAGGAGCCGCAGTCTTCGATTCCTGCCGCGATATCTGCAAGATCGGGTACATCGACCCACCTCCCAGCTTCGAAGTCACGGAAGGCAAAGGCGAGGGGCAGAAGGTATTCCTCCCCCATGACGTCGTGCGACACCGACGCGGCACGTGCCTGGACCTCGCCCTGCTGCTGGCCGCTTGTTACGAACGAACGGGCCTGCACCCGGTGGTCTTTGTGATTCCGGGGCACGCCTTCGTGGGCATATGGGTTGACGAGAACGGCCAAATGCCGGCCGCGGTCAGCGAGGATTCCGTTCAGGTGTTGTGGGAGCGGTCTCGCCGGCGGCTGTTAGCCATCGAAGCGACCGCCATGGCCAAAGATGCCTCGTTCGAGCAGGCCATCCAGGCGGCCGACGGAAATCTCATGGCCGCCGTGGGCAGGACGATCGCCATCGACATCCAGATGGCCAGAAACGAGGGCTTCCGGCCGTTGCCAGTACCGGCGGGCTGACGGGCACGTGCTCAGTGCACAATGCGGTACAAAGCTGGTCAATTCTTCTCAGAACGCGATGGACGCTCAGTGAGAGCCTGCAAGACAATGCAACCACGGTGCCCTGTCACTGATGGAGATGGCAGACGAAGTCTCTTGATCATCGACCCCAGTTGAATCATTCTACGGAGTAGGAGACATGAAAGGAAACACTGAACGCAGGTCCGAGATTGGGGCAAAGCGTCCGATCACCATCGCGATCTCGGGGGCCGCAGCAACGGCTGTGATGATGATGCTCATGGTTGATCTCCCGGCAGCTCAGGCGGCCGGATTCGGCGAGCTGAACAGCTACTTTGGGTTCACCTATGGCGACAGCTACGTGCCCGAAGATGTGCACAACGTGAGGGGTCAGCAAACATCTCCCGATGGCACAACGGTCAAGCTCTTCGGTGAATTCGGGCCGATTGATGGGGCGCGTTTTCGTGATGGCTTCGTCTCGTGCTGGTACGGCGAATACGAGGGACCGATCAGAGCCGGAGACCAGATTGCCGTGAGCATCGATTTTAGTGTGGATGTTACCGGCGGCACCCTCGCATGGAGCTACTACGCCGCGATGTTTCCGGGTTACAGTTTCGATCTCGATATGTACACGGGTTTGCAGCCGTTGCCACCGTCAGGGCAGATCAACGACTTCCAGATCCAGAGTCGACCGATCAGCCGTGCTGCCTACTCTGCGCTGTTCGAGTGCTACCTGCACATCGAATGGACTGGCTACGGCCCAACGGATACGCTGACACTGACCATCCCGCACGATTCCGTGGACGTCACATACGTGCCTCAGCCAACCTCTGCACTCCTGACCATCGCGGCTATCGCCCTCTCTCGCGTTCAACGAGGCAGGGTCCACTTGTAGAGGGGATCGTATTCCCCATGCCGAACCGCGAGCGACAATTCTGGTGACACGCCACGAGGGTCACCACAGTCCGTTCGCTTGCTCCAACGAAGTCCGCCGTCACCTGGTAGTCTGCCTGTGAGGGGTCCGGGGACGCTGGTACCGATCTCTGATTGGCGGGCGTGACAGTTCGAGACTGGGCTGGGGGGCTCTCGACGATCCCCTCTAGTGCCGTTTTCGGTTCGCGACTTTCGTTTCCGTAAGTAATGTTAAAATAGGCACTTGCGCCATAGGGTTATCCACAATATATAGGGTCTCCGCGTGTTGATTTCTGCCAGATTTCGCCACGAGGAGACCCAGGATGGATCGAATTAAGGCACGGACGCCCAATCCGTACGAGCGCGAGAAACTGCACCGTATGAAACGACAATCGACCAACGCTGTCAACAGCAGACATGGGCGGATCATTCTTCTCTCGCGCGGAGGTCTGTCGAATGCCGAGATTGCCCGGAGAGCGGACTGCAGCGCGGCCTGGGTCCGCCAGATCATCCACCGTTTCAACGACGGCGGTGTTCCGGCCATCGAATGGTATCCTTACTACTGCACCGGCGGCGGGTCGCGCAAGTTCTTCGGCGATGTCGTCGAACAGATCGTCGAGGTCGCATTGTCCTCGCCCAAGGCCCTGATCGGCATGAACTGCTGGTCGCTGCCCAAGCTGCGCGAATACCTGATCGAGCAGAAGATCATCCGTTCGATCAGCGTCAGTTGGCTGCGGGAACTGTTGCGGGCCCGCAAGGTGCGCTGGCGACACACCAAGACGTGGAAGGACTCGACCGACCCGTTGTTCTGGCGAAAATACCGGGCGGTTCGGCGTCTCTACAAACACCCGCCGCCGGACGGACGGGTGATCTGCGTGGACGAGTTCGGACCCCTGAATCTTCAGCCGCGTGCCGGGTCCTGCCTGATCGGCCCCGGCAAGCGCGTCGAGCGTCACCGGGCCACCTACAACCGCAAGGGCGGCGTCCGGCATATGTTCGGGGCTTACGATCTGAAGACCGACCGGT
>CAZTQK010000032.1:0-25587 GCA_964615635.1 uncultured Planctomycetales bacterium
CGACAAGGGCGCGGCTGAACGTATCGTGGCCAAGCGGATTGCAGACGCAGGCCTACGGCGGGATGGCGTTGTTGACCCCAAAGCGGACCGATACGGGGCGAACGCACGTAAGCCCCTGCTGGCGCACGTGGCAGACTTCATCGCGGGGGCAAAGGCGCGGGACGTGACGCCACAACAGGCCCAACAGCTCGAAACCCGAATCAAGCGGGTGCTGGCCCTGGCCCGAGCCGAGCTGATACCAGACCTGAATCCGCACGCGGTGCAGATGGCCATAGCCGACGTTCGGAAGGGCGACAAGAAACACAAGCCCGCATCCGTCCAGACGGCCGCACACTACCTGCGAAACACGAAGCAATTCACCCGCTGGCTGAAGCGGGACGGGCGGGTGGCATCGGATCCCCTGGCAGAGATGGAATCCCCGGGCAATCCCGAGACGGACCGCAAACGGGTACGGCGAGCCCTGGCCGATGAAGAGCTGGCCCGGCTGGTCAGAGCGGCCGAAGCTGGCCCGGTCATTCGCAAGATGACCGGCGCCGACCGAGGGATGTTGTACAGAACGGCCATCGGAACCGGCTTCCGGGCAAGCGAGCTGAAGAGCCTGACCCCGGAATCGTTTGACTTACAGGCCGAGCCCCCGAGCGTGACGGTGGATGCGGCCTACTCAAAACATCGACAGACCGACGTACAGCCCATACGGCCCGAGTTGGCCGACGTGTTGAAGCCCTGGCTGGCCGGCAAGCCGGCGGGTGAGCCGGTATTCGGTGTGAAGGGCAAGCTGGTGAACATCCTGCGGCGGGACCTGGCGGCGGCGCGGGCAGCCTGGCTGAAAGAAGCCCGAACCCCGGCCGAGCGAGCCGAGCGAGAGCAATCATCGTTCCTGCGGTACGTCGATGACGCGGGGCAGGTGGCCGACTTCCACGCCTTACGGCATAGCTTCATAAGCCTGCTGGTGTCGGGCGGGGCAAGCGTTCGGACCTGCCAAGAGCTGGCCCGGCACAGCAACCCCATCCTGACGATTGGCCGATACAGCCATGTTCGGTTGCGGGACCTGACCGGAGCCCTGGACGGGCTGCCCTGTCCGGCCCCGGCCAACCCCGAGCCCGAGCGTATGGCGGCAACAGGAACCTTTGACCATACACCGGACAAACCCCGGCAGTACCCCCGGCAGTTGGGGCGAGAAATGGCGGGTTCAGGCGATACATCGCGGGACGCGAACCCCGTTTTTCGGCCCAAAAACGCGGTTTTTGAGCCCTGCGCAAAAACAGGCCCCGGTAGGGGGAACCGGGGCCATTGGCGAGCTATCGCAAGTTCCGGCACTCATGGTCCCGGCCGGGGTGAACCAGGACCGTAAGGTAGGGGTATTGCCAGTTCTTGCGACTAGCTTCTTGCCGTCCCGCCTTTCAGCAGAACGGCACCAAAGGGGGAAGCAACCCGTGCATTGTAACCGACCTGAGCCCAATTGGAAGACAGAATTGAAGAAATCCTGAGGCTACAACAGGGGCGTATGAACCCAGCAGTGTAATATCTAATACTTCAGCCCTAATGTACGACTTGTGCCCGAAAACAGAGGTTTGAGGGTCTGGCCGGGCCTGTCAGTGGTTGACCCGGAGCCCTCTGGCCTGGCTTGCCGGCAGCGGACCCGGAGTTCTCCGGCCGACGCGGACCCCGGCTCTGATGCCCTGGCAGAAGAAGCAGCCGGCGATAGAGCGTCACGATCGGTCGTCGGGAGATGTGGGGCGTAGCCTGACCGAGGTGCGCGCCTCACGCAGGCGCGGCCTGTGGTTCTGAGAGCTCTTCCGGCCAGGGCGGCCCGGACGATCTGTTTCAGTTCATCCCCAGTTCCTTCGCCATCTTCTCGAAATTCGTCGCGCAAGCCGCCACGTCGGGGAGATTGTTCTCCCAGTTGTGCTCGTACTCGGCCGAGAAGACGCCCTTGAAGTTCTGCCGTTTCAGCTCGGCGAGAACGCCCTTGATGTCAACTACGCCTTCGCCCCAGTGAACGTCGTGAGCTTTCGGCGACTTCTCGTTCAGGTCTTTCAGGTGCAGGCTAATGATCCGGCCTTCAAGCTTCTTGAGACATTCGATCGGATCGAGTCCCGAGCGGATCCAGTGGCCGGTGTCGGCGCAGGCTCCGATCCGGGGATTTGTGCCTTTGATCGCCTCCAGGACAACGTCCGGGCTCCAGTACCGCGACGGCTTGGGATGGTTGTGGACCGCGAGGTTGATCCCATACTCCTGGGTCAGCTTGTCGAGCATCTCGAAGGTTCCGGGCTCCGGCTCGGACACGATGGTCTCGATGCCCATGTCTTTGGCGAACTCGAAGACCTTGCGGGCGGTGGCTTCATCCTTGCCCACGCCGACCACACCGTAGTTGACCAGCTTGATGCCCGCCTCGGCCAGCTTGGTCTTGGTCGTCTGCCTGAGGTCGGCGGCCATATCATGATCGAACTTGGCGTTGCCCAGGCCGGGGCTCAGTCTCTGGCCGGGATAGGCCTCGATGTACTTGAGCCCGATCGAATGGGCTTTGTCGACGGCCTCGAAGAAGGTGAACCGGTTGAAAGTATACGCCTGCGTTCCGACGCGCCAGGCCGGCTCCTTGTCACTACTCATCGGTGTGAGCTCCTTGACCCATATGCCACGGTATTCCACGTATGACGTTCGGTTGTGCGAGTCCTGGACGCCGATATAGCCCTCCAGCGGCTTGGCGGCCAGGGCCGGGATGGTCTTGGCATCGACATCGACGATGGGGATGTTGTCCGCGAAGACCTTGTAGTGGTGCCCGCGGCAGTGGATCTCGAACATGTGCCAGATGTCGGCGGTCTCGTCGGGCCGCGGATCGACGGCCACCGTCCCGTAGAGCGACCCGGTGCAGTGGGCGATGTCACGAGGCTCATTGCTGATCTGGATCTCGCTTCCGGTTGTCCAGGGGTATCCCTCGGCAGCGGACCGCACAAACACGCCGGAGTTGCCGCCCTCACCAATGCGCCACTCGACCCGCAGGATGAAATCACGGTAAGTCCTGTTTGTCCGCATCCACTGGCCGCCTTTGCCGCTCTCGCTCCGCAGGACGCCGTCTGTGAACCAGAAGCCCTTGGGGTCGCCGACAACCGTCCAGCCCGTAAAGTCTTTTCCGTTAAGGAGTTGAACGAAACCTTCCGTTGATGGATCGGGCAGACGGCCGGTAACGAAGCGGATCGACTGGACGACCAAACGACGAAGGCTTGGGTTCGTATAGGCCTTTGCGTCATGCCCGAGCTGAATGTAGACCACCGGGCTCTTGTGATAGGTGTGTGTCCAGGCGATGGTCCTGTCACTGGTGGGCTCGTCGGTGGTGATCAACGGCTTGGTGCCTTCAAGGAACTGCACGTTCTTGTAGGTCTCGTCCTCGATCTCGAAGTCCTTCATGAACCGGGTGATGGGGTGCTGCGGATCAGCGATTCTGACCTTGAACTTCATGTCGTGCTTGAAGCTCGACTTGGGGTCGTTGGGGCCGGGTTGGACATGGTACTTACCGCCCAGGACCCTGATTGCCTCGGGCCAGTCCTGGTAGTCGGCGATGCTGTGGTGCAAGGCCACCAGCGGCTTGCCCTTCTTGAGCAGGGTCTCAAGGTTCTTGCGTGATTCCTCGGTCATCTGGGAGTACATGTCATACCAGACCATGACGTCGTATCTGTCGGCCTTGTCCGGGGCAAACCACTTCTGGGCTTCGGGCTGCTGGACCTCTTCCCAGGCAATGTCCGGGTGGCCGTTGAACATCTCGAAGAACTCCTTCCGCTGAAAGTCGTGCCCGCCGGTAACAATCAGCACTCGGAGCTTGTTGGTCCGAACCGGCGGCTTGGGCTCCGGGCCGGTATCAGCACCCAGAACGGCGGACACACACATGGCAACCGCGCCGCAGACGATCGCGCTCAGTATTGATTTCATCATGACCGACACCCTCTCCATCGAAAGATTTCTTACTTGCTCGGAGCCCATGTCCCACACACTGGACTGTCCGGAAATCGGTCCCGCCCGGGTTTGGGCATAAGCTTCTGATCCGACCGCGTCAGAACGACGCCATCTTGTCCGCCCGTGGTCTCAAGATCAAGCGAGGGGCGACTGGGCAGTGATCCGGGAAGTTCCCGGCACCCCTGGAGCCACGGGCCGGCGGGCCGTATAGTGTTCTCTTCGGGCTGTAGGACACGCTGGGGTAACAGCTCGGCTGGGCCGGTCATGAGTCATGCACTTTTTCTGATGCTTGGGTTGGCGATCGGCGCCTTGGCGGCGTGGTTCTGGGCTACCGCGCGGGCCAGGATGCATGCGGCTCAACGGCAGGCGGAGCTGCAAGCGCGTGCGGCAGCGGCCGAGGGCCTGATCGAGGAGTTGCGAGGACAAACGGCCAGGTACCAAGTGGAAATTGAAGGACTGCGTGGACAACTGGACGTCGAGCAGGAGAATCGAGTCGCCGCAGAGACGCGCATCGTCGAGACCACCCAGAAATTCGAGGAGCAGCGCCGACTGTTGGCCGACGCCGAGGTCAAGCTCAAGGAATCATTCGAGTCGCTGTCAACGAAGGTGCTGCAGGCCAACGCCGAACAGTTCCTGGCGAATGCCCGCAGGACACTGGACGTCATCCTGGCCGAAGCCAAGGGCGATCTTGGCAAACGGCAAGAGGCCATCGGCGGACTCATCAAGCCGATCGCCGAGTCACTCAAGAAGTACGAGGAGCACATCCTGGCCATCGAGCAGAACCGGCAGAAGGCTTACGGTTCGCTCGAAGAGCAGGTCAAGATGCTGACCAACACCAGTCAGCAGTTGCAGCAAGAGACCGGCAAGCTGGTCACCTCGTTGCGCGATCCGAAGGTTCGCGGTCGGTGGGGCGAGATGGCCCTCAAGCGGGCGGCCGAACTGGCCGGCATGTCGGAGCACTGCGACTTCGAGCAGCAGGTTACCATCGTCGGCGATCAGGATAATCGCCTCCGTCCGGACATGGTCATCCATCTGCCCGGCGGGCGGACGGTGGCCGTCGACGCCAAGGCGGTGCTGGACGCCTACCTGGATGCCGTGGCCGCGACGGATGAGGAAGCGCGGCGAAAGCACCTGGAGCGTCATGCAACGCAAATCCGCAGCCGGGTGAAAGAGCTGTCGTCAAAATCCTACTGGGAGAAAGTTGGAGCGGCACCGGAGTTCGTGGTGCTCTTCCTGCCGGCCGAATCGTTCTTCAGTTCGGCCGTCGAGATGGACCACTCGCTGATCGAGGATGCGATTGCCAGCCGTGTGGTCCTGGCCTCGCCGACCACCCTGATCGCGCTGCTGCGGGCCATCGCTTACGGCTGGCGGCAGGAGCAGATCGCACAGAACGCCGAGCGGATCAGTCAACTGGGCAAGGATCTCTACGAGCGGATGCGCGTTCTGGCCGAGCATCTGGACAGCATGGGCGGCAATCTCGGCCGGGCGGTCGACGCCTACAACAGGGCTGTCGGCTCTCTTGAACAGCGCATCCTGCCGGCCGCACGCAAATTCAAGGAACTCGGTTCGGCCGGGGGGCAGGATATCGAGGAGCTGCAACCGATCGAACGGACGCCCAGGCAACTGGATGTTGCGGGGACGGACGACACGTAGGCCCCTGCCGGGAATTACTCAGCTTCTTCGCCCCGCTTCACAGGCCGCTCATTTGAACGTCATCCGCATCTCGGCGTAGACCATTCGCGGGACTTCCGCTTCGTTGATGAAGAAATCGCTGCCTTCCTGGTGGTTCGCTTGAAGCAGATTGCGGACTCCAACGGCGATCGAGGCCCGATCCTTCCAAAACTCGTACTCTGCCCGGAGATCGAGCCGGAAATACGCATCGATGTGGCGAGGCATGAACGGGTTCGTCGGGTTCGGCGACCTGATTGCATCCACGCAATGCAGGTGTGCCGACAAGTGCAGATCTTCAATCGGGTTGTAGCGGGCGCCGATCATGAACTTGTGTCTCGGCGGCGTCAGCATGTCCTTCATGGTGGGGTGCGCCGGCGCGTCCCACTCAAACTGCTGGTACGTGTAGTGGCCGAGCAGGGTCAGATCTTCGGTCAGGGCATACTTCGCGTCGAGTTCTGCCCCGTAGATCGTCGATGAGGCCACGTTATCATAATGGAGATGCACCAGACCCGGCGGTCCAGTCGACGAAGTGAACACGCCAAGATCGTGGTAACCATTCCAGAACAGATTCATGTTGACGTCGAGCCGATCGAAGAAGCTCTTGCGCCAGCCCAGCTCATAAGCCAGTACGGTCGCCGCGGGGGGATCGCTGTCGCTGGTGGCCCAGAGCAAGCCATTCAGGAGCGGAATATCCAGAAAGCGAAGGCCCACGGATGGCACCTGAAACGTTCGCGACACAGCACCGTAAACGGTGGACTTGTCGGCCAACTCGTGCAGGAGCGCGACCCTCGCGCTCGGCTGGAACCCGGTGTAGAATTCGTAGTCAATCCTCGCGCCGGTGTTCAACACCCACCGAGGTGCGAATCGCCACTCATCCTGGATGTAGAGACCGAAGATCCCAGTGCCGAGGTGGTCGTCCGTCAGCATGAAGGGGTCAGAACCACTCGTATCGACCAGATCAGTGCGGCTGTCGATACCCCAGGTGACAGTATGGTTGTCGGCCGGCTTGAACGTGTGCCCGACCTGCAGTGCGAACTGCTGATAGCGGTAGTCGATGCCCGGCGTTCCCGGACAGGCGCCGAAGTCATTGACATAGCTCGTGACGTTCAGTCGGTTGTCAACAGCGATCGTGCGATCCCATTTCAGGAGCAGGTACTCGGCCCGCGAACCTGAGTTGTGCCTAGGTCCGAGAACGGCAGCGGGTGGCGGCGGATAACCGCCGTCCAGCAGGCCGGCGCCGCCGGACAGCGTGAATCGGTCTTTGGGGCCTGCGTCATAGACTGCATGAGCGCCGATGCGACCGTTCTTGTAGTCGTCTTCGAGGGAGCGAAGCCACGATCCACCCTTGGCGAATCCGTCGTTGCTTTCGTACTCCTCGGAAACGCGCAGTCGCAGTTTGTCGTCGGCGAAACCGTATCCGAGGTATTCCTTGTACGCCCCCCGCGAGCCGCCCCCGCCGATGATGGTGAGTCCCCTCTGGTCAGCAGGGTCCTTGGTGATGATATTGATGACTCCGTTGAGCGTATTGGCCCCCCAGGCCACGCCGCCCGGGCTGCGGATCACTTCGATGCGATCGATGTCCTCAAGCTGAAACGGCCAACTACCCCACAAGGTTCCGCCGAACATGGAATCGAAGATCTGTCTGCCGTCCACCAGTACGAGCGAGACGTTGCTGAGAAGACTATGGATGCCGCGCGGTGAGGCCCCATAGGCCCCGGAAGCGAGGTCTGCGACATCCATCCCAGGAACCAATCGCAACGCGTCCGGCACCGACCGCGCCCCGGATCGTCGGATGTCTTCCGCGGTGATCACGGTCATTGCATAGGGAACGGTTGTGATCTTCTGTTCCCGGCGGGAGGCGGTCACGACGGTCGGGATCTCCATGGTGAGAAGATCGATGCTCTCGACGGGGGCCTCTTCGGCGGGTCGCGAGGTGATGATCGGCTGGTCCGCCGCCGCCACAGACCAGCAGACGGCCAGCGTCACGGGCAACAGGCCGCCGCACACCCGTCCGGCAAGCGTCTCGCGACGTCGTGTGAACGACAGTTTGTGATCATGACTGGTCAATTGTCAAGTCCTGCTCTATTTGAGCGTCACCCGCATCTCGGCATAAACCATTCGCGGAACCTCGGTGGTGTTCTGGAAGAGGCTCGCCCCTTCGAAATGGTTGGAGTCCAGCAGATTTCGGACTCCCACGGCCACCGAGGCCCGGTCTTTCCAGAATTCATGTTCGGCTCTCAGATCCAACCTGAAATAGGGTGGAACGTGAAGTCGGATGAACGGCAGCGTCGGGTTCGGCGAGTTGGTCGCATCGACGTAGTACAGGTGGGCCGACAGATGGAGATCCTGGGTCGGGCTGTAACGCGTACCCACCATGAACTTGTGCGCCGGCGGTGCGATGCTGTCCGACTTGTTGATCGAGCCCTTACCGTAGCAGCCTATCTGTTCATGCGTATAGTTCCCGAGAAGCAGCCAGTTTTTGGCCATCTCGTATTTTAATTCCAGTTCAGCACCGTAGAGCGACGCGTCATATGTGTTGGTGATGTGGTAGCGCATGAGCCCCGGCGGGCCCAGCCGCGTGTCGAAAATCGTCGCATCATCATACTCGCTCCAAAAGAAGGCGGCGCTGGTTTGCAGTCTCTCCAGTGGGCGGCCGCGATAACCCAGTTCGTAGGCCACCAGCGACGCCGGTTCGAGGTCCCGATCGGCGGTCACAAACGCCAACCCCTCAGCCATGGGCACGTTGACGTGACGCAATCCGGCCGGGGGCATCTGAAAAGCTCGGGAAACGGCCCCGTAGAGCATCGAGGTCTCCGACAGTTCATACGACAGGGCCGCCCGGCCGCTGGGCTGGAAGCCGCCCCAGAACTCGTAATCGATGCGAGCGCCGAGGTTCACAGTCCACCGCGGAGCCGGTCGCCACTCGTCCTGAGCATACAGGCCGATGATCGCTGTGCTCACGAACCGTTCCGTGAGCATCATGGGATCCGAGTTGGTGGTGTCGAGCAGGTCGGTTCGGCTGTCGACGCCCCAGGTAACGGTGTGGTTGTCGGCCGGCTTGAACGTCTGCCCAAGCTGCAGGGCGAGTTGCTGGTAATTGTAGTCGACAGCTCGGGAGGCGGGGGATTCGCGGACGTCGTTGACGTAGCCTGTCACATTGATGCGGTTGTCCTCGGCAATCCTGTGTTCCCATCTGCCCAGCACGGACTCGGTTCGCGCGTTCGTGCCCACGTCGCTGATCAGGCTGGTCAGAGGGGCTGTTGACAACCCGCCGCTGTTCACCGAGCCGCCCAGAGACAGGGTCAGCGTATCCTGGGGGCCGGGATCGCATATCGCATGGATCAGCATGCTGCCGCTGCGAAGGTCGTCGTCCGGTTTTTCGAGAATCGATCCGCCCTTGGTCGCGCCGTCGTTGCCTTTGTACTGGCCCGACACCCGCATCCGAAATTGATCGTCTTTGAAGCCGTAGCCCACATACTCCTTCTGCCATCCCCGCGAACCGCCCTCGCCGGTGACTGTCAGTCCGAGTTGATCGGCCGGGTCTTTCGTGATGATGTTGATGACACCGTTGACTGCATTGGCCCCCCAGGTCACGCCGCCCGGGCCGCGGATGACTTCAATCCGAGCGATGTCCTCCATCTGGAACGGCCACGTTCCCCAGAGGGTACCCCCGTACAGCGAGTCAAAGATTTGTCGGCCGTCAACCAGCACCAGTGTCTCCCTCGCCAGGACGCCGTGGAATCCGCGAGGAGACACGGCGAAGGTGTTAAGTGAAAGCTGGGCAACGTCGACACCTGCGGCGAGGCGCAGGGCCTCCGGCACACTGTGGGCCCCGGCGGCGCGGATATCCTCTGCCGTGATGACCGTCATCGCATGGGGCACCGTGTTAATCTTCTGCTCCCGCCGGCTGGCCGTGACCACCGTGGGGATCTCCAGAGAGAGAAGATCAATGTTCTCAAGGCCTTCTTCCGGAGATGCAGGAGCCGACGCCGGCATCGAAGCCGCAGGGCGGGTGGGGGCCGACGAGGTGGCCGGCCTTGAGGCATTCTGGGCGTTCGCCCACATCGGTGTGACCGCGACAATGAGCAGAACCGGGCACAGGCGCGCACCGCCTCTCGGCCGGGCATGTTGCCGGGAGAGAATCTTTTGAGATGCCTTGCGCTCACCCATAAAGGCCCTTCTCAAGCCAGACTGTGCTCCTGGCCTATTCGGATCCTCCGTGCCGCGCGTCGGCGGCATCCAGCAGTTCCTGCGGCACTTTCAGTCCGAGCAGACCGGCCGTGCGTTCGTTGATCGCCCGCAAAACCTGAGACGGGTACTGTATGCCGATCGTCGCCGGGTTTGTGCCCGAGATGACCTTGCCGACCACATCTACCGTCTGCTTCAGCATCAAAGCGGTGTCGCCGTATGACGCGCCCAAGGCGCCGGCCTTCACGAAGTTCTCCGAAAACGCCCAGACCGACTTCTTGTTGCGCACACCCCAGAGCAGCAGGTGCCTGGCAGTTGTTGCGTCGTAGATGCGGGCGTCCGCAAGCATCAACACGCCTTCGCATTCCTGTGCCGTCAGGGTGTCAACTGCTTTCACGAAGTCTTCCTTGCTCGTCTCAATGACAACGGTTTTTATTCCCGCCGGTTCGGCCACTCGCTTGATCGCCTCAGCCGTTCTCCTGGAATGCGAGCTGCAAAGCACGCCGATCGTGCGGGCCTGAGGTTGCACTTTCTTCACCCACTGGATCTGCTGCTTCGGATCGACGTCGGTGGTGACTCCGGCCGCACGGGCCGATCGAGGGTCATCCTTCACGGTGGTTGGCAGGTCAAGGGCGATGGGGAATGTACAGTAGACAACGGGTATACTCTCCGGTCCCTAGATAGTGAGCAGCGTTGCCGCCTCGCCGATCGTCACGAAGACGGCGGGCCTTGAGTCAACAGCCTCTTTGAGCACGGTGTTGACTTCCGGATCAGACGGCTGAGAAGCGGGTGCTTGCGGCGGCCTGATGGCGACGAGTTTTGACGCTTGTTTGGGTAGCTCGAAAGTCCGGACGATGTGTCCTTTTTCAGACAACTGCCGGTTCAGTGTCGTTGCTGTGTTGCGGTAGATCTCGTGCGGGGTCATCACGATTGCGACACGAGAGCCTTCAGCCGCCAGGACCGATGAAGACCAGAGGGTCAGCAGGGGCAGGATCAGACACAGAAGGGGTATGCCTAGAGCCTGACGAGGGAGTCTGCTGCGACAGTGGGTCACGGTCATGAGAACCGTCTGCGTCGGAACTGCTCAACCCCGCAGGCGGCAGCGCTGCCTTTCGCAGGGTCCGAGATTCAATTGTTCTGGGTCTTGCCCTTTGCCGGTTTTATCGACACAAGAACCGTAAGCCTTGCGTTGAGCGTTGGTTCCAACTGACGGGCAATTACCCGAGCTCAGGCAGACGAGCGAGCGTCAAATGTGGGGCCGATATCATTCCGGGATGAAGCAAATGTCGACCACACAGCCGTCCGATGAAGCCTACCGGGCGTTGGACAATGGCGAGCTAACTTGCAGCCGGGGCAAGGGTTGGCGGGGGCCACCCGAAAGCTCATAGTCTTGTTTCCTTGTTCGGTCGGCCGGCATGATGCGGACGTTGTTCTCGACATGGGGTCTCAAAGGACGCGCGCTGGCGTTCTGCGTTCTGTTGCTCTCCAGCACCGGTCTGGTCCTCAGTGGTTCTCTGATCTGGCTGCAGTATCGCGGGACGCAGGCGGAGATCCGAGAGAAAGTCGTCGTTCACGCGGAGTCTCTCAGTCAGATAGCCGAGTCGGCCGTTCTGTTGAATGACTCGAAGGCGCTGGCGCAGGTTGTGTCCGCCGGGGCGAGCGCGGGCGAATTCGTCATGGCCGCGATCGTCAGTCCGGATGGCAAACTGCTGGCACACCACCAGGTCAGAGATGACTTCCAACCCGAGGTGGATGTACGTCCCGACCGTGTGGCAGCCAAGGGTCGTGCCGCCGCCGGGGGGAATCTCGAATGGAAATCAAGCCAGTTGAGTGCGATCGTCCCCGTCATCGCGCAGGTTGACAATACCGACATGGGACTGGTTCAGGAGGACGTCGAACCGATTGCGGGCACACCGATCGGATTTCTGCTGCTGGTCTACTCGCTTGATGACCTCCACATGAGACTGGCCAGGAACATTTTGATTAGTGCGCTTCTCTCGACGTTGGTCATCGCGGTCGGAATTGCAGTGACCATCGTGATCGTTCGCCAGATGCTCAAGCCGCTCGAAAACCTGACCCGGACCGCCGGGGCCATCGCCCTTGGCGACCTTTCTCAAAGGGCCCCCGAGGATGCCGTGGCTGAGATCGGAGCGTTGGCTTCCTCCTTCAATCACATGGCCGAACAGATTCGCCGGCACACCGAGGGGCTGGAAGCCCAGGTCGCCGAACGCACCGCGGCTCTGTCGGAGGCTCTGCACCGCGCGGAGGCGGCCACCGTGGCCAAGAGCGAGTTTCTGGCCAACATGAGCCATGAGATTCGCACGCCGATGACCGCCATCCTCGGCTATACCGATATCCTCATCGAACAGAGCTGGGGGCGGGATTCCCAGGAGCCGCTGGCGGTGGTCAAGCGCAACGGCGAGTACCTGCTCCAGATCATCAACGACATCCTCGATCTCTCGAAGATCGAGTCGGGCAAGCTCGAAGTCGAATGGATCCGGGTAAGCCTGTCACAGATGATCAGCGAGGTTGCCTCGCTCATGCGGGTGCGCAGCGAATCCAAGAAGCTCTCTCTGGAGATCAGGTACGCGACCGAGCTACCGGAGATCCTCAAGACTGACCCGACGCGGGTTCGCCAAATCCTGATCAATCTCATGGGGAATGCCATCAAGTTCACCGAGCAAGGCGGAGTCAAGCTGGTTGTCAGCCTGGTGCGTTCGGCCGGCGAAGAGATCCTCAGCGTTCTGGATCTGCAGAAGGAATGGTGGAGTGAGGCGGCAGGTGTTCCGCGCATCGCTGCCGGGCATTCGTACGTGAGGTTTGATGTCACCGATTCCGGAATCGGCATTGCCCCCGAGATGGTCGACAAGCTGTTCCAGCCGTTCACCCAGGCGGACACTTCCATGAGCCGCCGCTACGGAGGGACTGGTCTTGGTCTGACCATTAGCCTCCGGCTGGCCCAGCGCCTCGGCGGGACGATCCTCGTGGCAAGTGAGCCCGGCAAGGGCAGTACCTTCAGCCTGGTGATTCCTACGGGCTCGCTTGAGGGGGTCCCGATGATGTCCTCTCCCGCCGCCTCGGCTGTCACCGGTTCGCGCCCGTTGGCCGATTCGCGGAAGACAGGTCAACTCAACTGTCGAATCCTGCTGGCTGAGGATGGACCTGACAATCAGCGACTCATCTCCTTTGTGTTGAAGAAAGCCGGCGCTGAGGTTGTGATCGCGGAGAACGGCAACGTCGCGGTCGAGAAGATCCGGTCCGCGGAGGCTGAGGGCCAACCGTTTGATGTCGTCTTGATGGACATGCAGATGCCGGTGCTCGACGGCTATGGGGCTGCCGGACAACTCCGCTGCATGAAATACGACAAGCCGATCATCGCGCTGACCGCACACGCCATGGCCGGCGATCGCGAGAAATGCCTGGCCGTCGGCTGCACCGACTATGCGACCAAACCGATCGACCAGACGGCTTTGCTCGAAACCATCCGCAAGTACCTACCAGGCGGGGCCTACGATCAGGCGAGCTCGAATGAAACCTGCCAAGTTGGCGCGGCCAGTGCTGAAGACCAAGCGTCCTGATGTCATCATCCTCGGACGGTAGGTGGGGTACTCCGCTCACCTGAGTCAGAACCACCAATCCGGAACCTGCCCGAACACCGCCTTGACCTGAGCCACAGCATCACCGAAGCTATTCGGTCATGTCCGAGGCGTCCACTGACCGCATGCCCGATCGCCGGGCTCGCAAATGGCGAGTCTTGAGCTTGTTCTCGGGTTTGCTCCTGACCGCTTGTTTCTTTCTGCCGGCGGTTCAAGGCTGCAATGTACCGATCGTCCCCGCGACGTCGCTGGTCGACGCACTGAGTGAAGCTTGGAGCGCTTCGTGGCCGATCGAGGTTCTCGCCATTGTCGCCACGTATTTTGTGGCCTACCCGTTCGGCGCTGCCCTGATGATCGGCGCCCTGGCAGTGCTCGTCGCCTGGCCCAGACTCCAGAAAGCGAGCACGCTCGCGGTCATCGTTCTGCTCGCCTATGCTGCCATTGTCGTGCTGGTATTCACACTCTGGCAAGGGTTCACACGTGGCTGGTTCCCTTCAGCTTCGATAACCGAGGACTGTGTCGCTCTGGTGATCGGCCTGCTGTGCCCGCCCCTGTTGCTGACGGGAATGGTCTTTGCGATCTGCCGTCGGCACCAGCGTCGTCTCTGCCTCTGGTTCCTTGGCGGCCTGTCGGGGCTGATCTGGTTCGGCTTCTGGCTGGTCTTCGGCGATCCGCTCTACGGTCTTTACCTGTCGTTGGCCGCATGCCTGATCATCATGCTGGCCTCGGTAGGCGAGGCGGCCGTACTGACCAATCAGTCTTGGCTGCGTACTCTCGGACAGATGCTGACCTGTCGACTGGCACCCTTCTACGAATCGAAGGGGCACTGTCCCGGTTGCGACTACTATCTCTATGGTCTGACCGAACAGCGCTGCCCGGAATGCGGCCGAGCGTTCGCCTTTGATGAATTGGGCGTGACCCCGGCCGAGCTGAACTTTGCCTCGACGCCCCCTGTGCCGTAATCGACACGGCCGATCCAGGCCGATACGAGGGGCCGGTCCATGTCTCTGTGATTGTGGCAGCGAACATCTGTTCCAGTTGGTATTCAACTCGACAAATCTGTCGCCTGCGTCTATGCTGTCTGCCTCGGCAGTTAAGGTCAGACAACGATGTGACGTCCGGCGACAACCGGAGCCCGGTTCGCCTGATCAGCGGGGTGGTTTGCCATGGAGATACCGCGTCGGGCACGCGGCGATGAGTTGCTCAAGCCGGGCCAGATGACCCGCCTGCGCGACTCCCTGCGCCGACTCTCCGGCAAACACGACTTGGCCAGCGTGATCGCGTGCGCGTTCGATCACCGCACGCGGATGCTCCCTTTCATCTACGCCGATACGCGCATGGTTCCCGCCGGCGTGAGGGCCATCGGCTCGGCAATGGCGGATGTCGGCTTCCCGAAGACTCGTATTGTCCTGCAGCAGTGGAACCCCAACTTCAAGCCCAGCTTCATGCGGCTCGACGGGCGCGTTCCGGACCTGTTCATGGTCTCAAGCATGCAGATTCACACGGCTCAGTGCCACGCCTTGCTGCGTGACGCATGGCAGATCGACCCTGCCGACAGGCCCCTGATCATCGCGGGTGGGCCGAAGGCCATCTACGAGCCGTGGGACGTGTTCAATTCCGACCCCGACCAGTGCTGGGGAGCCGACGTGGCCGTGACCGGCGAAGAATACGTCCTGCTCAACCTGATGGAGGTCCTGCTGAGTGTGCGGTCCGAGGGCGAACCGTTGCGGTCGGCCTTTCGGCGGGCCCGCGAAGGCGGCATGCTCGATGGCATCCCCGGTCTGGTCTATTCGCTGGGCGAGAGGGACGGCGTGGCCGAGGAACTGGTCGACACCGGCACACAGCGGCTGCTCGGCGACCTTGACGAACTGCCGCACCCGGTTCTGGGATATCGACTACTCGAGCCGCCGAGCCGCGAGGTCACCCTCGCCGCCGAGGGCCTGCCTCCCGGCCGCGTGCGGAAGTGCAGCCCGCTGGCGTCGCTGGTGCTGACCTTCGGCTGCAAATTCAACTGCCCCTACTGTCCGATCCCGGCATACAACCAGCGCCAACACCGGACCAAGAGCGGGGAACGCATCGCCGATGAGTTCGTCCGGCTGCACCAGGAGTACGGCATCAACTACTTCTTCGGCACAGATGACAACTTCTTCAACGACAAGCAGCGGACATTGGAGATTGTTGAGACCCTGGCTCGCACTTCGATCAACGGAACCAAGTTCCGCAAGATCTTTCGTTGGGCGACTGAGGTGACGGTTCACGACACCCTACAGATGCGGGATCATCTCTCGGCCGTCCGGGCAAGCGGAATGAGGGCCTTGTGGCTTGGCGTGGAAGACATGACCGGTGCACTGATCAAGAAAGGCCAGAGTGTCAGTGGAACCGAAGAGGCCTTTCGTCTCTTGTCCGATCACGGCATCGTCCCGATGCCGATGATGATGCACCACGACGGCCAGCCTCTGTATACGCGCGGCGAGCCCCGGGGCCTGCTGAACCAGGTGCGTCGCCTTCGCCGAGCCGGCGCCGCCGGTCTGCAAGTGCTGATGATCACCCCGGCGACGGGTTCGAGGGGATACGAGGAGAGCTTCACTTCCGGCCTGGTATACTCCGCCGCGGGCGGCCGCGAGGTGGAGCAGCACATGCTGGACGGCAACTACGTGGTGGCGTCCAGCGATCCGCGGCCCTGGCGAAAGCAGTTCAACATCATGCTGGCGTACCTGTACTTCTACAATCCGCTGCGTTTCCTGCGCGCGATCATCCAACCCAAGACCAAGCTCTACCTCGTGGATTCCGGAATGCAGGTGCTCGGAATGTGGGGCACGCTTCAGACCATTCGCCGCACGCTGGGCTGGGCATTGCGCTTGCGGCGTGGGCCGATCGCGCGGCATACCCGCCCGCCACAGTCCGCAATCCCGACGAGGAAGGGCGTTGCCTCGCCGACGGATCTGATCCAGACACATGCGTGAGGCGGGCGGTGGCGTGATTCAACGAGCGCCCAAAACCGCCACATTGTCGATGCGGCCCGAGTCGCTGAAGGTGTTGAACTGCCACACAAGCTGCAGGGCGAAATCGGGATTGTCTGCTGCCCCTTTGATGGCCGACAGATCGACGCTCTTCCGCGTCCATTCGGCGGGCAGTTCACCAGCCTTGAACACGCGAGCGGTTGTCCAGGGCCCCTGTAGCCCGGCGGTGCTGTAGCAGACGCCGAGCTGATCCTCGCAAGAGCCGTCGATGCCGCCTTCAACACCGTCGCTCTGACCACAGGGCGGCGAGGTCAGGTCGCCGATCACATCGAACTCGACTCGGACATCGCGGAAGCCCCTGGTGGAGACGGCTCGCATCAGGCGTGTTCCTTCTCGTGTGCAGCGGTTGTCATCGTTGGCTCCGTGACCGACGGAGAAGATGGTTCCACCCGGACGTCCGCCGAGGGCCTGCCACGACACGCCGGCCGGCCCGTACTTGCCGCCCAGCCATGTCTCCAGTTTCCAGCCTTCCGGACCGGTGTTGAACGGGAACATGGCGATGGTACCGGCCGGTAGCGGCGAAACACGGACGGGCCACGTCACCTCGGCCACGCCCCTGGTGTTGGCCGCTCGGACGGTGATGCTCCGATCGCTGCCGACGTGCTGCGCTGTTGGAGTCCAGCCACGAACGAACCCATGCCGGTCGACGGTGAGCCCGGGCGGGCCCTTGATGACCGACCAGTCGGTCGCCGGGCACCGCTGAGCCAGCGACAGTTGTTTGACGTATTCGATCCCGACCCACGCTGCGTCCGAGTCGGCCATGGTCTTCGAAAAGACCGGCGGGCCGTCGGGCCTGGTGACTTTCCACGTGTCCGTCTTTTGAAAGGCGCCTTCGTGCAGAGGGCGATAGACGTCAAAAGTCACTTCCTTGCGCCCGACGTGGACGCGGAGGTAGCTGTCGTACTTGGAGTTGCCTCGCGATTGCGAAACGCTGACCTGCCAGACGCCGTCTTTCAGATAGCGCGCATAGCGATGTATGTGACCGTTGAAATAAGCAACAACGTGATGGTCGCTGAGCAGTTGCCAGAGCGCGTCCCGTTGTGCAGGATACTCGTTCAGGCTGTCGTTCTCATGCCGGACGTCGCCCCAATCGGCGTCCGGCTGCGGGAAGGCGGGCTCGTGGGCCGCGACGAAGACCCATTTCTTGTCGGTGGCCGCCAGATCATTAGCCAGCCAGTAGTAGAGCTGAGGGATGACCTTGCCGGCCGTGCCCGGCCGTCGCGTACCGTGGTCCGTGCACCCGTCGTAGTAAAGATTCAAGACAACAAAGTGTGCGTCGCCGTAATCGAATGAGTACGTGGTCGTCTCGCTGTTGAAAGGCCCGACGTTGACGATGTACGGCAACTCACGAAAGTGGCTGCGGATGAACCGCATCGATTTCTCGGGCTCTTTCTGGTCGTTGTTGCCCACCACGGAATACCATGGGAAGTCTGCACCGAAGGCTTTCCTCAATTCCGCATCCTGGGCCTCGATTCCCGGCATGTGATCGCCTCCATGAATCATGAACGCGCCGGGGCCGCCTGTGTCCTTGATGTCCTGGAAGAGAAGGCGCAGTTCGTCGGGAGCCTGGAGAGCGGAACCTTCGATGTCTGAGGTCACGGTGAAGGTGAAAGGCGAAGCGGAAATGCCCTGGGAGGTGCCACATCCGCTCATCGCGCTGAACAAGACCGCGACCACGCAAATGACAACGGCGGCAGAGAGGCGTCTCGTGATCATCGATATGAACTCCATCACAACAAGTACCGTGGCCTCACACCCACCAGCGAGCGATGTGTTGCCTCCGGCAGTCCGACCGGTGTACAAGGATACCATACAAGAGCCGCGAGAACAGGCAGGCTCGCTACGAAACGCAGTGCGGGCCGAGGGTGCCGGCTGGGTCCACGACACTTTGGGCCGGGAGGCGATACGGCTTTTTCAGAACCGCGACCGTACTCGCCACGCCGAAGCCCGGCGAAGGCGGGAGGGAGCGGCCCCCGTGTGGTGGTGTTGGCTGCTCCGTGGTTTGGCCCCTCGTTTACGCTCGGGGTTCTGAAAGAGCCGCCTGAACTCTCACGCCCCTTGCCGGAACTGGGAGTTGACCCGATGAGCATCATCGGCCATAATGACGGCCACGGTTGCCCCCCGTTGCATCTGAAAGGTCGGTGTCTCTGCGCGGAAGGTCTGCGCTGACACTGCGGCTCGACCGGGTGATGCGAGGGTTTGCCATCCCTCCGAGCGGTGTCGTTGCGCGCCTCGCCCGATTATCCTGTCCGAGCCCTCGCGAAGGAGAACCTGTTTGGTCAGGCGTCAGCGCGCATTCTGACAAGGAGTGAGTTGATGCGACGGATTTCTGTTTCCTGCGGACTGTTGGTTCTGCTCGGACTGCTCTCTGTCACGGTCGAGGCGGCCGCTCCGCCCGAGTGGGCGGTCATGGAATGTCGCGGGCTCAAGGCTTGGACGGACGTGATCTACTATTGGATCGATCGCCAGAACGAGGACGGCAGTTTCGGCTTTGGGCTCAATGACGACTGCGAGTTCTACGAGATGTGGCCGATCGTGGTCATGGGAGCGGACGACCAGCGCATGGTGAAGTCGCTGCGCAAGGCCCTGGACTGGGTCTGGTACAACGAGTCGCTCGTCGACGGCTATCAATCCGGCGCCCGTGATGTGGCTCACGCCGCCGAGGTCACCTCCAACACCCAGCCACTCATGACGATCATCGATTACGGCAACCCCCTTTTCATCGAACGCATGATGGTCACGAGCAAGAACGTCGAGAAATGGACGGCCATCAACAGCAAGGGACACCGCCATTTCCGATCTAACTTCTTTGGCTCTCAGGAGATCTGGGAGCACGCCTACTTCGGTTCGGATGCCGGCATCTGTGCCCGGGCCATGATCCCTGCCATGCACCTGTTGTGGTACAACCGCGATCCCCATCTGGCCCGCTACTGCCTCGAATGGGGCCGGGCATGGGTTGACCACGCCAAGGAGACGACCTACGGCAAACCTTATGGGATGCTGCCGTGCGAAGTGGTATTCGACACCGACGAGGCCGGCGGATTCACTCGTACCTGGTACACCGGGGCGGTCGTCAGCCACGCACAGCGTATTCGTCTGCTGGAACTGCTCGTGCTGGACTACCTGATCAGCGGAGACCCGGACTTCCTGCTTCCGGCACGCACGGAACTGGGCATGTACGGGATGCTGCGGCACGGACACGCGCTCAAGGACATTCTCGGCCCGGAGAATCGTTCGAACGCTGATTCCGTCACGCTGCCGCCGGACGAGAAAACCCGCTATGACCGGACGGGCGGCGAGTTGCTCTACACTTATCGGTGGGCCACCGGAGACCACGGATACGACCGCTGGTGGAGTGCCCCGCCGCGCATGACACGGCAAATGGCCCTTGAGGCCGGTGAGAGAGCCATTCAGTACGGAAAGGCCGAGTTCGAGAAAGCCAAACAGATCAATGTCAAGAACGGTACGGACAACTACGAGGCATCAATCGACTCGCTCGGCGAGCAATTCCCCTTGCTCTACTATGGAACCGACCACGCCAGCCCTGATTTCGTGGACCTGCCGTTCCCGCCGGTGCGATGGCTTCGCGGCGACTACGAGTTGGCCGTCGTGATGCTCGACCACGGCCTGGACCGTTTCAAGGCTCTGTGCTGCAACGTCGGCGAGAAGACCCGCTCTGTTGGTGCTCAGCTCTTCCAGTTGGAGCCGGGGGCATATCGGATGACCCTGGGGATAGACACCGACGGAGACGACCGGGCGGACCGCGTGGTTCGCGAAGAGACCGTGATGATTGAACGGGGTTCCATCGTCGACCTCGACCTGGAGCAAGGTCACGAGTACATCGTGGAACTGACGCAGTTGGCCAAGGGCCCGGCCTGGGAATCGCGCGCCGACGTGGCCGTCTGCGACGACGACCTGTTCTGCGTCCCGGCGGCGCCGGAACCGAGAACCGAGGCGGAGCTGAAGGTTCGTGTTCACAACATCGGTACCGAGGACGCCTCACAAGTGAACGTCGTGGCCGAAGAGCTGGGCACGGGCAAGGTCATCGGCGAGCAGGTCATCACAACGCTGGCCTGCCCTCGCGACCTGGTGCCCAGCAGCGTGATGGTCTCGATGCCCTGGCGCGTCAATCCGAAGGCAACGGGCGTGCGTGTGCGGGTGGATGCGGGCAATCTGGTGAAGGAGATCTACGAAGGCAACAACGCGGCCGATCGCAGATTGTCTGATTTGCCCGAAGGACCGCGACCGTTGCGTCCGATCTACCTGCCTGGATGGTATCGCGACGAGCAGAAAGGGCCGGTGCCGACATTCACCGCGGCGTATGTGGACAAGATCACCGTCGACGGCCGTCTGGACGAGCCCGCCTGGCAGAAGGCCGAGCGGATCGGCCCGCTTAAGACCAACCAGGATGAACCGTCCGACAAGCCCACATATGTCCGGCTTGCGTACGGCCCGGATGCCTTCTATGTGGCCGTCGAAGCCATGGAACCGAGAATGGATCTGCTTGTCGCCAAGGCCGAAGGAAAGGATGCCCCTGGCATATTCCAGGACGATTCAGTTGAAGTGTTCATCGACAGCAAGTTCGACAAGATGAACTATCATCAATTCGCCGCCAACACGGCGGGTGCCACGATCGAGGGGCGGTTCTACAACTTCACCTTGTACAACGAGCCCTGGGAATGCAAGGTGCAGAAGGGCAAGGATTCGTGGGTCGCCGAGGTGCGTATTCCGTTCAAGTCGATCAACTCCCAGCCACGGCCGGGCACGACATGGGGTGTCAACGTCTTCAGGACGGCCATGACGTTCACCATGCCGGAGTCGGTGAAGGATCGCGAAGCAGGCTGGAAACACACGGAGCAGATCGCCTTGTCTCCGGCTTTCACGGGCTACCACCAACTGGGACGATTCGCGACGGTCACCTTCGGCCCGAAGCAATGATTGATCGCGGGTGCATCTTCTCTTCAGGGGCAGACCTCATCCGTGTGCCACTGCTCTCTGAGCAGTGTTGGAGGTTGGGGCACTGCTGAACACAGCAGTGGCACACGACGGCGCTTGCCCGCTCTGCCTGCCGCCACGATCTCGCCGATGCACCCACTGATCGCGAGACAACGAGAAGGAGTTTGACACGAGCCTCTATTGGTGCAGGTAATACGCCGCCCACACGTTGCTCAAATTGAGCTTGACGGCTTGCTCGAACTCCCCCTTGGCCTCCGAAGGTTTCCCCTTGCCCAGCAGGCCCAAGCCGATGGAGAGGTGAGCCGATGCGTCGCGGGCGTTCGTTGTCTCCTGCTCGCCGAACTTGGCGAAGAAGTCGGGTTCGTCAGTCTTGGTCGTCAGCTTCTCCTTGCCGGTCTTGATGAGATCGTCGAATACCTTCGCGGCCTCGTCAGCTCTGCCCAACTCCGCCAGGCAGAGCGCGTGGCAGTACCGTGTCTGCGGGATCGAGGGTGAGCCTTGGTGCGAGGCGCCTTTCTCGAAAGCCTCTCTCGCCCTCGCGGCTTCTCCAACAGCCTTCCATGCCACCGCCGTGTGGCAGGCGATCTCGGGAGCGCGGAGGTTGTTTCGCGGCGTGGCCAGGTTTTTCGGCGACTCGGCCGCCCGTTGGAAATCAGCTAGGGCCTCGGCGTTCTTGCGGGTTCTCAGGGACGTCAGGCCTCGCAGCAGGTGGGCATCAACGTACGTTTCGTAAATGTGGCCGCTGCCCTCGCGGGCGTGGAAGTGATTCTCTGACAGGTAGTTAAGAGCCTGCTCGTATCGCCCGACCAGTACGAGCACCATGATCTCGCGAAGCAGGCTGTCCTGGTGTTGCCGCACGACCTCATGATTCTTCTCCAGGACTGCCAGGCGACGCGAAGGATCCACGTTCCCAATTTCGTAGAGACCGTCCAACTCGAAGAACAGCCGCGGATTCGTCGTGTTGCGGGCGACGGCCTTCTCGTAGCAGTCGATTGCCCGGCCGACGTCATTGAGAGCCCGGTGGCTGGCCCATCCCAGATTGCGATGCACCATGGCGAACCGATCGTCGATCGCGGCCGACTTCTCCCAGCACGCGATCGCCGCTTCTGGCTGAGAATCAAACAGCAGGTTGCCCAGATAGTAGTGGGCTCGGGCATCGGACGGATTCGCCCGAGTGGCCGCGTTGAGTATCCCGACCATTTCCAGGCGAAACGGGAAGCAGTAATCACTCGGCATTCGCGCAGCCGCGGCATAGCACTCGCGAACCTGCCGGCTATCGCCCTTCTGCTCATGCAGATAACCGAGGCAATAGTGAACCAGCGGACAGGTCGCGGCAAAGGGGGTCTCCGCCTCGATCGGCCGATGGAGCACCTCCAGCGCCTCGTCCCACTGACCGCAGGCCATGTAGTCGGTCGCCAGCTCCAGATAGGACTGCACTTCGTCCCGCATCAGGCGTTTCAGCTCGGCCAGTACGTCAGCCGCGGCATCAGGGTTCTTTTCGGCGGCCAGGACCAGATGCAGCTCGTTGCGGGCAAAGAAGTCGAGTGGATCGTTGGCCAGCGCGGCAAACGATGCTGCCTTGGCCGCCTGATAGTCGCCAAGCTTTCGCAGGACCAGAGAATGGAGACTCAAGGCCTTGTTGTTCAACGTGTTGGTCGAGAGCGATCGTTCGATCTGCTCCTGCGCCCCCGCGAACGTGCCTTTTCGACAGGAGAGCTCCGCAAGCTGATGGAACGCCGCCGAGTGAAAGGCCTGGTCCCAGGATGCCCGATAAAAGCTGTCGTACGCCTCGTCATACTTGCCCTGGGCTCGCAGCGACAAGCCGAGCTGGTAGTACGCCTCGGTGTTGCCCGGTCGCGTGTACGCGGCCGAAAGCCGCTCGATTGCCCGGCGCAGGTGCTTCTCAGCCTCCTCGTACAGGCCTCTCTTATTGGCATGAAGCCCAAGAATGGTGTTGCAGCGGGTGTCGCCCGGATCGCGCTTCAGCGCCTCTCGGTAGTAATCATCCGGGTTCACACTGGGGTTGTTGATCTGCTCGATCCGCAGGCCGGTCAGGTACAACTCCTCGGTGTTCTCGATCTCTCGCGGCCTCGGCGGAGCCTTCACGACCGCCGGCAGCTCCTTGACCGGCTCACGTTGGACCGGCTGGTAGGCGACAAGTTCCCGACCGTCGGCCGTACTCAGCGCCACCCGCAGATCGGTCTGGTTTGTGCCCGCAGAAACTGCGATCTGGTCGGTGTAGGGCTTCTCAGGCCCGATCTCGACGGTCTGCTCGAACAGGGTTTTGCCTGCCGCCGTCAAGGTCACCTTGGCGTTCTCATGTTTCGACGTCGTGTGAATTCCGAATGCTACCCGACTGTCGGGCTTGAGTTCCAGATTGATCGCTCCGTTCAGGTTGGCATTCTTGAAACCACCGATTTGGCGGACCGGATACCAATACTGCTTGTTGATCTTGGTTTCATACGGCTTGATCCAACTGTAGTCCGGCTGGTTGTCCGACCAGGCCCCGACCATGAGCTCGACATACGGGCCGTCGCTGTCGGTCAGGATGCTGTCCCACAGGCGGGCGGCCTCGCCCTTGCCCCACTCCCAGAGCTTGGCCCCGCAGACGAGGTGATGGTTGCCGACGTGTACCACGCCCGCTTGCCGGCCGTGATCATAGCCGCCCATGAAGTCTTCCTGCAGGTTCCAGGCAAAGAACGAGTTGGGGTTGGGCATGTTCTTCCACCAGCTCAGGTCGACGCCGGGGTAGTCGCGTCCGAGGTAACGACCCTGCGCGATGGGCCAGGTCGTGAAGTCGATCTTCGAGTGATGGGTCGCCGCCTGCACGCTGGGTGGAAAAATGATCTGGTAATCCTCGTTCACATGGACGGCCACGTTCGCCCAGTAGAGAATGGAATGCGGCTGCGACGTGCGGTTGAAGAGCTTGACCGTCGCCTCGACGTAAGACCTGCCCGGATAGAGCGTCAGGCCGACCAGCCACCTCATCCGGTGCCGCCGTTCGGTTTCACCAAGCCAGATCGTCTTGCTGCCGTCGGGGTTCTCCGCGAGGCTGTAGTCGACGGGCATGAAGGTTGTATTGCGATGGTGGTGGAAGGCGCACCACTCGACGCCGCCGGAGATCCACGCCCCGAGCATTCCGATGAAAGCCGGCTTGATCACGTGCTGGCGGTAGAGGAAATCGTAGCCGTTGGTTCTGTCTGTTGCGGCGAACAGACGCCCGCCGATCTCAGGCAAAACGGTCAACTTGACGTACTCGTTTTCGAGGTTCAGGGCCGTGTAGCTCTGGTCCTCGGGAGTATGTGTAAGGCGGTCCTGGAGAGCGTACGGGTAGACTCGCTTCTGAGCACCCTGGTAAGACTCCTTCGAGTAGAAAATTGGATTGGGATCCGGCGGACCCACGCGATAAGTCGGGATAACCATCGACTCCTGCCAGACTCTCACGTCGGCCATGGCTGAGTCCGCCGCCAGGATGATGACCAGCCCGGAAACCGTCGCATGAGTGAGCCACGCCGAGCATTTGATCACACTCGTCCTCCTCTCATAACGTGGTCGTCAGCTCAAGGCATCTTTGGGGTCATGCCCCGACCTCAGACTGCGGGTGGCCCGTACGGTGCACGGTAGGTGACGCGACGGAGCATCTCGGTGGCCTGGGTGTCGACCGTTTTCAATGAGGGATCGGTGAAGCACGCGGGGGCGCCGGGCTTACAGTGGAGCCTATGGCCTGTGCGATAGGCGATGTTGGCCAAGTGGCAGGCGGCCGCGGCATATTGGCCGGCCTCGATGGGGGCTCTTGGCTCACCTCGTGTCCGCACGCAATTGAGGAAATCCTCGATGTGTGCCATGGTCAATACGTCGAAGAGGGGGCTGCTGTCGTCCCTGGCCGGTGCGTCGATGGCTTTTTCCTGGCGCAGAGCGGTGGGGAATGTCGCCGACCAGCGTGGGTCGACCAGCAGTGTGGCCTCCTCGCCGTGAAAGAGCGCGCCGGAGTGCATGGAGCTGTTCGAGTCGACCGTGTCGTTGTGCGCGGGGACCGGAGGCGCCCAGACCGCGTGCCCGTTGCTCAGACGCAGCGAGTAGACGTGCACAAATCGGCCCGGGCGCGGCAGAAGCTGCGTGTCGTACTCGTAAATGACCTCAAGGGTGTCGGGCGTCTCTCGGAAATCACCGAGCCCCTGGTTTCCGCCGACGGCCGTGATGCTCACGGG
>CAZTQK010000033.1:0-24683 GCA_964615635.1 uncultured Planctomycetales bacterium
TTTTTTACCAAGCCAAGTGTGGGGTGTTCCATGATCACAGGTGTCTCGATTGCCGTCCTCCTGCCCAGTCTGGTCCTGGGTGCTGCTGTTGGCCGCCTGCCGCATCAAGAGCGGTCGGCTACAGGCGTTCAACTGCTTGCTGGCGGCAAACCGGCTTGCGCCATCGTATACCCAGCAGAAGGGGAGGCTTGGCGGAAGATGGCCGCTGACATGGCCGAGGGCATTGCTTCACTCGGTGGGGGCGGTGTTCGCACGGTGCCCGACAACCAGGCAGTGCCGAAGCGCCTCGGGCCGCTCCGGCAAGATCTGCAGGATGTCAGCCTCATTCTTGTGGGGGATCTCAACAACAATCGTGCTATCTTCCCTTATTACGCCAACTACTACACCTGTGGCGATGCCCGTTACCCTGGTGCCGGCGGCCACGAACTGAGGACGGTCGTCCGGCCGTTCGGTGACGACAAGAACTGCCTCATCATCGGGGCGGCGACCGCTGCCGACGGCAAAGCGGCGGTGGGGCGGCTGCTTGAGCGATTACGAGGCTCGAAGCCGGGCCGCGATGTTGAACTGCCCTATGTCCTCGAAGTGAAACTGAGTAGGGAGACTGCCCGTCTGTTTGAGCGTGCTGCTGAGTGGCTTCGCCAGGGGGGCGGGGCCAAGCCGTTTGAGGAACAAGCCGCGTACTCGCTCGTGCTCGATCATTTCACCTACGCGGCTCACCTCTACTTCTACACGGGAGATGAGATCTTTGCTCGGCGGGCGCGAGAAGCGATTCTGCGACTCGTCGATCGCGAGCCGGAGAAGATCCGAATCGGCGACTACACGATGGAGAACCTGGCGGTTGCCTGGCGGCGCGTCTGCGTCTGCCCGGTCTTCTCGTCGCAGGAACGAGCACGGGTCGACCAATCGTTATTCGGAACGGTAGCCGAGCATTCCAGGGCTTGGTGGCGGCTCGGCGACGGTTCCAAAGGCATCGGCTGTCGCCACCACACGACGGGTATGCTGGCATGGTGGACGTTGATCCGCGTCTTGCAGGAAGTGGGCGACCTCGATGCCGAATCGCGCAAGCAGTTGCAGGACTGGCGAGGCGAAGCGGAGAAGTACCTGAACGGATTGACGCGGCACTATTCGGACGACCAGGATGATTACCAGTCGGTCGATTCGGTTCAGAACACTGCAAGCTACTGCCTCCAGACTGGCGACCTCGCTTGGTACCAGAACGGCCTGGCCGAGCGGGCGGCCCGTAAGCTGCTTTCGATCACGGACAACCGGGGCTGGTACGCCGGCATTCAGGGTTACGGTGAAGCGCTGCCCGGCTGGGAGCGGTTCACGCTGAACGGAGGCCTTTTGCTCGGATCGTGTGCGTTTGTCTATGAAGACGGCGCGTACGATGAAGCGCTGAAGCGGCTTGCATCGCTTGGGAATTCATGGGGTTCGCTCCAACCGGCCGGTCTCCGTCAGTTTGCCGGTTCTCGCCCCGTGGGGCCGGCCCGCGCGAGGCTCGATTCCTTCATGGACGTGTCGCGTCTGACCCCGTATCGCCTCGATCTGCTCAACGCCGGTGATTTCCTGGACAGCCCGCTGATGGACGGGTATGCGGTGACCGGCCTTCGCGCTCCGCAGATCGGCGACGACCTGGCGTTTGACAAGGTGGTCATCCGCGGGCTGTTACCCGAGAGCGTCTACCTGCTGCTGCAGGGCTTCTCCGGCACTTCGCTGAGCACCATCGACATGAATTCCATCATCCGCTACGGAGACCTCGGAAGACTCTGGCTCGTTCATAACACCGGACGGCGGTCGCTCTACTTCAAGAACGGAGTTCACGTCTCCAACGGCATCGATGAGGCTCCGGTTCCCGCAGCCTGCGAACTGCTTGATCAGGCGGATTTCGGGGATCTCGCCATGGTGGCGAGCCGCTTGCCTGACTATCGGGGCACTGACTGGACCCGATACCTATGCGTCCGCTCGAAGCAATTCACGCTTGTGCTCGATCATCTTCAGATCGATAAGCCCGGCCGATACATGGTCTCCTGCAACTGGCGGACGCCTGGTTTCGCCTTTCTTGAAGGCCCGATATGGAAATCCATCCAGGATGATGCTGTTTTCACGATAACCGAAGCCGAACCTGAGGATTCGTGGAGCCGGCGTTCAGCGATCAGGGACGGTGCCACGCGCCCGACGACACTGCGGCAGCGTCGCGTGATCGATGCCAAGGGCGGCGAGGAGTTGCTTTTTGCGAATCTTGTTCAGACGTCGAGGCTGGACCGTTCCGCCGGTCATGGGATCCGGCGCGTGGCCCCCAATGCGGTCATTGTGGGGGCAGGGTTGCAGGATGGGCCGGCGGCGGTCGATCAGCCCATGCCCCCCGACGCTTGCCTTGTGGCCTTCGGCAGGAATGGGCTTGAGGTCGGATCGCTGAAGTCCGACGCGACCGTGCTGATTCTGAATGCCGAAGGAGCTTGGCTGGCGGGAGGAAGATCGCTTCGATGGCAGTCGGAGACGTTTACGGCCGAATCCGGTCGCATCTCGGCCACAGGGTCTTGGTCGGACAGAGTCACCTCTCTGCTTGCCGAACTTGCACGAGAGGCAGGTCGCATTGAGCGACCGACTTTACCGACGCCTCCGTCGCCTGCGGCAGATGCTCCATCTCCGATCTGGACGTTCTCGGTGCCTGGTTCTCGCGGGGGCCTGATCGATGGAGTTCGGCTTGTCCCGGAACGCAATATCAGCGGACCAAGTCTCCTGGCGACTGACTGGATCCTGCCGTTGCTCAGAGCCGAGCCGAGACTTCGCCCCGGAACCAGCGGCGGCTTTGACTTGACGCCCCCCGAGTTGCGAAGAACGGCACGTCCGTCAGCCTCCTCGATGCTCGCCGAGGTGACGCTTGCTCCGCTCAAGGACTCGTCGTTCCGACTTGTGTTGCCTGAAGCGTCGACGATCGGCGAGATCAGTCTTTTCGGCGAGTCGGCTGGTGAGGATACGCCACCCTTGACCGCGGCGGAACTGGTCGCGGAACTGACCTTCAGCGGGGATGGGTCCAGCAGAGATGTGCGCACGAGGACCGTTCGTGCGTTACGGCAACCGACTCACCACGCTCTCTACAAAGGGCATGATTACGTGTTCGAGACCTATCAACTGTCCGGCTTGAACGAGAATGCGCGTGAGATCCGGGTGCGTGTTCTCGATGGCCCGACCGACGAGATGCCGCTGTCCGAAGTACACGTTCGCACGGCCGGTACCGGCGGTGTACAGCCCTTGCAGGCCAGAGCCATTGATCTCGATGGCGACGGCGACGATGAAATCCTGGCCTGGACGCCCGAGGGAGAGCTCGCCGTTGTCCGAGCCGACGGTTCGCGACTGTGGCACAGGAGCTGGCCCGAGGGCGTTGTCACCGTCGACGCCTGGGACCTGGAAGACGACGGCCGCCGGGAGGTATTCGTCAGCCGTGGTGACCGCCGTGTTGACGTGCTGAATCTCGACGGCTCGCCCCGCTGGCATCGTGATTTCTCGCGGATGCGGCAGGAAACCGGCGAACAGATGTACGGGGATGGCAGCCTGGTCTACGGCATGGTCGCATGGAAGCCCGAGGGGTCGGCTGAGAAGCAGGTGCTCTGCACCTCGTACTTCTTCTCCGCGACGCTGGATGCGCGGGGTCACCTGCTGAAGTACTTCAGGCGAGCGGGGCACCATGCAGGCATTCGCCAAGTGCCGCGTCAATTCGCCTCGGCCGGTCAGTTTGCGATCCGTTGCGACATTCCCTGGGTCGGTCCCGTGCCGCTCGAGTGGTGGGACGGCAAGGCGGATCAGGCTGTGGCCAGTTGCAACGTTCCCAACGGCCCCCTGGTGCATTTCGAACTCGAGGATTTTGATGCCGACGGCCAGGTCGAGGCATTACTGGCCAGCGATGAGGGAATCGGGCTATACGGCCGAACCGACCCGTCAGTGAAGTGGCAGCATTCGACGGATGCACCCTGCGTCGGTGCGGCGGCCGTGAGAATTGACGATCGCCGCCCCGCCGCGATCGTGTACGGTCGCGAGGACGGGTATATCTTCGTGGTCGGCGCCGACGGCAAGGTGGTCGGCAGCACGCTACTCGATGAGCCATTGGTCTGCCTTACGGCCCTTCGCTCCTCAGGCGGAGAGGTTGTGGTCCTGGCCGGCACGCGAGCGGCGCTGCGTTGCCTGAAGGCGGATGACTTGGGCGAGATGTGGCGGCAAGCGGGGTCCTACGTTCGATTGGGGCTGTTCTCAGACAAGGGCGCGAAACGCGTCCTGGCCATCAGGTCGGATGGAACGATGGACGCCTTCAGCCTGTGAACCGGCCCAATTGGCAGCTCCGCATCCCTCGTCGGCGATTCGCTTGGTGCAGTGCCGAGTCGACGACCGTGGTTCGGCGTCTTCTCGGTCTGAGTTCGGGCGTTTCAGAATCCAGACTGTGTGTTCGCGAACCACTTCATGCCAAAGCCGGGGACGGGCAGCCCTCACTTCTCCCCGCGACAAGCAGGAAGGTCATACGAAGTGAATAGACGACCCGTCGTTCAACGTTGAGCAGTCACTACACCCCGAGCCTTGAACGGCCGATAACTATGGCATGCTAGGGGTCGTGAACTGGGTGCTGGTGGTTCTGCTGTGTGCCTGGGTTGCCTGGCAGTGGGCAGGTGTGCTCACAGTGCGCATGCGTGCGGCCATGAGACTTCTCGCGGCACTATTGTTGTTCGAAACGCTGGCGGGATTGGGGGTGGCCTGGTTAGGCCTGTTCGGTGTCCTCTCCCGCGGCAGCCAACTGGGACTGCTGGTCGCGATGGTCGTCGTGACCTGGTTGGCGACTGCTCGAATCGGCGGCTCAAGAGTACGCTTGAAGCACGGGATGAACAGTGGGGAGCAAGTGGGAGCCGCGCTGCTTCGACGACAGATGGGGTTGAGGCCGGCAGACATAGCCTGTGCCTTTGCTGTGGCGATATCGGTAGCCGGCGGGGCCGTTGTGTCGCTCAACCAGATCCGCTACGTCAGCACCGACGCGGACAGCATGTTCTACCACCTGCCAATGGTGGCCGAATGGGTGCAGAGCGGTTCTATCTGGCCTGCCGAGGCAATCAAGCTGGTCGCCAGGGCGTATCCCGGCTTCAAAGAGTCGGCGTTGACCGCATTGTCGCTGCCGCTACAAAACGAGCATCTCGCACTGTGGGCGCCTTTCGAATACGCGTTGCTTGCACTGATCGTTTACAGCCTCGCTCGCCATTTCGGCGCGAGGAGGCCGCTGGCTCTGGCAGCCATGGCCTATGCTCTCACCGTGCCGGTGGCGGCCAGTTCATTTGTCGATCAGGGCGACACGGATGTGCCCATTGCCATTGGCACCTGTGCCTCAGTGTTGTTCCTGTCAGTATTGGCTCGCAAACCCGGATGGCGGCCGGCGGTGCTGGCCGGCATTGCTCTGGGGGCAACGGCGGCAGTCAAGTTTTCCGGTCTCATCTACATGGTCCTTGTGGTTGTTGCCGGAGTGTTTCACGGGTTGGTCATTCTGTACGCAGTCCGCGCGAGGGCTCGGCGCTCAGGGGCACCTACGTCGCTGGGTGGCGAAGGCCTCTCCGCGATGCGGCGTCACGGGGCTCCAGATGGAGCGCCGTACGGCATCATGGCGATCCTGCTGGTCGGCGTTCTGCTTGTCGCGGGGCCATGGTATGTGCGCAATCTGATCGCCTACGGCAATCCACTCTACCCGGCCGAGATTCGCGTGGGGGGGATGCAGGTGTTCACGGGACCCATGTCGCAGGCGGAACTGGCCGTATCGACGCTGGGCTGGAACGTGGGGCCGCTGGTCAGGCATTGGCGGCACTTCACGGAGGCTTTCGGATGGCTTGTCCCGCTGGTCGGATCGAGCACGCTGTGGCTGCTGGTGTCGGTTGGCGCACGACGGCGGCAACTGGTCCGCGTGTTGCCGTTACTGCTGCTCCCGCCGCTGTCGGCCGTTGCCTTCCTGCACCACCCCTACAATCAGCCGTCTGTTTTTGGGGCCGACTACAACATGCGGTATCTCCTCTCGTGCTTTGTGCTGTGCACGTGCGGGCTGACGGCCGCGGTTGCCCAGAGCAAGAGGCTTGCCGGCTTGTTGATGATCTTGCTGCTTCTCGGGGCCGTCTGCAATCTGCGGGCCTGGACGAACTGGTGGTGGTTGCTGACAGGGTTGGCCGCGGTTGCAGGTGTTGTCGCCGTCGTGCAGCCTCAAGTGATGAACAGTGTTCGTTCCGCTTGGCGTGTTCTCGGCGATCGGCGACTTCAGTCGGCGGTGTGTTGGCTGCTGCCGGGCCTGCTGCTCCTGAGTGCCGGATGGATGGTCGACCGCGTGCGGACGAGGTTGCAGTATGCCGCCGGCTATGGTTACGGCCGGATGGTGAGTCAACCGGGCTGGGGCACAATCGTCTCCCACGTGCATCGCGATATCAGCGGACAAGGTATTGCCGTCGTTGGCGACATTCTGCTGTTTCCCCTCTACGGCGACAGTCTCTCAAACAAGCTGTATTCGCTCGGCTGGTCGGCGACGACCGACGAGATCATGGCGTGCTGCGAGGCCAACAGGGTGGGCTATGTCGTGGCGTTCGCCCCGCGAGGGGTTCGCAACGCAGCCGGCGAGTTCGAAGTGGGCGAATCGGTCGCGCATGAGTTGCTCCGTCGATATCCGGATCGATTCGTGGTTGTCATGGAAGACGCCGGATCGTTCCTGTTACGCTATGTGGGGCAACCGATGCCCGAAGAGCGGCAAAGATGAGTTGCCGTTGCTGCCATCAGCGGCTCTGTGCGATATCGGTAACGGCATCTGCCGCGACATCGGCGCGATGCTGGGTGTGGGTGTCAGACTGAGCGAGATTCGAAGCGGCCTTGCGCGAATAGTCGCCCAGTGCAGCGAATAGGACGGTCCCCAGCAGGATCAGGGCAACTGCGCAAAGATTAGCCAGTGCGACACCGCCTGGCGGTGCGGTGAACGCCGCCTGGTGTTCGTCGTCCGCCAGGTACATATGGCGGATGACCCGGACGTAGTAATACAGGCTGATCGCGGTATTGACCACGGCGACGACCACCAGACCCCACAGCCATGCCTGGCCGGCAGCGGCCTTTCCCAAGGCAACCAGCAGCCACCACTTGGCCGCAAAGCCTCCCAACGGCGGCAAGCCGACCAGCGAGAACATGCACACGGCCATCGGCAACGCGAGCCATGGTGCCCGCCGCCCCAAACCGTCAAAGGCGTTCAGCCGATCGCTCCCGGTTTGCCAGACCACCATCGCGGTGACGCCAAACGCGCCGAGGTTCATGATCGCGTAGACCAGGATGTAGGCAACGAGGGCGGCGAGGGCGATGTTGGTGCCGGCTGCATCGAAAGGCGACAGAATCGCGGCAGCCATCATCATGTAACCGGCATGGGCGATCGAGGAGTACGCCAGCATCCGCTTGACGCTTTCCTGTTTCAAGGCCGCAAGGTTGCCGATGGTGCAGGTCACGGCGGCAAGGATGCCGATGCCCCATGCCAGCGGTCCCATCAGATCGGCCGTTGCCGCGGTCATGGTCCCAACCAGCCTGATCAACAGGCCGAGAGCAGCCGCCTTGCTGGCCACGCTCAGCCAGGTCGTGACTTCGATCGGGGCGCCCTCGAACACGTCGGGGCACCAGAAGTGGAAGGGCACCGCGGCGATCTTGAAGGTGATGCCGGCGCCGGTTGCGGCCAGCCCCAGCCACGCGGCCGGCCCCAGGACGGCCTTGCCCGCGCCCACCTTGGCCATGCCCGCCGCAAGGTCGAGCGTCCCCAGGCTGCCGTAGATCAGCGTGATGCCGAAGACCATGATCGACGCACTGGCCGCGCCGAAAAGAATGTATTTGAGCGAGGCCTCGGCACCGGCTCGTGATCGTTTGTCGGCGGCGACGATGGCATAACTAGGGAGTGACGCCGTCTCGATGGCGATGAGCATGACCAGTAGGTTGGTGGTGCCGGTCATCAAGATCATTCCCAGTGCACTGCTCAGCAGCAGGACGAAGAACTCGGGTCCGGCGGGGGTGGGGCGAACTTCGGGCGGCAGGTCCTTGCGCGTGCTCGACCGGCCGACAAGCCAGAGGAGAATGACCGCTCCGAGGAAGAACATCAGCAATGTGCGGAAGAACACGGTGAAATTGTCGGCCAGCAGCATCGGAGATGCATTTTGCGGCGTCATGGCCGTCTGGCCGCCGTTTGCCACTGAAGGAGCTACTGCTCGTGTCAGCAGCAGCGTCACGAGCACGCCGATCAATGAGACCGCCGCGGCGAGTCGCCCGCTCCGTTTGGCCGAGAGGCAGACCAGCAGCACGGCCGTGATGGTCCCGACCAACGCCAACTCCGGCGCGCACAGCCACAGGTCGTTTCTCGTCGGACTCCAGATCGACGCCAACAGATCGTTCATGTTCTGCTCTTTACCGCAGATCTCAGGACAGCCTTGCAAGCATTTCCGTAATCTGACCCAGTGTTCCGTTCATGAACTTGAACAGCGTCTGGGCGGGAAGCACGCCGAGAGCAATGGCCAGCACCGAAAAAGGTGTCAGGATGAATACTTCGCGCGCCGTCGCATCGGGGAACCCGAGGTATTCCTCGCGTTGTCTGCCGAGATAGACGCGCTGCACCATCCACAGGATGTAGCCGGCGGTCAACACCACGCCGATCGCCGCAATCACCGCCAGCGGCTTGGCCCAAGTGAAATCGGCCGAGAACGTCGCAATCAGCACCCAGAACTCGCCGATGAACCCGCACAGCCCGGGCAGGCCCAGCGAAGCGAAGAAGCCCAGCGTGGCCAGCGAGCCGTAAACCGGCATGGTCAGCCACAGACCGCCGAAGCGATCTATCTCGCGGTGGTGGGCCCGTTCGTATATCACGCCGACCAGGAAAAAGCACATGGGGCTGGAGATGCCGTGGGCGATGACCTGGAACATCGCGCCCTGCCATCCGGCCGGCGTCATGATCGCCAGGCCCAGCAGCACGTAGCCCATGTGGCTGATCGAGCTGTAGGCGACGAGGCGCTTGAAGTCGGTCTGAGCCATCGCGCACAGCGCGCCGTAGATGATGTTGATCACGCCCAGCAGGGCAAGCCCGTATGCGGCCCATTGCCCTGCCATCGGCAGAATCGGATAGCTGATCCGCATCAGGCCGTAAGCACCCATCTTCAACAGAATGCCCGCCAGAATCATGCTGATCGGAGTGGGGGCCTCGACGTGAGCGTCCGGCAGCCACGTGTGGAAGGGGAACACCGGCACCTTGATCGCAAAGCCGATGTACAACATCACGAACATGGCCGGGGCGAACCGCCATCCGAAGAAGGTGGCAGCGCCGAAGGCATCCTGGATCTGCGGGTTGTTGGCCATCTCGATGAGATTGAAGGTACGCAATCCGACGGGGGCGTAGAAGTAGAATGCCAGCATCGCCACCAGCATCAGCACCGAACCGGCCAGTGTGTAGATGAAGAACTTGATCGCCGCGTATTCCTTGCGCGGGCCGCCCCATACGCCGATCAGGAAGTACATCGGCAGCAGCATGACTTCCCAGAAGATGTAGAACAGGAAGAAATCCAAGGCGACGAACACGCCGATCATGCCCGTCTCGAGCAGCAGGAACAGGGCGAAGTAACCGCGAATGCCCCTGTTGATCTTCCAGGTCTCGATGTTCCAACTTGCCAGGCATGCCAGGAACGACACGATGGTCGTCAGCAGCACCAGCGGAAAGCTCAGGCCGTCGACCCCGACGAAGTATTGGATCGCCGACGCCTCGTTGAGGTGAATCCAGTCTTTCTGGGTGACCTCGTAGATCTTTTGTCCGTAACTGCTGCCGAAGATGTCGACGGCCTCCCGGCCGCCCCACCAGGCGAAGTGCTGGAAGAGCATGAAGGAGAGCAGCATGACGATGGCCGTCGTGGCGACGGCGATCATCTTGACCAGCCGCGTGTTCGGCGTGATCAGGCAGAGCACCGCCCCGATAACCGGAATGAAGATCAGGAGGTTCAGCAGGTTGCCTTCTACCATTGCCCAGGTCCTTCTGCAGCTAATAGCTAATAGCCAAAGAGCTAATAGCCAGGAGCTAAGAGCTTTCTTCTCACCATTGCCACACCATGACCACCAGCACCACCGCCGCGGTCCCGACGGCGAACAAGACGTAATTCCGAATTCGTCCAACCTGCGGCGTTCGCGCTATTTCGCCGAGACCCATCGTGCCCCGGCCGACGGATTCGACGGCGCCGTCTACGCCGATCGTATCCAGGACATTGCCCGTGAACCGCGCCAGCCACGCCGTGGCCCGGCCCGCCAGGTTGACCATCCCGTCAACGATCCACTTGTCGAAGGCGTACAAAATCGCCTTGCTCGCATGCGTGCCGCCGACCAGAACCAGACCATACAGTTCGTCGAAGTAGAGCTTATGTTCGAGAACCGTGTGGATCGGCCATAATCCTCGCGCGATCATTGTGGCCAGGTCAAGCCCCTTGCGGTAGATCAGAATCGCGACCAGGAATCCGACGACGAACGCTCCGCCGACGATGCCTGCCAGCGCTGTATGAGCGTGGTGCAGTTTCTCGCCGTCGATCGACGAGACCAGGAACCCCGCCGGGGCGGCGTCGGCCACCATGGGGCGAAACAGCCAGTAGCTTGAGAACACTGTTCCGATCGCCAACACCACCAGCGGAATGTACATCAACGGGCTTTCGTGAGCGTGCTCGTGAACGTGTCGATCGCGAGGCTTGCCCATGAAGGTCATCCACCAGCATCGCATCATGTAGAACGGTGTGACGTAGGCAATGATGATGGGGATCCAGAACAGCCAGCGGGGCAGCGGGGGGGCAGGGGCAATAAGGAGGTTATCACGTCTGTCGCGGCTTGTAGGTTCAAGGTCGTCCTCTTGTGGATGCCCCAGTAGTCTTTTCACCGCAGGCGAGACCGACTCGACAGTATGCGCGACACGGGTCGCACGAGAGCCGTAAGCACGTTCATACGTCACGGCGAGTATTTCGTCCTTGCTGAAGTAACCGCCCAGCCCGATGTGCATCATCGGGATGCCCACCCCGGCGATGGCCAGCACGCCGACAAAGAACGTCCAGCAGGTCACCGGCATCTTGGTCCGCAGCCCGCCCATTCTGCGCATGTCCTGCTCGTGGTGGCAGCCCTCGATCACCTGACCCGAGCCGAGAAACATAAGGGCTTTGAAGAACGCGTGAGTGAGCAGGTGGAACACCCCCCCGACCCATGCCCCAACGCCCATGCCCAAAATCATGTAGCCAAGTTGTGAAATCGTCGAGTAGGCGAGCACCTTCTTGATGTCGGTCTGAACGATCGCGACCAGCGCGGCGATTGTCAGTGTGATGCAGCCGATGATGGCGATGAATGTCTGGGCCTGCGGCGTGAGGAGGACAAAGATGCGGGCAACGAGGTAGACGCCCGCGGCGACCATGGTGGCGGCATGAATCAGAGCGCTGACCGGCGTCGGACCTTCCATGGCGTCCGGCAGCCACACGTGCAGCGGGAACTGGGCGCTCTTGCCAATCGCCCCGCAGAACAGCAGCATGCCCATCCAGGTGGCGAGGCTCAAACCGAGCAGTGTGTGCGTGAACAGCGGCGAGGCCCCATCGTCATGGGCTCCGGCGAAGGCCGCGGCCGCACCTGTCAACGAGAGGTCGCCCAGGTACAAACAGACCATCGCCAGGCCGATGATGAATCCCATGTCACCCACGCGGTTGACCACGAAGGCCTTGATGGCCGCGTCGGACGCGCTCTTCTTGTGAAAGTGGAAGCCGATCAACAGGTAGGAGCAGACGCCGACCAGTTCCCAGAACACAAACAGCAGAAGCAAGTTGTTCGAGATCACCAGCCCGAGCATGCTGAAGCCGAACAGCGACAGGTAGGCGAAGAAACGGTGAAACTCGCTCTGGCCGTCGATCTCGTCGCTGCGGCCTGCCATGTATCCGATGCTGAAGACGAAGATGCAGGTCGAGACGACGCTGACCATGAAGAACATGATCACGCTCAGACTGTCGAGGTTGACGCCGAAGTTCACCGGGACGCTGCCGAGCGCGGCCCAGGTGAACTCGGTCGGCACGGGGCGATCGGTGGGTGCAAGCCCCTGCCATTTGATCAGAACGACCGTTGCCAGCAGAGTGCTCACGGCCATGGCCGCCGTCGCCACCCATCCGGCCCACGGCTTGCCGATCTGCGAGCCGAAGAGGGCGAGCAGCAGGAAGCTCAGCAGCGGGGCCGCAACGCCCAGGACCAACATGATTTCGAGACCAGACATCCGGATCCTTCCAAGAACGCCGCGGGCAAGTCGTCAACCGCTCAGACTGCTACCTTGGTCCACGTCAATCGTGGCCAGGTTGGCGTAGTAGTTCACGAATATCGCGATGGCAATAACCGCCTCGGCGGCCGCCAGGACGATCACGAATATGGCCGCGATCTGCCCATCGATTCCGCCCACCTGGTACCGGGTGAAGGCTACCAGGTTGATGTTTGCGGCGTTGAGCACCAGTTCGACACCGATCAGGATTCCGATGGCGTTCCGCTTGACGATCATCGAGCAGAGGCCGCAGCAGAACATGAATGCCGCGAGAACCAGGTAGTGTGTCAATCCGACCGTCAACATCCGCTCACTCCATCAGTCCCGGTCACGGCGGCACAGGTAAGCCGCGCCGATCATCACCGCCAACAGCAGAACACTCGTCACTTCGAAGGGCAGCAGGTACGTCGTCAGCAGCGACTCGCCGATCTGCGCAACAGTGTAATCGCCGCCCATTCTCCCATCGCCCCATGTGGTCTGCAGGAGAACCACAACCAGGCCCACGAACAAGGCCAGGCATGCCAGCGCCCCGCCGACGACTTCGATTCGCTTTGGGGCAAATCGTATCTTCGGCGACTGGCTTGTGAGCATGATTCCGAAAATGATCACGATCAGCGTACCGCCGGCGTAGACGATCAACTGGATGGCTCCGAGGAAATTGGCTGCCATCAGGAAGTAGAGCCCGGCCGCGGTGCCCAACGCCCCGAACAGACAGACGGCCATCCGCACGACGTTCGAGAACAACACGCAGCCCAGGGCACACAAGGCCGCAACGCCGCCGATGACGTAGAACATGATCGCCTCGGCACTGGCGGACCAGCCGCCAGTGGCACCCGAATGGGCTTCGATCGGCGCCGGGGCGCTGGCAGCCTGCTGCGCAAACACGGTGCTCGCCGCCGCAGCCAGCACCAGCGCCATGAGGACCCAGCGATATCGTGTCACTTGACTCATGCTCCCGGCAGATGGTCAATGACCAGTGTTCCGACCAGTCTTCGGCGGTTGATCAGACCATTGCACATGATCACAACGAATCCGGCTGCAAGGCCGGCCCCGATCAGCGTCATCGCGATATTGGCGATTCGTGCCACGAGCCCGTCGTCCGGCACCCACAATAGCCAAAACGTGTTGGCCAGCAGCAGGACCATGGTCATCGGCAGCAGTACTTGCACGCAGGTGTACATCACCTGGTCGATACGCAGCCGCGGCAGAGTCCAGCGCAGCCACAGATGGCAGAACATGAAGAAGAAGCACTTGGCGATGAACCATAACGGGCCGCTGAACAGCAGGCCGTGAAGCGCTCGCTGCAGCAGGTTGCCGTTTGCCCAGTCCGTACCCCACGAGGCCGGCAGCGGCGAGTGCCAGGCGCCGAAGAAGAGGATGACCGTCAGTCCCGCGATAATGAACATGGCGGCGTACTCGGCGAAGAAGAACAGAGCCCAGCGGAAGCCGCTGTACTCGGTGTGGAAGCCGGCAACCAGCTCGCTCTCAGCCTCGGGCAGGTCGAACGGCGCTCGCTTGCAGCTTGCCAGCGACGAAATGAAGAACGTGAACGCCGCCACAAAGGTGAACGGATTGTTGAACGCCAGCCAGGTGTGGAAACCGCCCGCCTGAATGTCGCCGCCGATCCGCGACAGTTGCAGCGTGCCGACGGTCATGACGACCACCAGCAGCGACATGCCCATCGGGATCTCGTAAGACACCATCTGGCAGGCCACGCGGATCGCTCCGTAGACGCTCCATTTGTTGTTCGAGGCCCAGCCGCCGAGGATCACCCCGACGACGTCGACGCCGAGCATCGCGAAGATGAACAGCAGGGCGACGTCAAGATCGCGAAAGACCCATCCGGCTCCGAACGGCAGGGCGATGAACGCCGAGAACACCGGCACCCAGGCCAGGTAGGGGGCCAGCCTGAAGACCAGCCGGTCGGCTTCGGTCGGGATGAGGTCTTCCTTCTGTATCAGCTTGAGGCCGTCGGCCATGCACTGGGCCCAGCCATGCCAGCCGCCGACCCGCATGGGGCCAAGCCGGCTCTGAATGCGCCCGGCGATCTTCCGCTCCCACCAGATGGCGAACATCGCGTTGAGGCACACCCAGCCGAGCAGGGCGACCACGCCGATGATGTCTCGCGTCAGGCCTGACTGCACCAGCCACAACGGCCAGGCCCACATGACCCATCGGCCCTGCCCGGAGAGAGCACCCTGGATTTCAGCGATGGTCAACCCGCCGCCGAAGGAGGTCCGTATCTTGCCGGCCGCCGCATCCTGGGCTGCGATCATGCCATCGGCCCAGCCGTACAGCAGCGCAAACGCCCAGATGAGGAGAACAAGACCGACGACCGCGCCAAAGAACAGGAGCGGCGCGAGCCTGACCAACAAGCGACCGATTTCGGCATACCAGCGGATCGAAACGGCGACAGCCGTTGCCGCACAGAAGCAGCCGAACAGACCGATCGTGCCGAACACAACCGCAGGGCTCTGTCCGAACTTCACCACGGCCAGTACCAAGCCGACCAAGGTGGCCGCGCCGAATACCAGCGCTACCAGAACGGCGGCACCGATCGCCTTGCCCCTCTGGGCATGGTCGTGCTTCGGGTTAATGATGTCCTGCACCGTCAACTGAGCCATATGGTTAGCTAACAGCTAATAGCTAAGAGCTAATAGCTTCCTTCACCGATCCACCTCTCCCAACACGATATCAATGCTTCCGATGATCGCCGGTACATCGGCCAGCAGCACTCCCCGACACACATGGTTCGTGATCGAGAGATTGCAGAAGCACGGGCCGCGGGCTTTCATGCGGTACGGGATGGGCGAATCGTCGCCCACGATCAGAAAGCCAAGTTGGCCGCGAGGGTTCTCGGCTTCGAGATAAACCTCATTCTTCGGCAGATTGAGCGATCTCGGCAGCTTGGTCCGCACCTCGCCGTCGGGCATCTGCTGAATGCATTGCCGCAGGATTCGCGCGGACTGTTTCATTTCTTCCATGCGTACGAAATAACGGTTCCAACTGTCGCCTACGACCACGCCCGGCGGAACCCCGTCCGAGCCGCCGGAGACGCCCACCGGGACGTCGAACTCGAAACGGTCGTAGATGTCGTAGGGGGCGCACTTCCGGAGGTCCCATTTGACACCCGAGGCCCGCAGACACGGCCCGGTCAGGCCGTACGCGATCGCGTCCTGGGGTGAGATCGTGCCGACGTTTGCCGTTCGTTTCACGAAGACGTGGTTGTAGCTCAGCAGGTTGTTGTACTCGTCGATCTTAGGTTCAAAGAAATCGAGGAACTCCGCCATCTTCTCCAGGAACCGCTCCGGCAGGTCGGCGATGACTCCGCCGATGGTGATGTAGCTGTAAGTTAATCTTGCTCCGCAGACGGCCTCGAACAGATCGAGGATGTACTCCCGTTCGCGGAAGGCATAGAGCACGGCGGTGAACGAACCCATGTCCAGGCCGAACGTGCCGAAAGCCACGAGGTGCGACGCAATCCGGTTGAGCTCGGCCATGATGATGCGGATGTACTTGGCCCGCTCAGGGACCTCGATCCCGGCCAGCTTCTCGATGGCCAGGCTGTAGGCATGGTTGTTGTTCATGGCGGAGAGGTAGTCCATCCGGTCGGTCATCGGAATGAACTGGACGGGCGTCAGGTTCTCACCGATTTTCTCCGCGCAGCGGTGCAGGTATCCGATGTGTGGCGTGACTTCGACGACCAGTTCGCCGTCAGTCCTCAGCACGAGCCGCAAAACCCCGTGTGTGCTGGGGTGCTGGGGGCCCATGTTGACGAGCATCTCTTCCGTGCGGATGTCGGGATCCGCGGAGGCGCGATGACGGTCTGCAAGTAAATCCGGCCGGCTGTACAGAATCTTCTCACTCATGGCGGGCTGGTCTTAACTCCCGGAAGGGTCGGGTTTGCTCGGCGGCGTTCCCGGTATTCCGTGATACTCCTTCGGATACTCATAGTCCTTCCGCAGCGGATGCCCGGCCCAGTCGTCGGGGCACAGGATCCGTCGCAGATCCGGGTGGCCGTCGAACCTCACCCCGAGCATGTCGAACACCTCCCGTTCGTGCCAGTCCGCCGACGGCCATACGTCGGATACCGACGGCATATGTCCGCCCTCGCGAGGCACCTTGACGCGAATGGCGATCTCGTTGTCGCCCGTCCAGTAGGAGCCCACGATTCGCGGCGGACGAAGCGAGGTCAAGTCGTAGACAATCTCGATCTGGCTCTGGTCGGGCAGATCAACGCCGCTGACGCATCGCAGCATGTTGAGACGCAGACGATCATCGTCGCGCAGGAAAACGGCGATGTCGTGCCAATGATCGGCTGCCACGTTGACCGACGGATGGCTGGTTCCCATCTCAGCTACACCGACCGCGTCTTGGAACGTTGTTTGCAGGATGTCCGCAATTTCTTCGGGTGTCATTGTCACACCAGCGGTATCGGCGGCTGGGCCTTCGGTGCTTCGGGCTCGCGAGCGATGGTTCGAGCCTTGATCTTGTCCTGCAGTCGCATCAACCCTTCCAACAGGGCCTCGGGTCTCGGTGGGCACCCGGGCACATACACATCCACCGGGACGATGAGATCGACGCCCTTGACCACGTGATATCCGTATTTGAAGTAGGGGCCGCCGCCGACGGTACAGGCCCCCATCGCCATCACGTATTTCGGATCGGCCATCTGGTTGTAGAGCCGGATGACCCGCGTTGCCATCTTGTATGTTACCGTGCCGGCCACGATCATGAGGTCCGACTGGCGGGGCGTCGCTCGGAAAGCTCCCGCGCCGAACCGATCGAAGTCAAACCGCGACATTCCCGTGGCCATCATCTCGATCGCACAGCAGGCCAAGCCGAAGGTCATCGGCCAGAGGCTGTTGCTCCTGGCCCAGTTCAATGCCCAGTCCACGCTGGTCACCAGCACGCCGGGCTCAAGCTTGTTCTCGATCCAACTCATCTCACACCGCAGGTCCCGTTCCATCTCCCCCGACCGGCTTCTCACCGTGGACGGCCCTTACCCGCTTCTGTAGCGGCCGGCCTCCGAGCCGGCCGTTTCTCCGTACTATGCCTTTGGCGCCTGGCAGCCACCGAGCACCTGAATCATATGGCTAGGAGCTAACAGCTAAGAGCTGATAGCTATTGGTCAACGTCTCCTTCGCTCGTGTTTGTCTCCCCGGCCGCAATCCGATTCCCAAACGCCCACACCCAGTCAAGGTATCCGAATCGCCACAGGTACACGAATCCGACGACCAGGACGGCAAAGAAGAAGAGCATGTCCCACAAGGCCGCATTGCGGACCTGCTCCATGGTTCCCTGCCCGGCTGACGCCGTGCCGTCCCCACCGAAGACTACGGCCCACGGATACAGCAGGGCGATCTCGACGTCGAACACCAGGAAGACGAGGGCCACGACGTAAAACCGCAGATCGAACTGGACCCAGCTCGTTCCGACGGCCACCTCACCGCATTCGTAGGGCTCGCCTTTGTCCTGGTTGGGCAGCCTGGGGCGCAGCAGACGACCGAAGATCAGCGCCCCAAGGCCTAAAATCAGACCCGCCAGCGCGAAAATGGTCATCCCCGTAACCAGGTGTACGCCGCCGTCAGCCAGAACCATGTTGTTCATCGCCGTCATCATGTCGTCTCAATCTGCGAAGCCCGCGGCCGGTTTCTCCGTTCGCTGGTCCTCCATCGCCCTCAACATGAGCTGATGCCGGCCGCGACCGCGTTCGACCCACTCGTCCTTGGTCTTTCTTGCCCAGGCCGGCAGGTGCGACTTCTGAATCCACAACGGCATGGGCGTCTGCAGACCCTGCCGAGCCAGCTCGGTGAACTCCACAACCATGCTGTCGCGGTCGAACGCCGACATGTCGTGGATGCTGCCCATGTGAATGCACTTTGTCGGGCAAGGATACGTGCATAGGGCGCAGAACATGCACTTGCTGTAGTCGATCCCGTAGCTGGTCATTGCCCCGCCGACCGCCAGGCCTGTGGCCTTGTCGGTCTTGCGCGGGCCGGTCTTGGACATCGAAATGCAGTCAACCGGGCAGGCCTTCGCGCATAGCTCGCAGCCGATGCACTTCTCGATCTCGTAGTAGTGGAAGCCCCGGAAACGGGGCTGGAGCGTCGGAGCCATGTCCGGATACTGCACGGTGATCGTGCGGGCGAAACAGTAGTTGAGCGTGATGCGCAGACCAATCAGGATGGTCTTGATTGCCAGATAGATGTTGCGGAAATACTCGCCCATTGCCCGCCCCATCCTTGCTTGGATTGCAGTGAGAGCCCAGTCGACGGGTACGCGAGCCATCCCGGTATCCGGACGAATGGGAGTCTCAAGTCTGCCAGGTCACGACAGCTTGGCTGCCATCCGAACACCTGCCGCCCGACAAGAAGAGTAGTATATCTCTACATCCGGGACAATGCACATGTCAAGCCGGCCCCGATCTCACACTGCAAACCGGGTCCGTGACAGTATAGGCGGCTCTTTCAGAACCCCGAGCGCAAGCGAGGGGCCCTTGACCGATTCCCACAAGCGGGTCAAGGGCAGGCCAGGCCGCAAAGCGGCCAACACCACACGAGGGCCGCTCCCTCACAGTCGCGGTTCTGAAAAAGCCATAGCGTCTCCCCGCCTAAACTGTCACAGACCCCTGCAAACCAGCGTCACGCCCTGCCCCGGACACGAAATGGTCGACCGGAGCGGTTCCTGGTTCACTTATCAGGGGTCTGGCTGCCCCGAAGCGTAAACGAGCGCGCGCCATGCCGCCAGAGGGCTCGGATTGATTCCGGCGCCGCTGCCGTCAGAATATGCCGTCGTGTGACTCGCGTTGCGAGCGAGATCAGGACAGGACTCAGGTTATACACGAAAGGATGATGCCATGAGAAGACTCGTCGCGCTCGGCTTGTTGTCCGCGTTGGTGCTCTGGGCCGGCTGTTCACAGACAAGACAGAGTGCCTGTGTTCGAGGGGAGTGTCCGAACTGCATTTGCGCCAAGCCGGTGCTTCGGCACGTCGTCTTGTTCAAGTTCAAGGACGGCACGACACCTGAGCAGGTCAACAAGATCGAACAGGCTTTCGCCGCGCTGCCGAACAAGATCAAGGGCATCGTGCGCTTCGAATGGGGTACAGACGTGAGCCCCGAGGGCAAAGCTCAGGGCTTCACCCATTGCTTCCTGTTGACCTTCCGAACCGAGGCCGATCGCGACGCCTACCTGCCGCACCCGGCCCACAAGGAGTTCGGCTCAATCGTCGGCCCGCATCTCGACAAGGTGTGCGTGGTGGACTACTGGACGAAGCGCTGAGGCGATGGCCTCAGCGAGGGGGCTGGAGACTGGGGACTGGGGTCTGGAGCCTGGTTTGGTGTGTCAGTTTTCGTCGTGAGACCACGCGGCGAGGTGGGTGGAGGTCTGTTCATGAGCGATATCAGAAGCTATCGGGATCTGGAGGTGTGGCAGTTGGCCATGAAGTCGGCTCGCGATGTCTACCTTCTGACACGGGAACTGCCGAGGTCTGAGGCTTTTGGCTTGGTTTCCCAGATGCGTCGGGCGGCGGTATCCATCCCGAGCAACATGGCGGAAGGGCATGCGCGAACGACCGCGCATTTCTTGCAGTTTCTTTCTGTTACCCTCGGCTCCGTGGCCGAGCTAGAAACCCAACTATTGCTGAGTTCCGATCTGTACCCGAAAACGCGCCAGCGAGCAGAGCAGATCCTGGCAGGACTCGCGGTGATAGGCCGCAAGACGCGATCGCTGGTGCATTCCCTTGAGCGTCGAGCCTGATAGGGGTTTCGCCAGCCCCCAGACCCTAGTCCCCAGCCTCTGGGCTGCCAAATGGCTCCACATGCCTTCGCATGTGCGCTGCCAACACGGCGTAGTGCTCCTCCTCGTGATCGATGAGTGTCTCGATGAGTTCCCGGCGGAAGCGGTGGCTGCCGTCGGGGTTGGCGGCGGTCAGCACTGATCCGTAAGTGACGTGGAGCAATTGCCGTCCGTCGTTGGAGTCAAGAACGCGTTCCAGGTCCGCATCTTTGAGAGCGGTGGAACGGGGGACACGTTCGACACGGGCCGAGATGTGGTAGCTGGCCCTGTCGATGTCGAAGCGGCCGAAAGCGAAGTCCAGGACCCGCCGGAACAGGTCCGGATTCACCCGGGCGATGACTCGAAGAGCCTCGAGGTAGCTGGTACCGGCGGTCTTGAGGTGGACCAGTCCCTCGGAGAGCCTCGCGGCGATGGGATAAATGGAGAATTTGTCGCTCCCCGAATGCAGGCTGAGCTTGTACGGGCCGAGGGTCCGGGCGATGGCCGCGTGCCGGGCATATGACTGCTCGAAGACCCCAAGGTCGCCTTTGTAGTCGATACCTTTCTCGAATGCACCGATGAATCTGGGCGCCAGGCTTACCCATCGAACGCCGAGTCGTTTGAGTTCAGCGGCGATGAAGTAGTGTTCCGCCTCCGACGTGGGAGTATCTGTTTCGTCGACGGACACTTCGAGCTCGAAGCCGCCGATGCCGCGCTTCGCAACCAGGTGCCGATACATCGCGGCGGTGTGGGAGATGGCACGGCCATACTTCACGACGGCCCGCAACAGGGTCTCGTCGGTGAAAAAGACGTCGCCTCCGCCGGCGAGTGAGAATCGTTGGTCGAGATATCGCCTTCTCAGTTCTTCCCTGCTTGTCTCCAGGTCAACCCAAGGGAAGGCGTCCGTTGCCTTCGATGCCGCTGCGGCGGTCATCGTGTCGGCTTCGCCACAGACGTGGTCACCAGGATCGATGGTAAACATAGTGAAGCCTGCGGTGGCGGTCGCGTCGATGTCCGCGGTCGTCTTGAGATGGTCTGCATCGCTGCCGAAGCCTTCTCTCCAGCCGACCTGAAAAACACCCCAGACCGCGTCGTCCATGACCTCCTGCGGCGTCCGCTGCGTGCGGGTCATCTCGCGAATCGACTGCTGCGCTACGAAGGGCACACATCCGGAATCTCCTATGGCAAGGATATGTCCGGGTGTCGCCAGCCCCAGACGGTCCCCGAGGCCGGCAGAGGTCGCGAGTCCGCACAATCGCGGTGAGGTCCAGGGCACCGCCTTTCGCAGGGCGGCCGCGGAATCAGCGCCGGCCGAGACGACCGCGACCTGCAGATCGCCAACAACCTGCTTTCGATCATGAGGCAGCGACGCGAAGGGACCGAAACGCCCATCGCGGGCGGCCAGCAGCAACCGGCGCGACCGGTTCTCCTTGCCCAGGGCAACGACCATCCCCACGGCTGAGTCCACTGACGCCGAGTACACCGCAAACCCGCAGACCTGCCGGAACTCGTTCGCCGCGCGTTCCTGCAGTTCGGGAAAAAGGGGGGCACCGTTCAGCAACTGGCTGATGGCGTTCATCGATTCCTCTGGGCAGGGGGGCCTACTTCCAGTCCACGCGCGGGGCATCGCCCCAAAGGAGTTCGAGGTCGTAGTATCTGCGTCTCTCGGCGTCAAACAGATGAATAACGACGTCCACGTAATCGGCCAGCAGCCAAGTGGCTGTTTCGTAACCGCTGACGCCAAAGGGCTTCTCGCCGATGGTCCTGGCGTATTCCTCGATATCGTCGCAGGTAGCCCGCATCTGGCGGTCTGAAGTACCCGTGCCGATGACGAAGAAGTCCGCCACCGACGAGAGGCCCCTGAGATCGAGAATGACGAGGTCTTCCGTGTGGTTGTCCGCGGCAATGCGGGCAGCCTGTTTGGCAAAAGCCAGAGCCTCATTTCTGGCCTTGGGTTCGTCTGTCTTGGTCTTGGACTTACTCATCTTGCGCGACCATGTTCCCCAAAAGCGGGTAAAAAGCAAGGCGGCCTGCCCGTCAAACCTGGGCAGACCGCGGCAATTCGTATGGATGAGAGGACACTCCCGCATCCCTGCTTGTCGAGGGGGCAGAGACTCACAGACCGGCCAGCAGTTCGCACAACTGCCTGCCCAACGACGAGCTGATCCGAGCCAGAGCCCAGATGCTGGCCGCATTCTTGCCCAATTCCACCTGCGAAAGCTGCGAAGTGGTCAGCTCGGCCCGCTCGGAAAGCTGCCGAAGAGTCAGGCTCTGTTTGAGGCGCTCCTGCCGGATGCGCTGGCCGATGAGACGGTTCAGCTCCTGCTCGTTGGTGTAGACCAGGCCCATCTCCTGGGCGATCCGTTCGACGGCCTGGAGCAGCTCCTCCTCCTTAAACGGTTTGCACAGGTAGTCGCGGCTGCCCAGACGCATCGTCTCGGCCGCCGTCTGGATGTCCGGATAGGCGGTCATCACGATCGGTGCGATCCGCGGGTCTTCCGCCTTGATTTTCTCAACCATTTCCAGGCCATTCAGGTCCGGCATCTTGATGTCGATGATCGCGATGTCAAACGGGGCCTTTCGGACGGCCTGCAGCGCCTGTCTCGGTTGAGAGTACGACTGCACGTGATAACCATGATCTTTCAAGCTCGTGCTGATCATTTTGCAGACCTGTGGATCATCGTCCACCACCAGCACCTTGATGTGATGTCTTACAGCCATGATAACATCCACCTTCAGTTATACTTGACTACAGTTGAACTCCTGATTCAACTTCCTTCATCTCATTGTACCCGAACCATGTGTTGACGCTAGTGGCAGTGTCCACAAAATGGGTCGTTGTCGGGTTGTCGCGGCCGACAACAGAATCACCTGGTTATAAGAGGATTAGCTGATTTAAGTCTATGTTTGATAGTGGCTTGCGGCACACGATGGACCGAGCACGGATGTGGATTGGCCGGCTGCCCGTATGGTGTCGTAACGCAATTAAATGAATTCGGGTTTTTACCCCGCTGGTTCTGGTTGCTCAAATGGACCTCGCTCGGGGGCGATGAGCTTCTGTTGTTCAAAGGTTCAAGCGCTGCTGTCGTGATTCTGCCCAGACGAGGGCCGCGGGGCGGCGGTGTGGTGCTGCAGCCGCAAATGATGGCGTAAACGACCGGCCATAGCAGGCAGGTTACATGATTCTCGGCGTTCATCACGGTTGTCGGAGAATCCTTGAGATTAGGCCAAGACCCTGACTCGCGTGGAGACGAGGCGGTCGTGGTGTCTGGACGCAACGGGAACCGCTCACAACGACCGCGACTGGACACAAGGCAGTTGACGGTCGTCTCGCGGAGCGGTTGGCCAAATCAGCATTGTCAGCACCACGGCGAGCCCTTATTCTGGGTTTGTTCGCCTGATGCTGATACACAGGAGACTGCGACATGGCTCGGAGAATAAGTTCGATTGCCACGGGGTGGTGGGACTACACGACACTGCCGGAAGAGCTCCTTGAGGAAGTGGCCCGATTGACAGTTGATGATGTGGCCAAGCTGTCGCGGGACGGCTTTCGCGTGGTGATGTACGACACGCTGGAGGATTTCTATCTGGCGGAAGCCCTGGAATACATCGAAGCCTGGCGGCAAGCGACCGACGACGAGCCGGTAGGCATTTGCGGCCCGATCGGACCGACTGAGCAGCTTCCGCTCGTCGCCCGGCTGGTCAATGCGCTGGAGCTGGATCTGAAGCATGCCCATTTCTGGGGCATGGACGAGTGGTACATGAGCGGCAAGGAGGTTCCGGAGACGCACCCGTTATCCTTTGCCAAGGCGGACCGGGAACTGTGCTTCAATCGCATTCGTCCGGACCTGCGAATGCCTGAATCGAACATTCATTTCCCCAAGGCCGATGCGACGGCATACATGAAGACCTGGGACGAAGTTCGTTGCGCGGTCATGCAGGGCGGCCAGGGCGAGATCAAGCACTGGGCGTTCAATGATCCGCCGAAACGCGAGGCACCTTACCTGGATGAGCCGCCGCCGCCTGCGGTGTATCGAAAACTCACCACCCGCGTGGTGGATCTGCACCCCGCAACTCTTATGCAGAACGCCCGGACCTCCGGCGGCGGCAACGTGGCAGGCATTCCGACGAAGGCCATCAGCGTCGGGCCGGCTGAAACGTGGAAGGCCGGCCGCGTGTCCATCTGGCAGGCAGGCACGCACGACAACCCCTTCGGACAACGTCTGACCGCTTTCATGATTTCTAAGGAGATCGCCGACAGTTCGGTTCCGATGTCCCTGCTGGCCCAGCACCCGAACGTGCAGTTCAATTACTACCGCAAGGGCCTCGGCACCTGCGAGGCGGAGATGCACTGACCCCGGCGTTGCATACGTACGTGTTTAGCGGGCCGGGGTCTGGCTTTTCTTGGCTCTTCATCCGCGTCAATCCCATGATCTGCGGGCCGGGACTCGCTTCCTGTCTCGGTGTTTTCGATTGATGCGTTCAGCACTCACCGATCAGCTTTCAGCGGCCGGAGGAGTATTGAAGTGGTCGGCCGTCAGTAGCCAATCCTTCCCATATTCCCGCGTGAATGACGATGGGAATCGT